>NZ_CAXAON010000048.1:0-29136 GCF_963970495.1 Pseudomonas sp. EA_65y_Pfl2_P78 | reverse complement strand
CTGATCAATCAGCTCTTTCGGGATCGAAGGAAACTGGGGTTTGACCTCCGAGGCCGGTTTCTTTTTGGTCGGCATACATGCTCCTTTTCAACATGTTATGCCCGAACACAAAATTTCTGACAGTCTCCAACGAATACTTTGCTTGCCAGTTCACTTTTTGCACAGATGCTTGAACTGACACCTGACTAAACGGCAAAAATTGCCCACTAAACCCATACAATTCAGGGCCTCGTTAGCTTCGGTAACACGGGCCCTTCCACCAACCTCTCCACCCCCAACCGCACCCTCTCCCCCCCCTGCTCAATCACCACCCCATCCCCCTCCACCGCCACCAACTTCACCCCAGGCCCAACCTTCTCCCCCTGCAAAAAACTACGCGGCGGCCCATCGTTCAGGCTCAGTATCGCCACCGCCCCCCGACTACTCGCCATCACCCCGCTCACCTTGATATCCACTGGCGCCGTTTGATTGGAAAACCACTGCAACGCCGGGCTGTCACTGCGCACCGCGAGCAATTGCGGGGCTGCCGGCGGGGTGTGGGATTCGGCGGTGGTCAGCAGCAGCGACGACCACGTCGCCACGCCAACCAGCGCGGCGAGCAGTGCCGCGGCCTGGACCATTTGCGGTGGGGATAAGCGTGCGGTGAACATCATGGGCTGAATCTCCTTTTAGTCCCTGCCCACAGACTACGCGGCAATTCTCTCGGTTTTATTTCACACGCCTTACATGTTGGCGGTGCAGGATGATCCTCAACGCAAAGGAGCGCGCAATCGATGAACAGGCAACAGGGCTTTACCCTGATCGAGTTGATGGTGGTGCTGGTGATCATCGGTATCGCCAGTGCGACGATCAGCCTGAGCATCAAGCCCGATCCGCTGCAATTGCTGCGCAAGGACGCCGAGCGTGTGGCGCAGTTGCTGCAGGTGGCGCAGGCCGAGGCCCGCGCTGATGGCCGACCGATTGTTTGGGTCAGTGATGCCAAGGGTTTTCGGTTTAGTCGGCGCAGCGACAACGGCAAGGGTTTCGAGCATTTCAATGACGATGCACAACTGCGCCCGCGGCCGTGGCAGAGCCCGAAGGTGCAGGTGCGGGTCGAGCCGAAACAGAAAGTCGTGCTCAACGCTGAGTGGATCAATCCGCCGCTGCAACTGACGTTGTCCGATGGCGCCAATCAGTTGAGTGTCCTGCGCGATGTCGCCGGCCGGATCAGCGTGCAATGAAAGACCAACAAGGTTTCACCCTGATTGAGGTGATGGTCGCGATTCTGCTGATGGCGGTGGTGAGTTTGATTGCCTGGCGTGGGCTCGACAGCGTGACGCGGGCTGACAGCCATTTGCAGGCCAGCAGTGAGCAGAGTGACAGCCTGTTGCGGGCGCTGAATCAGTTGCAGCGGGATGTGGACATGCGCGCGGGCATTGAATTGACTGAGCCGAAGAAAGTCGGTGTGGACGACGAGCCGCCCAGCGCCCCGCCCGCGATTACTGTGCGCAGCAGTGACAACAAGGGCTTTCGCCTGGACATCATTCGTACGGCGGCGGATCAGCCGGGGGCGTTGCAGCGGGTGCGGTGGTGGGTCAAGGGCGACACGCTGTATCGGGCGGTGGCGGCGGCGCGCAGTCGGTATCCGTTGCCGGCGCCTACTGACGGGGTTGCTGTGCTGAACGATGTGAGCGATGCACAGATTCGGGTATGGGAAACGGATAAGGGCTGGCGGCAATTGAGTGGTAATCGGCGCGAGGATCCGCAAGGGCTGGAGATTCGGTTGACTCGGCAAACGCCGCAGGGGGTGGAGAAATATCGGCAGGTGATTGGGCCGTTGGACTGACAAACGCCTGAGATCCCCTGCCCCGTCCACCCTGGAGCTGCCGCAGGCTGTGGTCTTTTGATTTTATTTTTCAGAAGCAAGATCAAAAGATCGTCCGAACGCGGCCCGCGCCTTCGGCAGCTCACACTGGGATCGGGTGTACCTGCCAAAGTCTGTCAGGCCGCCATCGCTGGCAGGCTCCCACAAGGAATTGAGTACACCCCGCACGCGGCGCATGCCGCCCCACTCAACACAATGAGCGTTAGCTCGAGTACCGCTTTTGATCTTAAAGCGCCCGTCGGCAGGCTTCGTTCCGGAATTGATCCGGGGTGGGAGCGCAGCGACCGTTTGGCGAAGCCAAACAATGTCCACCGCCCCCCCACTAGCTGAGAACGACGACCCCCCCAGGCAACTCAGTGCATTTGACGCCGTAGGCATCGCGAATCAACAACGCCACACCCGCCAGTTGATCAAGGCTAAACCGCGCCTGCACCCGACGTTGTCCAAGCTCACGGTTGAGCAGCAAAAGCATCCCCGGCCGATAGCGATTAATCTCATCAATCATCTGGCTCAGGGTCGCCCCATTAAACACCAACACCTGCTGCCGCCAATTCATCACCGCCGCCGTGTCAACGTTCTGTACCGCGCCAACCTGCCCCGCGTCATAGGTCACTTGCTGCCCCGGCGCCAGACGCAAACTGCGCCCTTCAACGTCTACTTCCACAGCACCCTCAAGGCAAGTCACACACACCTGCTGATCGGTATTGCGCAGATTGAATCGCGCCTGACTGGCACGCAACCACCCGCCCCCCGCCTGCATCGCCAACGGTAACCGCGCGGTCTGCACTTCGACTTCACCACTGACCAGTTCAAAACCTTGCACGCCGTCATCCACGGAACGCTGATTGATGCGGGTCTGCGTGTTCAGTTCCAGGCTCACACCCTGCGCCGGTTCGAAGCGCCGCTGTTGGCCGACTTCGGTGATGTAGTCGGCACCCAGCCCTTCGAAGCCACCGGGAATCGTCCCACGTACCAGCAGGAACGCCGCCGATGCGGCAATCGCACCGCCGAGAAAGGCACGGCGACCGAAACGGCGTGGCGCCTGCATTTGCTCCACGGCGGGTTGCAGGTTGTGCCACAACACCTTGGCCTGCTCGAAAGCCTGCGCATGTTCGGCGCTCTGGGCGCACCATTGGCGCAAGGCGCGGGCGTCGGCCACGGTGGCGCGGCCGGAGGTCAGCAGGACCAGCCAGTCGCGGGCTTCGCTGTGCAGTTTCTCGGCCGCTGATGGCTCGGCAGGTGTCAGTCGAAAGATGTTCAAACGCGCAGATTCTCAACGAATTGATCGGGCACTATTCAGAAGACGGTTTTCCGGCCCCGCGACCGAACCGCTGAAACACTTTTCTTTCCAGTTTTGCAGCGCAATGCCCCAGTGCGGCTTTGATTTCCTTCTCCACCATGCGCGTGGAAATGCCGAAACGCTGGGAAATTTCCAGGTGGGGAGCCTCCTCCAGGCGCGCGGCAATGAAGATCTTGCGGCGCCGCGCCGGCAGTTCGTACAACGCGCTGAGCAGCGACTGGATTTCCTTTTGCCCGCCCACCACCCGTGCCGGATCGAGCGCCTCGTCGCCGATTTGCAGCAACTCTTCGACTTCGCTTCCGGTGAGCAAACGCGCGTCGGCCTGGCGCCGGTCCGCAGCGATGTTCAGGGCCATGCGATACAGGTAGGCGTTGGGCCGCAAGAGGTTCGGCGGCGGCTCCATGCGGTCGACGCGCAGGTAAGTTTCGTGCAGCACGTCGTTAGCCAGATCCTCTGAGCCCAGACGCCGACGCAGGCGCACCCGAAAATCCTCGTAAGAGGTCAGGAACAGTTGGACCATCGAACCTTGTCCGGTGTCTTTCATCCCCCGGAAACTCCTTCCCATTTGGTGCATTCCATGCGTTTCCCTGACGACTGCGGTAACAACAGCAACGTGACCGGCTGACGCAAGGCACTGGGCGTCGGCCGGTCGATCCTGAGACTGCGAAAACTTTCTACCAGCGCGGTATCGCGCCGTACATCGCCGGTGGAGGTGACCAACCGGTTGTGTTGCACCACGCCATCGCGCCCGACCCAGACCTGCAACACCGCGCGATAACCGCCCGGACGGGTCAGCGGTGAACGGCACAGGTTGCGCTCGATCGCCGCTTGTACCGCCGTGGCGTAACTGCGGTTGACCGCGATGCTGGCGGGCGATGGCTTGTCCCCGGTCGATGGCACGTCCTCGACCTGTGCCACCTGCAAGGTGAACGCATCATCACGGGCATAGCGCGCCATCAAGCCGCTGCCGCCGAGCAAACGACGCAAGGCATCAGCGGCGGTGTACTGACCCTCAACCGCCAGCGAACGTCTGCCTCGACTCAACTGGCTGTCGACCAGCACCGCAACGCCCGTGGCGTGGCTGTATTGATCCAGTGCCCGAGCCAGATCCTGCGCCGGAATGTGCAGCGTCATGCGCAGGTCCGCCGGCACCGCGTCGGCCATTGCGTGGCTCGCCGCACAGCCAAGCAGCCACCCCAGACACATCCGGCGTACAAGCCTCGTTGAACGCTGAAGACCGCCCCTGGAACTGCCTCGCTGCACGGCTGACGTATCCCTGAAATTCGTCATCCTGAGGGCTGTTTATGAATCTGGTGTGACGGGCGCTGCAAAAAAACCATCACGGGTTTTGTATCGGCCTTGCACTAGACTCAAGCCCTAGAGCAGCCCCTTCGGGCTGGCCAGGAGGCAGGCATGAAAACACTCTGCAGAATCACCCTGGGCGGGCTGTTGCTGAGCGCATTGGTCAACGCCCAGGCCGAACAACCGCTGGGCTGCGTAGAGGTGGCGGTCGGCGGCTACAAGGCACCGAATTACGATTGCCTGACCCAGCAGATGGGCAACAACCCTGAAGGCGCCGCGGCCGCCGAGAAAAACCGTGAGGCGTTGAATGTGCCGGTGAACAAGCGGCCACCCAATCAGATGGGATTGGCGACGCCCGCCGGCACCAGCACGCGCATGGGCAATACCTTTGGCTCGTCGGTAAAACCGCAACGACCACCGAATTGAAAACGTTTCAGTCGCTGGGCGTCTGGCGAAAACTCACTGCGAGGCGATTCCAACTGTTGATGGTGGTTACGGCGATGGTCAGGTCGACCATTTCGGCTTCGTTGAACTGCTCGCGTGCCTGCTGATAAACGTCATCCGGCACATGGCTTTCGGCGAGCAGCGTCACCGCTTCGGCCCAGCCCAGCGCCGCGCGTTCGCGAGGATTGAAAAACCCGCTGTCGCGCCACACTGCAATCGCGTACAAGCGCCGATCACTCTCCCCGGCCCGCCGTGCGTCTACCGAATGCATGTCGGTGCAGAACGCGCAGCCATTGAGCTGCGAGGCGCGGATCCGGATCAGTTGCAGCAGTGGCTGCTCGATGCTGAGGCTGGCGGTCAGCGCCTCCATGGCAATCATCGCTTTCATCGCTTTGGGCGAAGCGTTGTAGTAGTCCAGGCGCGGGGACATGGCAGGTCTCGGGAAGCGCAATGATGAGTTCACGGTAAGCGCAGAGCTACCGGCGTTACAGCCCCAATTCCACGGAATATCGCTACACCAGTGAAATCCCGGCCACACACAAATCCTCCTTGTGGGAGCGGTGACCAATTTCGGGTTTTTGTGCTGCGCAACTATTGCCGACCACGCAACAGCGGTAATCTGGCGGGCACGCCAAATAGCCTCGGGAGCCTCGTCGGTATGGAACTTCACGTTGTGATCAACGGCCGCAAGGATCTGGCCGGTCAGTTGTATCAGCAACTGCGCGACGCCATCGAATCCGGGCGTCTGGCCGCTGGCACACAATTGCCGCCCAGCCGCTTGTTGGCCGAGCAACTGGGGATCTCGCGCAAGACCATTTCCGACACTTACGCGCAGTTGACCTACGAAAACTTCCTCACCGGCGTGATCGGTAAAGGCACCTACGTCAACGCACGCCCGGCGCAGGTCCAACGCAAGCAAAGCCACACCGAGCTGGCCAGCGCCGAGGTGATCGAGCGCTGGCGCAATCTGCCGGTGTTCCTGCGCCACCCGACGCTGGAGGGTTCGCTGCGCTACGACTTCATCGGTGGCGCCACCAGCAAGGGCCAGTTTCCCCATGACGACTGGCGCCGCTGTGTCTCTCATGCGATGCGCCAGATGGCCGGTTCAAAAGGCTTCTACAGCGTGCCCGAAGGTTTGCCGGCGTTGCGCAATGCGATTGCCCGGCACATCGCGTTTTCTCGCGGGGTGAACTGCCAGGACGAAGACATCGTGGTGTGCAACGGCGCGCAACAGGCGCTGGACCTGATCACCCGCGTGTTGATCAGCCCCGGCAGTCGGGTCGCGATGGAAGACCCGGGCTACCCGCCGGCGCGCTTGCTGTTCGGCACCCACGGCGCGGATGTGGTCGGCGTGCCCGTGGATGACGAAGGCATTGTGGTTGAGCAAATTCCCGAGGGCACGCGGCTGATCTACGTCACGCCCTCGCACCAGTTTCCCCTGAGCATGCCGATGAGTCCGGCGCGGCGCGAAGCCTTGCTGGCCCGCGCCTATGAGCTGGGCGCAATCATCATCGAAGACGACTACGACAGTGAGTTTCGCTACGAAGGTCGGCCCACCGACTCACTGTTCAGCCTCGACCAGCGCGGCATCGTCGCCTATGTCGGCACCTTCTCCAAGACCCTGCTGCCAGAGCTGCGCCTGGGTTATGCGATTCTGCCGCCAGCGATCCTCGAAGCGGTGATCCGCGCCAAACAACTCACCGACCTGCACGCCTCTACCCTGCCGCAATGGGCGCTGGCCAAGTTCATCGCCGAGGGTTGCCTGCTCAAGCATATCCGCCGCTGCCACACGATTTACGCCCAGCGCCGCGAACGGATTCTGGCGCGCATGGCCAGCGATCTGTCGCCGTGGCTTGAGGCGGTGCCACCCAGCGCCGGGTTCCACATGGCGGCGTTCTGCAAACGGCCGATCGACCTGCCGCTGGTGATCGAACTGGCGAAAAAGGTTGAAGTGGGCCTGTACTCGATCAACGGTTTCTATCATCAGCAAGCGCCGAAAAACGGTTTGTACTTTGGCTTCGGCGCCATCGAAACCCTGGACATCGATATCGCCCTCGATCGCCTGCGCGACATACTCCAGCAAGTGGCTTGATTGATTGGCCTAACCGATTAACCGCCGATTGGTTATTGGTGATAGCGAGGTGCCGGCCTATTCTGCACAGGCGTTTTCCCTCAATGAGCAGGATTCGTCCGGCCTGATTCAGGAGTGTGAGCAATGTCCAACGAAGTGATCAACACCGTACAGGTGCAGGCAGCCGCCGGCCGCTCGGATGAACTGGGCAGGCAACTGCAGAAGATCGTCGAAACCCTGCGCGAAACGCCGGGCTGTGATTCCTATATGGTCGACCGCTGCCCCGAGGACAGCCACCGCTGGATGGTCAGTGCCCGTTGGCAGTCGGAAGCGGCGATGCAGGCGCATTTCAACCGGCCCGAGGCGCAGGGGTTTATCGACTTGATCGATAGCCGGCTGGCCAATAGCGTGGATTTCAACAGTTTCCCTATCGTTTGACCCGACGCCTTCGCGAGCAATCCCGCCCCCACATTGGAATGCGACCCACTGTGGAAGCGGGCTTACTCGCGAAGGCGTTTGCCGCACACCGGTTTTTTCTGGCATCCCCCAGTATTGGTCACCCGATCTTCCCGAATATTGGCCGTTTGAATGCGCCACCCCGCGCACTACTGTGATCACCGACATCCCCACTTCACAGGTGATCCGCCATGAAAACCCTGCACGTCCTCGCCGCCGCCCTCGCCCTGACGATTTCCGCCTCGGCCCTGGCCCACGACTCGTCCGAGAAAGTCACTGTGCTGCAAGACCAGATGCTGAAAAACGCACCGGGTAAAAAAGCCATGATGATCGAAGTCGACTACAAGCCCGGCCAATCCTCGATTGCCCACAAACACGACGGCACCGCCATGGCCTATGTGCTGGAAGGCGAAGTGATTTCCCAGGTGAAAGGTGAACAGGCGATCACCTACAAAAAAGGCCAGTTCTGGTACGAACCGGCCGGTTCCGAACATCTGGTGTCGAAAAACGCCAGCAAAAGCAAACCAGCCAAGTTGCTGGTGTTTATGGTGCTGGCCCCGGACGAGCAAGTGCTGATCCCCCTGAAAGACTGATAGTTGTTCGGCCTGCCATAAATAAAAAGGCGCAAATCGTTGATTTGCGCCTTTTTATTGCTCGGAGAAATTAACCGGTTCCGTTTAAAGCAAATGAAACTATCCACGCGCTGATAAACCGACAAATTGTCAGCTGCCTTACAGACTCTCCGGTTTAGTCTGAATTAAAGCCGAGCGCCCTTTTAAAACTCGGCAATTGCAACTTTCCGACTGAAGTTGTTTCACGGGAGATTCACCATGAAACTTGCGTTGGCCAGTACGTTGGTAATTTCGGTTTTAGCCCTCTGCGCCTGTTCAGTGCCCACCCCTCCTAAAGCGGTCTCATCCCTCGACACGCTACTGCCCCACCCGACCGGCCGCAGCAATACCACTGAGGTGAAAAGCGGTCCCGGCGTCGCGCTAGGCGTCATCTCCAGCCCAAGCACCCAGATCAATCGCGAATACCTGCGCGACTATCAGGCCAACGCCGGCACCGGTTTCGGCCAGAGCCTGCTGGTGCAACCGATTCACGACGCCTATGTTGCCAGCTCGAAACCGGACATGGCGGTGGATTGGGTCAACGCCTCCCTGCAACACCAGTTCGGCTCAGTGACGGTCTACCCGGACATGCAAAGCCTGCGTGCTGCAAGACCGGATGTGGTGGCGATTGTCGACACCCACAGCCAACTGATCACTTCGCGCAGTTCCGATATCAAGGCGGACGTGAGTGCCGATTTCTATGATGTGCAACTTAACTACATCGGCACGGCAAAAGGCTCGGACGCGAAAGAACTGACGCAACTCTGGGCGGACTTTAAACGTTCTGAGGAGATTATTGCGGACATCACTCAACAACAAGACGTTCAAGTAAGGGCATTGCAGAATTTTGACTAGCCGCTCAGTAATTTACTGACCAGACCGACGAAAAAAGTGTCGATGCTCGATAACACACAAGCAAAAAAGTTGTATTGATAACAGGTACCCACCACCCTTTCAGGCGACTGTCTACTGTCAGGTATTACAGTAGACAGCCACTCTTCAAGCGCCTCCAATAGCCAGCCTGCGTTGCACCGATCCACCTCTTTCGGATGTCGCTATACGCAGTTCCCCACGCGTATTGAGGAACAAAAAATGTCTGATAAATTCGGCAATTCAACAGTTGGAGATCTCGATCCCGACTTCGGGCCTGATGGCACGGGCATTTCCTGGCTCGAATATCCGGATGGAGATAATGGCTTCGCCAGTGGCATAACCGTTACGCCGGACCACAAGTTACTGATTGCTGCCAGATCGGGACAAAAGTATTCAATTGTGCGATTGACTGCGGATGGCAAGCAGGACGACAGCTTTGGTAATCGAGGAACCGTCACGGGTATGTTTGCCAGCGGTTTCAAATCAACAGGCAAAAGCATTCGCGTGCTAAAGGACCAAAGAATATTGCTTGATGGACTTTTCGACCTAGAGGAATTTGGCGCTCCACCGGTACGCGGGCTTGCACTTTACGACGACAAGGGCGCCCTCGTGTCGGCGTTTGGAGAAGGCGGGGTAAATGAGGCTTAACCCAAACGGATCATTGGACACGACGTTTGGCGATGGGAAAGGTTATGTTCCCATCCAGTACCTGGCGAACTCTACTTGGGCTGGCTCACTGCTTCACCTCCAAGACGGGACATTTGCCGTCGCAGGTTCAGCACACGTAGAAGGCACGTCGTTCGCCATGATTGCTCGTTTTGACGCTCAGGGCATTCCTGTCAGAAATTTTGGCCGCAATGGTTTTGTTCTGTTTGATTTCCAGAATCCTAGTAGTGAAATAACCGAGCTTGTACAAATGCCTGACGGCAATATTCTCGGAATGGGGAGCACCGGACAGACCGGAATATTCTCGGGTGTAATGGTATGTATTGATTCGAAAGGTGCATTTGCTGGCTCTTTCAACGGAGGTAATCCGCTCCTCACGCCCTTTCCTCAAGCGCCGCTTGGCATCCAATGGATATCTGGCGCGCAACGAGATGACAACAAAATAGTGGTTATTGCCAACACCTTGGGCGAATCAAACTCAAAATTGCTCCTGGCCCAATTCCACCCAACTGGCGAACCTGATCTCGGTTTCGGCAATCAAGGCAAGTTAATGATTGATTTGACTGATGTGCTGGACATGGCAAATGGCATTGCCATTCAGAAAGGTCAGATCGTCGTATCCGGCACTTCTCTGCCGCATCCACAAGGTGTATGCAGTTTCGCCTTGCGCTGTTCTGCAGTGCATTGAAAACTGATAAAAAAAGCCCCGGCATCTCACGACACCGGGGCTTTCTCATTCAGCCACTACTTACGCCAATTCAGGCTCGGCATTCGCAGCAACTACAGGCACTACCGCTTGCCCGCTCAACGCCAGATCCAGCAGTTCGCGGTTGGCCACTGCATACATGGCGTAGTCAGTGCCGCTCGCAGCACGAATTTCCACCAGCATGGCACGCCAGCGCGAAATCATGCTTTCGTGCTGTTCCATCCACAGCGCCAGGCGTTCTTCCACTTCATGAGTGCCGTCGCCCTGTTGCAGGACGGAGATGGTGATCGCACGTTGCTGCCAGTCGACGTCATCGCGGAACGCTTCACGGGCCAGGGCCTGCCAGTTGTTTTCAACCGGCAGTGCGCTGATCTGTTGCAGGTACCAGGTGATGTCCAGCGCACTGCCCACGGCGAAGTAGGCCTTGGCCACTTCTGCCGGGTTCTGGCCCGTCACGTCGGAGGCTTCGATGATCGGCAGCAGGGTGTACAGGTGCGAGGTGCCCGCCACCATACGCGCCAGCAACTCCGGCACACCGGCTTCGACGTAAGCCTGATAACGCGCCTGCCAGTTTTCGTGGATCTCGCCGCTCAGCAGTTCATCGAGCTTGAGACCCAACTCCTTCAGGTGCGGACCGAAATGCGCGACGTCACGGGCAGCGTTCTGCTCGTTGCGGCGGGCACGCAGGAACCAGCGCGTAGCACGACGGCCCAGACGCATCAGCTCGTCCATCAACTCCAGTTGCACGTCAGCGGAAACCTGATAATCCAGGGCTTCGATCTGACGGAACCAGTGCGGGAGATGGAAGATGTCACGCACAATCACATATGCGCCCGCCACGTTCGCCGGGCTCATGCCGGTCGACTCTTTGAGTCGCTGAACGAAGGTGATGCCCATGTGGTTGACCAGGTCGTTGGCGATCTGGGTGCCGACTATTTCACGTTTGAGGCGGTGACGACGCATGGCGTCGGAGAACTTGCTGACCAACGTCGGCGGGAACGCCGTTTCCATGTCGCGGGTCAGGTAATCGTCGTCCGGCACCTGAGAGCCCAGCAACTGCTCCTTGAGGTCGATCTTGCTGTACGAGATCAGCACCGACAGTTCGGGGCGGGTCAGGCCATGGCCTGCTGCCACTCGCTCGTTGATCTGTTCTTCGGTCGGCAGGAACTCGATGGCACGGTCCAGCTTGCCACGGCCTTCCAGATCACCCATCAGACGCTTGTACTCAGCGATGCGTGCGTAAGCGCGACGCGCTGCCAGGGACAGGGCCTGAGTCTGCTTGTAGTTGTTGCCCAGCACCAGACCACCGACTTCTTCGGTCATGCTCGCCAGCAACAGGTTGCGTTGCTTGTCGGTCATGTCGCCAGCCTGAACCACTTCGTTCAGCAGGATCTTGATGTTCACTTCGTGGTCGGAGCAGTCCACGCCACCGGCGTTGTCGATGAAGTCGGTGTTGGAACCGCCGCCATTGAGGCCGAATTCCACACGACCCAGTTGGGTCATGCCGAGGTTACCGCCCTCGCCCACTACTTTGCAGCGTAGTTCGTTGCCGTTCACGCGCAGCGCATCGTTGGCCTTGTCGCCGACGTCGGCGTGGCTTTCAGTGCTGGCTTTGACGTAAGTGCCGATACCGCCGTTCCACAAAAGATCAACCGGAGCCTTGAGCAAGGCGTTGAGCAGTTCGGTCGGGGTCAGCTTGTCAGCCTTGATGTCGAAGCGTTCTTGCATCTGCGGGGAAATTGCGATGCTCTTCGCGCTGCGCGAGAAGATACCGCCGCCTTCGGACATGAGGCTGGTGTCGTAATCGGTCCAAGCCGAACGCGGCAGATCGAACAGACGCTGACGTTCGACGAAGCTGGTCGCCGGGTTCGGGTTCGGATCGATGAAGATGTGCAGGTGGTTGAATGCAGCAACCAGTTGCAGCTTGTCGGACATCAGCAAGCCGTTACCGAACACGTCACCGGCCATATCGCCGACGCCCACCACGGTGATGCTGTCTTCCTGAACATTGATGCCGCGTTCGCGGAAGTGACGCTGTACGCCCACCCACGCGCCTTTGGCGGTGATGCCCATTTTCTTGTGGTCGTAACCGGCAGAACCACCGGACGCGAACGCGTCACCCAGCCAGAAGCCGTAGTCGATGGCGATACCGTTGGCGATGTCGGAGAAGGTTGCAGTGCCCTTGTCCGCCGCGACCACCAGGTACGGGTCATCGTCGTCATGACGCACGACGTTGGCCGGCGGCACCAGTGCGCCGTCTTTGAGGTTGTCGGTGATGTCGAGCAGACCGGAAATGAAGATGCGGTAGCAGGCGATGCCCTCGGCCGCGATCTCGTCACGGCTGCCGCCCAGTGGCAAGCGACGCGGCAGGAAGCCGCCCTTCGCACCCACTGGCACGATGACCGAGTTCTTCACTTGCTGGGCTTTTACCAGGCCGAGGACTTCGGTACGGAAGTCTTCTTCACGGTCGGACCAGCGCAGGCCACCGCGAGCAACGTTACCGAAGCGCAGGTGCACGCCTTCAACGCGTGGCGAGTAAACGAAGATTTCGAACTTCGGTACTGGCTTCGGCAGTTCAGGAATCGCGTGCGGGTTGAACTTGAAGCTGAAGTACGACTTGTTCTGGCCGTTGGCATCCGTCTGATAGAAGTTGGTGCGCAGCGTGGCTTTGATCAGGTCCAGGTAGCGACGCAGGATGCGGTCTTCGTTGAGCACCTGAACATCGTCCAGTGCGGTCAGAATTGCCTGCTCCAGGCGCTGTTGCTTGTCTTCCAGATCATCGCTGCCGAGCTTGCGGGCCAGGTAGAAGCGGGTTTTGAACAACCGGGTCAGTTCGCGAGCGATGTCGGTGTGGTTGTTCAGGGTGCTGGCGATGTAACCCAGATCGAAGCCCAGACGAATCTGCTTCAGGTAACGGGCGTAGGCACGCAGCAGCGCAACGTCGCGCCATGGCAGGCCGGCGGTCAGCACCAGACGGTTGAACGCATCGTTCTCGGCGTCGCCACGAACGATGTGGACGAAAGCGTCCTGCAGGGTGTCGTTGAGTTGCTGGATGTCGAGTTCCAGGCCTTCAGCGGCGGTGAACGCGAAGTCGTGAATCCAGAACTCGCGGCCTTTGGTGTGACGCAGGCGGTACGGGAATTCACCCAGCACGCGCAGGCCGAGGTTTTCCAGGATCGGCAGGACGTCGGACAGCGCCAGTGGCGTGTCGGCGTGATACAGCTTGCAATGCAGCTCGCGCTGGCCGGAAACCTGACCCAGCGGCTGATAGAAGCTCATCACCAGCGGATTTTTTTCGTTCAGGCTCAGCAGGTGCTGCATGTCGACCACAGCCGAATGCGCGGCGAAACGCTCGCGGTAACCGGCCGGGAAGCCTTTCGGGAAGTCGGCCAGCACGTTGGTGCCGTGGGCTTCGCCGAAGCTTTCGACGGTCAGTGCGGCGTAGTCGTCCTGCCAGCTACGGCAAGCCTGAACCACTTCTTTTTCCAGCAGTACGGTGTCGATGTCGAGACGGTTTTTCGGGTCGACACGCAGGATCAACTGCACGCGAGCCAGCACGGACTCGGAGAAGAATGTCCAGAATTCGCAATCGGAAGCCTTCAGGCGCTCCATCAGCACTTGCTGGATCTTCTGGCGAACTTCGGTGGAATAGATGTCGCGCGGCACGTAGGCCAGGCAGTAGCAGAAACGACCGTACGGGTCTTTGCGCAGGAACACGCGAATCTTGTTGCGCTCCTGGATCTGCACAATCGACATCACGGTGGTGAACAGTTCGTCGACCGGGGTCTGGAACAGGTCATCACGCGGCAGCACTTCGAGCACCTGGGCCAGTTCTTTGCCCAGGTGAGCCTTGGACTGGAAGCCTGAGCGGTGCTCGATTTCTTCGACCTTGCGGCGGATGAATGGGATGACCCGCACGCTCTCGCCATACACCGAGGAGGTGTACAGGCCCATGAAACGGTGTTCCTTGATGACTTTGCCGTCGGCGTCGATTTCGCGGATCGACACGTAGTCCGGGTAGGCCGGACGGTGCACACGGCTTGGGTGCGCAGCCTTGGCGAACGACAGCAGGGTCGGCTCACGCAGGTAGCTCACGGCGTAATCTTCGATGCGCAGGTCATCGTAGGTCAGGCCGGTGCGCAGCAGTTTGGTCAGGCCGAGGAAGGCGTTCTGGTCGTACTCGATGTGGCCGCCATCGGCCTGATCGGTGACCACAAACTCTTCGTAGCCAAGGAAGGTGAAGTGGTTGCCCACCAGCCATTCCAGGAAACTTTTGATTTCGTTCTTTTCGTCGGCATCGATGGCGAATGCACTGTTGTCGAGCTTGGTGAGGATTTCCTGCACCTTGGCTTTCATCGGCTCGAAATCGGCGACCGCGACGCGGACTTCACCGAGCACCTGCTCCAGCTCTTTGCTCAGCACATTCAGTTCGGCCGCGTTGGCGCAACGGTCGATTTCCAGGTACATCAGCGACTCTTGCAGAATGTCGTCGCCCTGGGTGCCTTTTGGCAGGATTTCCAGCAATTCGCCCTTGCTGCCACGACGCACGCTCAGCACGGTGGTTTGCAGGGTGTGGATGCTGTAGCCGCGGCGGTTCAGTTCAGTGCGCACCGAGTCGACCAGAAATGGCAGGTCGTGGTGCAGCACTTCGACCGCGGTGTGGGTCGACTGCCAGCCGTGGCGTTCGTAATCAGGGTTGTAGACGCGCACTTGCGGTTGCGCGTGATCGAAGCGCTCAAGCAGGCGCCACGCGGAAAGAGTACAGCCAGCGAGGTCGGAGAGGCGACGCTGGGTCAGCTCGTCCAGAGAAATGATGCCGAAGAATTGTTCAGCGAACAGCGCCACTTGTGGCAGTGCCTGTTCACTGATGTGCTGCGCCAGTGCCGCTTGCAGTTGGTGCTGGAAGTCGGCTTTGCTGGCTGCGGTGAAGAACGCCATCTGTGGTACTCCGCTTAAGCTTGTTATTGATGGAAAGCGTCGCGTGCAACACCCCTTTCGGGGTTTGTATCGCCCTGCTCCTGATTCTCGGGCAGAGGAAACAGGGTGACAGGTGGATGAAGCTGGACGGGACGCTCAGGTCACATTCACCTTCCATGAATGGGCATCTGCAAAAGCGACTGTCAGGGCTGCCAACAATGCCTTTACGGGTGCTCATCCGTTGCGCAGCTTAAAGGGTGCGACAATGTGTCTGCTTGCGGTGCTGCGACATATTCGGTCATTGGCACGTAAACCGAGGGTTTCGCACCGGTAAACACTAGCAGTCGTGGCGGAAAACGCCGGGTTGCATGCCCGTATTTACGGGACATCCGTCCCAGATGCAGACCTTTTGCCCTTACATATCCAGAAACGAAAACGCCCAAGGCCGTTCTATCGACCTTGAGCGTGGCATCGGGTTCAGCGTCAGCGGTTGACGCGGATCAGTCGGGCAACTCTTCGTAAGCGCGAAATTTGCTCACGGTGGCGCAGTCGTAGCACTGCATCTGCAGGGTCAATTTATCCATGCTGGCGTCGATGTTGCTGGAGTCGCACTCGCGGCAGAACAGCTGCGGATGGTCGAATTGCGGCGCGGCGATCGGCGAGCCTGTGAGAAACCGAGGCACAAATTCGTCTCGCCAGAACAGCCCCGGCGACTTGGAAAAACCGGCGCCGCTATCCTTGAACACGACATCGTAAAGCAGGCGGGTCATGGCCGGCTGCGGCACGCGCGAATCGCGGTAGCTGTCCTTGCGCCAGTTCTCCGCCAAGGCGAGTTGCGCGGTGCTCTGCATGTTGCGCGGAATGGTGTTCGAGGCGTGAGTGCGGCCCTTGGAATTTCCGGTGGCATAGAAGTGTGCTGCACTTTTCACCGCCACTCTGGCGAAGTAGTAGATCTGGCTGACCGAGAAGTTCTGCAGCAAAGTGCCGATCACCGAGTCGGCGCGGGCTTCGGCGGTGAACGCCATACCTACCTGATTGGCCAGCAAGTGAACGTATTGAATCGATTCCTCCCGCGCGAGCCTGAAGATCAATGCATACAACTCACGTTTCCATCCTGGCAGCACAGGCCCGGACAACTCTTCGTACAGCGCGAGGTAGAGCGTATCGCGCGTGCAGCGCACGCCTTCTTCCAGTGCGACGTTGGCTCGCCAGTAAATGGTCGAATAAGTGCTGATGCTGAAATCGTCGGCCCGATTGAACGCCCGAATGTCCGATGCCGTATCGACCTGCAAGGCGCCCGCCTCGTGCAGGCCTTTCACCAACTCCTCACTGAAAGTGTCAGTGGACGTGAGCTTTTCTCCTCTGAGTTCAGCATCAAGCGCGGCAATGCGTTCGCCTGCGCCTTGGCCGCCGTCATCCAGTAACGCCAGCAGAGCAAGTTTTTGCTGGAATCCAAGACTGGTAAAGGGCACGGGTGGGCGTGGTGTGCCGTAGCGCATGGCTAGATCGCTGCGGTCACGTTCGGCCTGATCGGCGATTTGCTGTTTGCGCAGCCGGACACAGGCATCACAACCACACACGTTGCGTCGCGAGCCAAAACCGGCGGTGAAGTATTGATGCTCGCAATTCACACATTTGTAAGCGCTGCGCAGGGAAACCGGGGTGCCGCGGGCAGGCCGGCGCATCCACATCGGCAAATCGCAATATGGGCATCTCAGGTCGGCGCTGACAATCGGTGGCAACACTTTCAGCACACTGCGCACTGTGTCCGCGAGCTTGTACTCATCGATCAAGTCAGCAGTTTTTTCGCCATTGAGGTAGCGCTGGTAAAGCGCTTCAACCTGCTCTTCGGACAGATGGCGGATTTCTTGCGCCCATTCGAAATACTGCTTCATCAAAAGAGATCCTTTTTATCATGTCGTCCATCGCACTCCCTTGCGTTTGAGCAATAAAATCTGCCGGGAAAAAGCCGCAAAAACAAGCGAAAACACCTCTAACTTGCGCCATCCATCGCCTTTTCTGAAACCCTACGAGGCCGTCGGACAATTCGTACCCGCCGTGAGGAAATGTCCTTAAGAGCACGCCTTGGCTCAATGATGTGCAGCAGAATTTTCTTGAGGCTGGCAAAATCGCCTTTTTTGCGTCCCGCCTGCCGCGCCCGCTCAACCAGGAATCCCCTCATGCAAATGACCACCGCCCTACTCATCGTCAACCCGTGCGATGACGAAGAAGACAACATGGCCATGCTCTGCTGCCACAGCGACAAGGGCGACATGTTCCTGATGAGCCGCTATCCGGACGAGGACGAGCTGGAGATTACGCTGGATGGCGAGCCTTCGACGCTTGATGGGGTGAAAGTTACTTTGACCTCGACGCTGCTGAAGATCGAGATTGCAGCGGCGGATGCCGATGCGTTGAATGGGGATGATGTGCTGGAGATCACCTTTAACCCGGATATGGTGGATCTGGATGAGGTTGAGGAGACCCTGAAGAATATCCTTGATGGGACTGGCACCTATGTCAGTGAGCTAGGCTGATCAGGCCTGCTATCCCAAACGTAAATTGAGTGGCGATGGTGCCCAAGTAAAATGCGCCACGCCACTGTCAGTCCTGTAACGGGCGTTTCGCTTCAACTTTCGCTGAAAACCTTAAACACTTAAAGACCATACATATCAATAAATATGCAAGCACACTGCCTTGCACGTTTACCCGAGTAAAGTTTCATCCTACTTCCCGACAAGAACCGCCCTACACAATCATCGGAAGTCCTACACCGATATCTGATTGCCTGGTCGCGCGCTCATTGCTATTAATTATCCCACCTGCGAACTATCTCGCAGGTTCGGTACTGATAGAACAGCATCGAAAATCCAAGATCAAATGGAGTTAATACCATGGGTAAAAAACGCTCTGAAATAAACACCTTCGATGATTTGCCGCAGGCTACAGGTCATTCAGAAGGTTTCCTTGCGACCGAACTGAACTTCTTCGCTTCATTAACCCGCTGATTGGATGCACCAACCAGCTCACATGCCGAAAGCTTGTCTTTCGGCATTTAAATTTAATGAGGCAAGCTATGTTCGAGCGTGAAATAACACCCAGCAGAGCTCTGAATGAAATAACCTGTTCCATCCAGGCGCTAGAGCTTAGAGCAATTGTCCGCTATGTCGGCGAAGGTGATCTGGTTGCAATCGCTGAACTTTACGACAAAGACGAAAAACTGATTGAGTCTGGAGCAGGCAAGGGACCTGATGCCCTTATCGGAGCGATGGCCGAGAGCCTTGAACACTACGGCACCTTCCACTGCCGACAGTCGCAGCGATCACGAATTAGCTGCGATTCGATTGCAGTTCAGCGCGATGCTCAATGCGACGGCATACTTGCAAGTTTGCCAAGCACTAACGAACTTGTTGAATGTTTTAGGCTTACAGCCCTTGATGACAAGCGCGAACTATTTGTGCCATGCGCCCTCCTCCATCCAACTGCCGAAAATAACAACACAGGTTCTCGGGAAACCCGATTTTTAAGCCGCTACGCCTCTAACTCAGGAATTGCTTTCGGCTGTACCAAGGCCGAAGCGCTGCTGCACGGCACTCTTGAGGTAATAGAACGACACTTGTTATCGCAGTTTTTTCTTGCCGTTTGCGCAATACGACCGGCAATGGACCTTTATACACCTTCAAAAGCATTACTTGCTGAAGCATTGCTGCATCGCCCATATGCTTTAGAGGCTGCAAGCAAGTTACAAATCATCGTTATCAAAGATGAATCCGGTGTCTATTTTTCGGTTGCTTTCCCTAAGATGGGGCCAGGCGACTTGCATATTTCCCCCATCGGTTCGGGCTGCTCATTGGATATCTGCATCGCTGTACAAAGAGCAGTCACGGAACAGTTCCAGTCAAGCACGCTATATGGTATCAGTGAAGAAACTTCTGACCGCAAGGCTTTTGACATGCTTTCAACCTCTGACGCCTTAAAAAACTTAATAGACTTTTCTCCGTTGAAAAACCTGAAGCTTAGAACCTTTGAACCCACCTCAGAAAGCCAAACAAGCACCGTTGCACAGCAAATAGCATTACTGCAACGAAACTTGAAAAGCGTCGGCAAAGCAATTTTCCATAGAACTGTCGCACAGTACGCCAACACAAACATCGTCACCCAGATATACATACCCGGCCTCGACAGGTTCAACATAATCAGAAAAGGCCAGTTGGTAGCTCCACAGCACATACTGCTAAATAACACCAAGCGCCCTGGCAATTAATTAAAACGACCAACAGGCAGTTTCTCCATGCGGACACTCATCAGAACAGCTTGCAAAAAGCATCGACTGCTATTGATCACAACAATCACCGCCATTATTTCGCTAAAGCTTCTAGCCCTTGCGCCGCCATTGTTACTGGGTGCCATTGTCGATTCGCTCAGTAACGCAGATCACACCACGCTCAACACGCTACTTTTCTTTACAGCGGCCTTTGTCTTGGCCGGATGCGCTCAGGCGATAATTGCACCTCTGCAGACACTACTTCTTTCGAAACTCGTCCAGCGGATTGTAATGAACGCGTCCATTACATGGATGGCGCAATTGATAGGAAAAGAATTCTCTCGATTCAGCACTTGGCGCATCGGTCACTTCATCAAATCGGTAGAGCGCGGAATCACCGCCCACGAGCAACTGCTGACGTTCTTTGTCACGGTGGGCTTTCCACTGTGTCTGGAGTTCCTGATCATTGCCGCCGCATTTTGGTACATGGGCGGCACCTGGGTCTTTTGCGCGATGGCGAGCCTTGGAGTGCTTTACCTTTTTGCCACCCATCGAATCATCAGGTGGCGCAGAAAACATATTGATGCCGTGAATGAGCAGGAAGATGAACTGAGCGCGATCCTGTTCAACACCTTGAAGGCAGGCAAATCGATAAAACTGGAGCGCGCCGAGCAGACCGCACTGCAACCCTTGAACAGAGCCTTCAACCAATATGCCGAAGCGGCGGTAACCGTCGCGGGATCCGGTGGATTGTTAAGCGGGGCAAAGATCTTGTTTATCAGTCTTTCCACAGGAGGATTGTTAAGTTGGGGGGTTGTCGATCAATTGTCGGGGGCCGCGAGCATTAGCGTCGGGCAATTGGTCGCGATCTTTTCCATCGCCAGTACGTTCCTGCTGAACATCACAGCCTTGACCGAAGGCTATCGAGTGCTGGATCAGTTTTTAGCGGATCAACGCCGTCTCCAGCAACTGCTCAAAACAGCCGATTTTGATAATGAAGGTCGTAGAGGCGAAGTGACCCAACAGGACGAATCAACGTTACGGCTCAAACCCTGCGTCATCACCGACAATGGCGCCGTCCGGCTATCCATCGCAAACCTGATTGACTTCAAACAAAGGCAATCGGTCGCGATCACCGGCCCTAGCGGCGCAGGCAAATCCACCTTGCTCGAAGCGCTAGCCGGACTGAACGCTTCGGTAAGGAGCCAACTGAACATTGACGATATACCCGTTGATCGCTTGAACGCTCAGAGCCATCTGCAAGTACTGCGTTACTGCCCTCAATCCCCGCAATTCCTGGAGGGCACCTTCGACAGGTCAGTTTTGTTTGGTGTTAATCCTTCGCTGCATTTGCGCAGCGCCATCCAGCGTTTACAGCTTGAAGAGATCGTCAGCGGGCGCGACATCAACGAAAATGCCGCCAACATTTCCGGCGGTGAAGCCAAACGCCTGACGCTGCTGCGACTGATTAACCGGCCGGGTAAATTCAACCTTTTTGACGAACCGAGCGCATCAATAGAGCCGAAGCTCGCCGCACCGGTTTGGGAGTTGCTGTTCGAGACGTTTGCCGGCCAAGGTCTGATTTGCGTAACGCACGATGTCAGCCATCTACACCGCTTCGACCGGGTCATTGTTATGCATAATGGCGAAATCATTGAAGATGGCCCCTGGCATGATCTGGTGGACAGAGCATCGATCAAACGGCTGCTAAGTGACCTTCAAACCGTTAACCAATAAAAGGGCGTTAAAAGGTCCTTTCTGCAAAATGCCGTTAGTCGCCACCCCCCGCGATGGATTAAAGTAACGCCCCCAGCCCCGGCGTTATCCGAACGCGCGTGGCCACCCCTTTCCAGGAACAGTCATCGATGGAACATCGTGAAGCGCTGCTGGCGCTGCGAACCTTTCTTTCAACGCAGATTCTCGGCCAGGAAAAACTCATCGAGCGTTTGCTCATCGCCCTGCTCGCCGACGGCCACATGCTGGTCGAGGGCGCTCCGGGCCTGGCCAAGACCAAAGCGATCAAAGAACTCGCCGAGGGCATCGAAGCCCAGTTCCATCGCATCCAGTTCACACCCGACCTGTTACCCGCCGACATCACCGGTACCGAGATCTATCGCCCGGAAACCGGCAGCTTCGTGTTCCAACAGGGGCCAATCTTCCATAACCTGGTGCTGGCGGACGAAATCAACCGTGCCCCGGCCAAGGTGCAATCAGCGCTGCTCGAGGCCATGGCCGAGCGTCAGGTCAGTGTCGGGCGCAGCACTTATGAGCTGTCGCCACTGTTTCTGGTAATGGCCACGCAGAACCCGATCGAGCAGGAAGGCACCTATCCGCTGCCCGAAGCGCAGCTCGACCGTTTCCTGATGCATGTAAAAATCGGCTTCCCCGACGCCGCCGTCGAACGCCGCATCCTCCAGCAAGCCCGTGGCGAAGCGCTGAACGGCGAGACCAAGCCCGAACGCCGGGTCAGCCAGCAGGCAATCTTCGCGGCACGCAAGGAAATCCTCGGTCTGTACATGGCCGACGCCGTGGAGGAATACCTGGTGCAACTGGTCATGGCTACGCGCAACCCGGCCAAGTTCGACCCGGAAATGGCCGAGTGGATCGCTTACGGCGCCAGCCCGCGTGGCTCGATTGCCCTCGATCGCTGCGCCCGCGCCCATGCCTGGCTCGCCGGGCGCGACTTCGTCAGCCCCGAAGACATTCAGGCGGTGCTGTTCGACGTGCTGCGCCACCGCATCATTTTGTCGTTTGAAGCCGAAGCCGCTGGCATCGATCAGGATCGTGTGGTGCAGCGGATTCTCGACGTCGTAGCCGTCGCTTGACCCCCATGAATGCCCCTCTGCCGTCCGAACCGGGCATCCGCGTCAGCCTCGCCGAGCTGATCGAGATGCGTCATCGCGTGCGCGAAGTGCAGCTGTTTTCCACGCCGAGTCAGCGCAGCCCGCTGATCGGTCTGCATCATTCGAAATTCCGTGGTCGCGGCGTCGACTTCGATCAGGTGCGGGTCTATCAGGCCGGCGACGACGTACGCACCATCGACTGGCGCGTGACGGCGCGCACGCAAGAACCGCACACCAAACTGTTCCATGAAGAGCGCGAGCGACCGATTTTCATCATGGTCGAGCAAAGCACGCGGCTGTTTTTCGGCTCAGGCCTGATGTTCAAGTCGGTGCTGGCGGCGCAAGCGGCGGCGTTGATTGGCTGGGCGGCGCTCGGCCATAACGACCGGGTCGGCGGACTGGTGTTCGGCGACAACGAGCATTACGAGATCAAGCCTCGGCGCAGCAAGCAAAGTTTGCTGCAATTGCTCAATCGCCTGGTCAAGGTCAATCAATCGCTGCACAGCGAACGTGAACCGGATCGCGATGCCTTTGGCGTGGCCCTGCGGCGCGCCCGTGAGGTGCTGCGCCCGGGCAGTCTGGTGATCGTGATCTGCGATGAGCGCGCCTTGTCCGACAGCGCCGAACAACAACTGAGCCTGCTGTCGCGCCACTGCGATCTGTTGATGTTGCCACTGTCCGATCCGCTCGATCACGCCCTGCCCGCCGCGGGATTGCTGAGATTCGCCGAGCGTGGTGCACAGCTTGAACTCGACACCCTCAACTTTGAGCTGCGCCAGACCTATCGCGCCCAGGCCGAAGCACGCATCGCGCGCTGGGAATTGCTCGCCCAAAAGCTGCGCGTGCTGCTGATGCCGTTGAGCACGCAAAGCGAGTTAGTCGAGCAAATGCGTGAATTCCTCAACCCGCAGCGTCCGGGGAAAGGTCGATGAACGACCTTGATCAGCTACAACCGCTGATTTCGCCGCCACCGATCGCCTTCTGGCCACCGGCGCCGGGCTGGTGGCTGCTGCTTCTGTTATTGCCGCTGCTCGGTTTTGCTGTGTGGCGGCTGCGGCGTTTCATCCCGATCAAGAAACGCCCGATCGTGCGTGCCGAACAGCCGCTCGACCCGGTGCGCATTGCCGCCCTCGCCGAACTGGCGCGAATGCCCAAACCCTACGACGGCGCGCCGGCCGGGGCGTGGTTGCAGCAACTCAACGGCCTGCTCAAACGGCTGTGCCGCAACCATTACCCCTACAGCCAGAGTCATACGCTCAATGGCCGCAAGTGGCTGGCATTCCTCGACAACCGTTGCCCGGCTGCCGGCCTCACCCGTTGGATGGTACTGGTTGAAGGCGCGTACAAACCGGAATGCAAACTCGACGACAAAGCCATCGCCGGCCTGACCCAAGCTGTCGACACGTGGATTCGCAAACATGTTTGAGTTCGCCTGGCCGTGGATCTTTGTGCTGTTGCCGCTGCCGTGGCTGATGCGTCTGGTGCTGCCGGTGGCGGACAGTGGCGAGCCAGCGCTAAAAGTCAGTTTCCTGTCTGATCTGGAAGGTCTCGCCCGCCGCCGCGCCCGGGCGAACCTGCCGGCGTGGCGCCAGCAGGCACCGTTCATGCTGCTGTGGTTGTTACTGTTGATTGCCGCTGCACGCCCGCAATGGCTCGGCGAACCGCTGCCGATTGCCGCCAGTGGCCGTGATTTGTTGGTGGCGGTGGACGTGTCCGGCTCGATGGATTTCCCCGACATGCAATGGCAGGACGAAGAAGTCAGCCGTCTGAATCTGGTACAGCACCTGCTCGGCGATTTCCTCGAAAGCCGCGACGGCGACCGCGTAGGCTTGATCCTGTTCGGCAGTCAGGCTTACCTGCAAGCACCGCTGACCTTCGACCGCCACACCGTGCGCGTGTGGCTTGATGAATCGCGGATCGGCATCGCCGGCAAGAACACCGCCATCGGCGACGCCATCGGTCTGGCCCTCAAACGCCTGCGCATGCGTCCGGCGCAGAGCCGCGTGCTGATTCTGGTCACCGACGGCGCCAACAATGGCGGCGAAATCGATCCACTGACCGCAGCGAAACTCGCCGCCAGCGAGGGCGTGAAGATTTACCCGATCGGCATCGGCGCCAATCCTGAAGACAGCGGTTCGACCGGTTTGCTCGGGGTCAATCCGAGCCTGGACCTCGACGAGCCGGCACTCAAGGCTATCGCCCAAGTCACCGGCGGCCAGTATTTCCGCGCGCATGACGGCAAAGAATTGCAAGCGATCAAGGACACCCTCGATCAGCTCGAACCAGTGACCCAGCAACCCACCCAGGCGCGCCCGGCGCAAGCCTTGTATCAATGGCCGCTGGCGCTGGCCTTGTGGCTGAGCCTGTTACTGGTCGCCCGCGAATTATGGCCGGACAATCCGCTGCAACGCCTGTTCACCAAGGAGCTGTATCTGCAAAGTCCGCTGCCTGACTGGCGTGAGCGCCTCAAACGCCTGCGTCTGCGGAGGCGCCGATGATCGCCCTCTGGCCACACTGGTTCCGCCCTTGGTGGCTGTTGTTGTTGCCGCTGCTCGGCTGGCTGATCTGGCAACTCTGGCACCGACAAAAGCGTGCCGGGCGCTGGCAGATGATTCTGCCGCCGGCGTTTCATGCCACCCTGCTCAGTGGCGGTAACGGTCGCGACAGCAAACTGCCGTGGATCGTCCTAGGCGGGGCATGGTTGCTGGGCCTTGTGGCGCTGCTCGGGCCGAGTTGGGAGCGCGTCGAACAGACCAGCCAGAAACCCGCCGATCCGTTGGTGGTGGTGCTGGAACTGACGCCGGAAATGCTCGCCACCGATTCACCGCCGACGCGACTGGAACAGGCGCGGCGCAAGCTGTTCGATCTGCTCCAGGCACGCAGCGACGCGCAGACCGCCATCGTCGTCTACGCCGGCAGCGCCCACACGCTGGTGCCGCTGTCGGATGACCTGGCAACCAGCCGAAACCTGGTCGACGCGCTTAAACCGTCATTGATGCCACAAAGCGGTCATCGTGCTGACCTTGCCGTGGGCAAAGCGTTGGCATTGCTCAAGCAGGGCGCACTCGGTCAGGGCCGGATTCTGCTGATCGGCTCATCGCTGAGCGAAGAGGAACGCCAAGGCATTCGCCGCGCGCTGAACGGGCATTCGGCGCAGTTGTTGATGCTCGGCATTGGCACCGCTGAAGGCGCACCGATTGCTCAGGAGGACGGCAGTTTCCTCAAGGACGAGCAAGGCGCGATTCGTGTACCGCAACTCGACAGTCCGGGGCTTGGTGCTTTCCTCAACAGCGTTGGCGGCGAGTATCACCCTGCACGGCTGGACGAAACCGACCTGCGTGCCCTCGGCCTGCTGGATGGCCCGCGCAGCTTACGCGACGACGGTCAGACCGTGCGCCTGGATACGTGGGCCGATCAGGGTTACTGGCTGCTGTTGCCATTGTTGCTACTGGCCGCGAGTGCCGGACGACGCGGCTGGCTGTTTTGCCTGCCGCTGTTGTTCTGCCTGCCACAGCCGAGCTACGCTTTTGACTTCAAAGACCTGTGGCTGCGCCCTGACCAACAGGGTCTGCACTTGCTCAATCAAAAGCGCCCGGCCGAAGCGGCGCAACATTTTGACGATCGCCAGTGGCAAGGGGTGGCGCTGTACGAGGCCGGCGACTACAGTGGCGCCGCCCAGCGTTTCGCCGAAGGCGGTGATGCTCGCGACCACTACAATCGTGGCAACGCTTTGGCCAAAAGCGGTGAGCTGGAAGCGGCCATTGACGCCTATGAGCAGGCGCTGGAGTTGCAACCCGATTTGCGCCCGGCGCAGATCAACAAGGCGTTGGTGGAAAATCTGCTCAAGCAGAAAAACACGCCGCCGCCCGTCGAACCGGACAGTAAACCCGCCGAGCAAAACTCGCCGGGCGAAGAACCGCCGACCGCCACCGCACCACCGGCGGCGGTGAAAAGTGAATCCCAGAGCGAGGCCCAGCCTGCCGAGTCGGCCAACGAGCCGCCGCCGACCACCCCGCCGCAACCGGGCCCCAATGAAGTGCCGGGCGACGAGCCGGAAGAGCAACGAGACGCGACGCCGACACTGCAGCCAAGCGAGGACAACCTCGCAGGCGAGCAACGTCAGGCACTGGAACAATGGCTGGGCAAGATCCCGGACGATCCGGGCGAACTGTTGCGACGCAAATTCTGGTACGAACAGCAACAACATCAGGATCAGGAAAACACTCGATGACCCGCTTCACCGCTCTCTTGCTGCCCCTGCTGATCTGCACGGCCACTGCCCACGCGGCCGAGCTGACGGCCAGCGTGGATCGCAGTCGCCTGAACTCCGGCGAGACGGTCGAACTCACCCTCGAAACCAGCGACGTCACCCAGTTCGGCAAACCCGACCTGACCCCGCTGGAGCCCCTGTTCGAAGTGCGCGGCACGCGGCAGGTCAACCAGTTGAACACCCTCAATGGCGACAACCGCGCTACCACACGCTGGATCATTACCCTGCTGCCGAAAGAGAACGGCAGCGTGGTGATTCCAGCGTTGCAGATGGGCGATGTGCAGAGCCAACCGATCAGCGTGCAAGTGGTCGAAAGCGACACCCGCGAAGACAAGAACAGCCTCGACCCGGTGTTTATCGAAGCCAGCCTCGATCAGTCCAGCGTCTATGTGCAGGCCCAGGCCATCCTGACCCTGCGCATCTACCATTCAGTGTCGCTGTACGACGACAGCAGCCTGACCCCGCTGAAAATCGCCGACGCGCGCATCGAACAGCTTGGCGACACCCGCACCTACGAAAAAGACCTCAACGGTGTGCGCCATGGCGTGATCGAAATGCGCTATGCGATCTACCCGCAGCACAGCGGTTTGCTGACCATCGCGCCGCAGACCTTCAGCGCCACACTGGTCGATACGCAGCCGTCTCAGGATGCCAATGCGCAGGGGCCGAAACCGGGCAAATTGATGCGCGTCAGTTCCTCCGAAATCCCCCTGACGGTCAAACCCAAACCCCTGACCTATCCGGTCGATGCGCCGTGGCTGCCCGCGCGCAGTCTGAGCCTCAGCGAAAGCTGGAATCCGGAACCTGAACACACTCAGGTTGGCGATTCCCTGACCCGCAGCCTGACATTGAAAGTCGAAGGCCTGGCCGCCTCGCAATTGCCCGCACTGCCCGCCACCGACGTCAACGGCCTGCGCCGCTACCCGGATCAACCGGTGCTGAGCAACCAGAGCACTGACCGGGGCATTGTCGGCAGCCGTGAAGAACGCGAAGCCTTGGTGCCGAGCCGCAGCGGCGCCATCGAATTGCCGACGGTGGACGTGGTTTGGTGGAACACCTTCGAAGACCACCTGGAACACAGCAGCCTGCCGGCGCGCACTCTGCAAGTGGCCAACAACCCGAGCCTGCAAGTCGACACCCCGACCGGCAACCTGCAGCCGAGCATCGTCGATAACGATGTGTTGTGGTGGTGGAAACTCAGCACCCTGATCCTCGCCTGCACCACCCTCCTCGGCTTCGGCCTGTGGTGGCGCGCACGCTGGCAACCAGCCGTGCACCGCGCCGCCCAAGCCGGCCCGAGTCCACGCACGTTGATGGATGACATCAAGCGTGCGAGCCAGGCGAATGATCCGCAGGCGACACGGCAGGCACTGGATGCGTGGGCGCGCCAGCAGCCGGAGACGCTGGCGGATATGGCGGCGCGGTTTGTGCCGTTGTCGGATGCGCTGGATGGGCTCAATGGAGCGCTGTACAGCGAGACGGGGCAGCATTGGCAGGGTGAGGATTTGTGGCGGGCGATCCGCACGATTCCAGCGGCGGAACGGGTGCAGGATCCGGTGGGTGATAGCGGGTTGCCGCCGCTTTATCCGAAGTAAAAGCAAAAGATCGCAGCCTTCGGCAGTTCCTACAGAGGGTATGTGTAGGCGCTGCCGAAGGCTGCGATCTTTCGATTTTGCTTTAGGGAAAAAAGGCTGAAGACAATCGGAATCAATAGTCGAATTTCGTTTTCACTTGTTCGCCTTCGCGATAGGAGAGAACAAATGCCTTCCAGGGCCTCACCGCGAGCGACTGCATGCTCGTGTAATTTTTCTACAAGCGCATAGATTTTCGAATGATTGAAATCAGTTTCAGCGTCCCAGATTTCTGAGCTATTTTTTTCAACGGCGAGGTCTACCTCCATATAGTTCCCCCCCCATTCAACGCGGTATCGAAAGGCGTCATAACCGTGAACAATTCCGGCCTCAACCAGCTGAAAAATGGCTGTCACAAGTTCAAAATCTTCAGCAATCACTCTCTGACCTCCGGAAATTGATTGTTCCTATCATCCCCTCTTTGGGTAAAACGGGGACAGACTCTGAGGGATCCCCGATTTTTCTTACAGAAAATCAAGAAGTTGGAATATTGAAGAGGCCTGCATGAGTCGGCAACTTGGTTTGCACCACACAAATACAAGAAACCGAACCCATGCAAGCCATCCGTTTTTTGCACAGAGCGCTCGCTCAAGCACTGCCCTCTATCCATTCTCGCCGCCTGACATCACTGATGAGTTGTGTCAGTTCGTTACTGCAAGGACGTCGACTGACACTGACCGCTCTTGGTCGCTTCATGACGGGGCGTGCTTATCCCAAGCATTCGATCAAGCGTGTGGATCGGTTGCTGGGCAATCAACACTTGAGATCAGAGCGTCCATTGTTCTATTGGATAATGCTTCGGGCATTGCTGGGTTCGTTGAAGCATCCTTTGATCCTGGTCGACTGGTCTCGAATTGACGCTTCAGGCACAGCCTTTTTGCTAAGAGCATCGATCCCTCTGGCGGGACGCTCATTTCC
>NZ_CAXAON010000047.1:0-30522 GCF_963970495.1 Pseudomonas sp. EA_65y_Pfl2_P78 | reverse complement strand
CTACTTGGTCGACAACTGACAATTTAAAAGTCAGCGTGTAATCGCGCTGACTACGTTTTGCGCCCGTATCCATTGCACCCTCCTGATAAGAAGCCAGAAGGTGTAAACCTTATTCAGGACGAGACACGACTAACGAAGAAGCCCGCAACCCCATCAAATCGATGTGATAGCGGGCTTTTTTGTGGGCGCTGTTGAACAGCAACAGAAGCCGTCAGCTCACCCACGGATCAATGATTTCAACACCACTTGACTCAAAACCCTTCACATTACGAGTGGCAATGGATGCGCCATGCGCTCGGCAGATCGCGGCTATTTGCGCGTCAGCCATCGACACCGCGCGGCCCTTTGCTTCGCAATCAGCAACCAATGTTGCGCACTCAATGGCGGCATGAGCATCGAACGGCAAAATGCGCCCGGCAAAGTCCTCTTCGAACATGGCCATGGCATGCGCCTCAAGTTTTTGTTTGCGCTTGCCAGAGGGCAAGCGCGCGATGCCGTGAAGTATTTCGGCCACGGTGACAGCGCTGATTGCCAGATCCATCGCCGGCTGCGCATCCACCCAGGCAAGCACCCGGGTTGCAGGCTCGAGGCGCATAAACTCTGAAAGCACGTTGGTATCGAGCACTATCATTCAGAAAAATCCACGCCGGTGGCTTTATCTGAACGCGCGGGTAGATCCAGCTCCACGGCCCCCACATCGCTGAACCTGTTGCGAATCCGACTGCCAAGCCCACCCGCGCGATCAACCGTCGCCAAGGCTCTGCCCAGAATCAGGCGTGCCTCTTCTTCCATGGAATGTCCGTTATGCGCCGCAGTAATGCGCAACTGCTCCTTGAGCTTCTCATCAAGGTTTCGGATTGTGATGCTGGCCATGACGCCTCCTGCAATCAATGAAATCATTGATTGCAGGCTAACACATCCCGCCTTGCTGAGATTTGGCAATCTTCCCAGTGGCAATTACACCCTCAGCGCATTCCACGTCTGCAATTTACTTCAGCCATGCTTTCAAACTACCTTTCAGGGCATTCATTCGCTCATGCAGGCTTTGATCATGCCATCGCTCGGCTTCACCTCCGTTCCGCCCCTGCTCAAATACCTGCGCCATGCCGAGCGACTGGGCATGGCCATTGAGCCGGCATTGGCGGCGGCCGGGTTGCAGGCGCAGCAGTTGAGCGACAACAGCCTGCGCCTGCCGGGTGAGGCGCATGAAAAACTGCTCGATTATTTCTGCGAACAGTCGGGCGATCCGTTGTTTGGGCTCAACGCGGCAACGTTCGTGCTACCCAACTCGTGGAGCGTGCTGGGTTACATCACCATGAACTGTGCGACGCTGGACGATGCCATGAGCCGCATCATGCCGTTCGAGAAACTGGTCGGCGACATGGGCGTGAGTCGCACCGAAGTGCAGGACGGCCATGTGCACCTGATCTGGACTTGCCGCTATCAGCGCCCGCAGATTCGCCGGCATCTGGTGGAAAACGTGCTCGGTTCGTGGCTGCACTATGCGCGCTGGATTGCTGATACGCCGATGTCGCCCGCCGCTGTCTGGCTGGAACATTCGCGCCCTGCCGAGGCCACGTTGGTGCAGTACGAAGCGTTTTTCGGTTGCCCGGTTTTGTTCGATCAGGCTTATTCAGCGTTGATCGTGCCGTTGGCGTATCTGCAATTGCCGTTGCGCCAGGCCGATGCGCAATTGCTGCGCACGCTGGAAGAACATGCGATGGGGTTGATGGCGACGCTGGAGGATGCGTCGCTGGCGCTACGCGTGAAAACCATCCTGCGCCAATTGCTCAAGGAAGGTCTGCCGCGCAAGGAGCAAGTGGCCGAGCAGTTGGCCGTGTCGGCGCGTACGCTGCAACGTCAACTGCAACAGGCCGGCACCTCGTATCAGCAGATTCTCGATGACCTGCGTCAGGAACTGGCTGAGCATTACTTGCTCAACAGCAACCTGCCGATTCAGGACATTGCGCAGTATTTGGGTTTTACCGAACCGCGTTCGTTTCACCGCACGTTCAAGCGTCGACGGGGGATGCCGCCGGGGGAGTTTCGGCAGATGCATCGGGGCTGACTGTGCGGACCTCTTCGCGAGCAAGCCCCCACAGGGGCTCTATGCCGTACACAAAATCTGTGTCCACTGACGATCCAGTGTGGGAGCGGGCTTGCTCGCGAAGGCGTCAGTCGCAGCACCGAAATCCGACAGGCAAATCCTTGATCTCTGTAGTGCAATAAACCCTTCGCAGCGCACCTGTTTAAAGACATCAGGTGTTACGCCCGACAGCCTACAAATCCTTGCGCCGCTGCCTACGCCTGCGCCAGAATCCGCCGGCTTGTGCGCCCCGGAGCCCATCGGTAACTTGAGTCCGTCACTGATTTCCAGTGATCGGGTTTAGTAGCCCGTGGTGTTTGGGGCGTATAGCTCATCAGTTGATCAGGTCTTTTGCCTGAACTTTATGGTGGCTGTGCGCAGGGCGCCTTCGGGCGCGCCGGTTTCCCAGATCCCCGGTCTACTAACCTGCGCACAGCTGCCTCCTATTCTTTTAGTAGAGAAGCGGTGGTTAGCCCTCAATGAGGATCTGGTAAATGTTCAAAGTAACGCCCAACCCGCCGGTCACCGACACGGTCTCCCCCTACGAATCGCCCGATTCAAAGAAATTCCACGAAGCCGCCGAGCGCGCCCTCGACCATTACCTCAAACCCGCCGACCAAATCATGGCCGCGCCGTACAAACCCAACGCGCTGTACATGGCGCACCCCGAGGCCGACACCGAATCCCTGCTGGCCGATGCCAGTGAAACCCTCGGTTCGGCCACGGTCATGATCAACAACCATGTGGCGCTGGTTGAAGGCACGCACCGCAAGACACTGCAAGGTATTGCTCAAGTGGTGATGCTGGCCGAATTGGCCGTCAATCGCGTGTTGGACACGTTAGTGCCGACTGAGTAACGAAAAAGCCCGCAGTCAAACCCTCACGGTTTGGCTGCGGGCTTTTCTGTGCAGCTTAAAACGGTTTCAAACACTGATCGCGTTGGTAAACACCAGCCGATTGCCAAACGGGTCGACAATGGTCATGTCCTGACTGCCCCACGGCATGGCCTGGATCTGTGGGTGCGAGAATTTGTAATCCCTGGCCAGCAGTTGCTGCTGAAACGCCTCCAGCTCATCCGTTTCAATCCGCAGCGCCGAACCCGGCGTCGCATCACCATGATGCTCGGACAGATGCAGCACGCACTCCCCCCGCGACACTTGCAGATACAACGGGAAATTCGCTTCGAAACGATGCTGCCAGTCGATCTTGAAACCGAGAAAGTCGACGTAGAACTCTACGGCTTTGGCTTCATCGAAAATACGCAGGATCGGAGTGGTTTTGCCGAAGCTCATGGGGGGCTCCCTGACTGATTGGCCCAAAAGTGTAGCGGGGCTGAATGTCAGCACTTCGGCTTGTGGATGGCTTTCTTTAGTCGCAATGTGCCACTGCTGTGACGCACTGCGCGAAACGTCAACGAAAGCCGTCACGCAAATCGCCCTGACGGGCAAGAAAACGCCCTTCCCTTCGCCCATTCGCCTGCCCATCGCAATAACTCAAAACACCGTTGATCCACACCCCGTCAATCCCTTGCGCCGGCCGTTGCGGGTCGCTGAAATCCGCCACGTCACGCACCGTTGCCGGATCGAACAACACCAGATCGGCCCAGTAGCCTTGCCGAATCTCGCCCCTGCCCTTCAAACCGAATCGGGCCGCCGACAGACCGGTCATTTTGTGCACCGCTGTGTGTAAGGGAAACAACCCGACGTCACGACTGAAATGTCCCAACACCCGTGGGAAAGCGCCCCACAAACGCGGATGCGGGAACGGGTCTTCCGGCAGTCCGTCAGACCCCACCATCGACAACGGATGCGCGAGGATTCTTCGTACATCGGCCTCGTCCATGCCGTAGTACACCGCCCCCGCCGGTTGCAGGCGTTTGGCGGCGTCGAGCAGCGGCACGTTCCATTGCGCGGCGATGTCGATCAGGTCGCGGCCGCTGACCTCCGGATGCGGCGTCGACCAGGTGATGGTGATGCGGTGGGCGTCGGTGACCTGTTTGAGATCCAGCGTCGATGAACTCGCCGCATACGGATAACAATCGCAGCCGACCGGGTGAGTGTTTGCCGCGTCTTCAAGAGCGGCCAACAACTGCGGACTGCGCCCCCAGTTACCGACACCGGCGCACTTGAGGTGGGAAATGATCACCGGCGAGCGGGCATGACGACCGATTTGAAACGCCTCGTCCATCGCCTCCAGCACTGGGGCGAATTCGCTGCGCAGGTGGGTGGTGTAAACGGCGCCGAATGCCGTGAGTTCTTCGCTCAGTTGCATCACTTCATCGGTGCAGGCGTTGTAGGCGCTGGCGTACGCCAAGCCTGTGGATAAACCCAGCGCACCGGCCTCAAGACTTTCGCGCAACTGCTCACGCATGGCGCTGATTTCGTCAGCCGTTGCGGTGCGGAACAAGTCATCAAGATGATTGCTGCGCAGCGCTGTGTGGCCGATCAGTGCGGCGACATTGAGCGTGGTGTTGGCCGCTTCGACCGCTGCGCGATAGTCGCTGAAACGTGGATAAACGAACGCCGCTGCCGTGCCGAGCAGGTTCATCGGATCGGGTGGATTGCCTTTCAACGTCACCGGCGAGGCGCTGATCCCGCAGTTACCGACAATCACCGTGGTCACGCCTTGGCTGAGCTTGGGCAGCATTTCTGGCTGGCGGATGACCACGGTGTCGTCGTGGGTGTGCACGTCGATAAACCCCGGTGCCAGCACGCGGCCGGCAGCGTCGACTTGTTCGTTCGCGGTGGCGTCGTGCAAGTCGCCGATCTGCTCGATGCGACCATTGACAATCGCCACGTCGGCACTGTAACCGGGGCGGTTGCTGCCATCGATGATCAGGGCGTTACGAATCAACGTGTCGTACAGCATGTCAGTCTCCCAGCGGCAGGTGATCATCGCCGCCACGGTATTCGTCGAGGGCGAGTTTGATCCGCCGCAGACGTTCTTGATTGTCTTGAGGATTGGCCAGCGCCAACTCGGTGGCAAGCACGTCGATGGCCAGCAACATGCCGTAGCGCGCTGCCGTCGGTTTGTAGATGAACGAGGTTTCCGCGCTTTGCAGCGGCAGAACGAGGTCGGCCCGTTCGGCCAGCGGCGAATCGGCGCGGGTGATGGCCAGAATGCGTGCGCCGTAGTTGCGCGCCAGTTCGACGGTTTCCAGTAGTTCCGGGGTAATTCCGGTCAATGAGCAGACGATGACGACTTGCTCGGCGCTCAGGCTGGCGGCGGTCAAACGCATCATCACTGCGTCATGACACACCGCAATCGGATAGCCGAGGCGCACCAGGCGCACCTGCAATTCATCGCTGCACAGGGTCGAGCAGCCGCCCATGCCGAACGCGTGAATCATGCGTGCCTGGCTGAGCATTTTCACCGCGTCGGCAAATCGCGATTCGTCGAAGGCCGCCAGATGCTGGCGCAGCGTGGTTTCGATATCGCCAACAATCTGCCCGTAGAACGCCGACTGCTCAGGCGTGCCGGCCGGGTCGAGAAAACGGCTGCCAACGCCGCTGGCCTGGGCCAGTTGCAGGCGCAGATCACGCAAATCGCGACAGCCGACCGTGCGCGCAAACCGCGACAGTGTGGCGGTGCTGACGTCGGCCCGTTGCGCCAGCTCTTCGAGGCTGGCGGAGGCGGCAAAGCCGACGTCGTCTAGCATCAGCCGGGCAATGCGCCCTTCACCGGCGCTGAAGGAATCCTGACGGGCGCGGATCTGGTAGAGGATGTCCATGACGGCGGGCTCCGGTTACAGCACGTAAGAAAGGCCGACGGTCAGACCGAAAGCAACCAGCGAGATCAAGGTCTCAAGCACGGTCCAGGTCTTGAACGTCTGCGCGACCGTCATGTTGAAGTATTCCTTGATCAACCAGAAGCCGCCGTCGTTGACGTGGGAAAAGATCACCGACCCGGCACCGGTCGCCAGCACCAACAGTTCAGGGTGTGGATAACCCAGACCGATGGCGACTGGCGCAACCACGCCCGAAGCGGTGGTCATCGCCACCGTGGCCGATCCTGTTGCCACGCGCATCAACGCCGCAAACAGCCAGCCCATCATCAGCGGCGACAGATGAAATTCGTGAGCGAGGCCAACGATCTGATCGGTCACACCGGCATCGACCAGAATCCGGTTCAAGCCACCGCCCGCACCGACCAGCAAGGTGATACTGGCCGTCGGCGCCAAACATTCATTGGTGAACTTGAGGATCGATTCGCGGTTGAAACCCTGGGCGATGCCCAACGTCCAGAAACTCAGCAAGGTCGCCAGCAGCAGCGCAATCACCGAGTTGCCGATAAACAACAGGAACTGATTGAAGCCGCTGCCCGGTGTGGAAATCAGGTTGGCCCAACCGCCGATCAGCATCAGCACCACCGGCAACAGGATGGTCGCCAGGGTAATGCCGAACCCTGGCAGGTTGTCGCGCGGTTCGCGGTCGAGGAATTGTTTTTCCAGCGGGTTATCCGCCGGTAATTGAATGCGCGGCACGATGAATTTGGCGTAGAGCGGCCCTGCGATGATTGCCGTCGGTATGCCGATCGCAATCGCATACAGCAGCGTCTGCCCGACCGACGCTTGATAGGCCTGCACCGCCAGCATCGCTGCCGGGTGCGGCGGTACCAGCGCGTGCACAACCGACAGACCGGCGACCATTGGCAGGCCGACCATCAAAATCGACACACCGACGCGCCGCGCCACGGTGAACGCAATTGGCACCAGCAAGACAAAACCGACCTCAAAGAACAGCGGTAAGCCGACCAGAAACGCGATGCACACCATGGCCCAGTGCGCGTTCTTTTCACCAAATTTGTCGATCAACGTGCGCGCCATCTGCTCGGCGCCGCCGGACTCGGCCATCATTTTGCCGAGCATCGTCCCCAACGCCACCACCAGCGCAATATGCCCCAGCGTCTTGCCCACCCCGGCCTCATACGCGCCCACCACGCCGGACGGCGGCATACCCGCGACCAGCGCCAGGCCGATGGAAATCAGGGTGATGACAATGAACGGGTTGAGCCGGTAACGGGCGATCAGCACGATCAGAGCAATGATGGCGACGGCGGCGTAGACCAGCAGCCAATAGCCGAAGGAAGGCGTCATGCGGTACTCCTCGAAAGGGTCACGTTCGAATGGGTTGTGAAACTCATAAATCATTTCGAGATCGAGTTTTCAAACGCCATGAAAGTTATTTTCGTGGAGAGGTAAGACCTGTCGCGGATGAACAGGCCGTGTCGCGATTATTGAAAATCGCGGGGTGGGATTTACATCGTTACGGGGTTAACACAAAACCCTGTGGGAGTGGGCTTGCTCACGAAGGCGGTGTGTCAGGCGACAGCAACGGTGGGGGCCGGGCTTGCTTGTCGCGCACCCCATTCAGCCTTTGAAATCGGCGCTGGCGTAGGCGGCGAGTTTGCTCTGGATGAAGTCGAGGAAGCACTGAATGCGCAGCGCCAGTTGCGAGTTACGGTAATACACGGCGTTGATCGGCTGGCGATAACCGCTGTTGAACTCGGCCAGCACCACGTTCAGGCGCCCGGCGCGAATGTCATCGATGGTCATGAAGTGCGACAGGCACGCGATGCCCTGCCCTTCCAGCGCCAGTTGCCGCACGGTCTCGCCACTGGAGGCGCTGATCGCCGGGGTGATCGGCCAGCGGTCGCCGTGCACATAACGCAACGGCCACTGATTGAGGCCCTCGTTCTGAGTAAAACCGAGCAAGGTGTGTTCGCTCAGATCGGCCACTTGCAGCGGCGTGCCGTGCTTTTCGAGATAGGCGGGACTGGCGACGATCAACAGCGGACTGCATCCGAGCGAACGCGCATGCAGCGTCGAGTCGGCAAGGGTGCCGATGCGGATGGCGATGTCGGTGCTCTGTTCCAGCAGGTCAATGATCAGGTCATTGCTGTTGAGTTCGAGCTGGATGTCGGGGTAGAGCCGGCGGAATTCGTCGATGTACGGTACGACGGCGTGGAGCATGAACGGCGACGCGGCGTTGATCCGCAGGCGTCCGGACGGCGTTTGCTGGCGAGAGGACAGACGTTCTTCGAGCGCGTCCATCTGATCGAGAATCAGCTTGGCGTGCTCGAAGAAATACTTGCCCTCTTCGGTCAGGTCCATGCGCCGCGTGGTGCGGTTGATCAGCGTGGTGTCGAGCTTGGCTTCCAGCCGCGACAGGGTGCGGCTGACCGCCGACGGCGTTTGCCCGACCTGCTCGGCGGCGGCGGAAATCGAGCCGCATTCGATCACGCAGACGAAAATCTGCAACTCATCGGATCTGGCTTTCACGGGTGTCCTCGGATCGATTGGCCTGCACCGCAGGTTCAGGCCTTCGATAGTAGCCGAGCATCAAGCCTTGAGGCCAAACACCTCGGTCAAATGCTGCTCATAACGCGCCACATCGTTTTCGATGTTCGGGCGTTTCATCACGTCAACGCAGAGGAAGGTCGGCAGGCCGGTCATGCCCAAAAACTCGTTGGCCTTGTGGAACGGGAAGTACACCGCGTCCACGCCTTTGGCTTCAAAGAAGTCGCTCGGGTCGTCAAAGGCTTGCTGTGGCGCGTTCCAGGTCAGCGACAACATGTATTGCTTGCCCTGAATCAGCCCACCGCTGCCGTACTTCTGCGACGCGTCGGAACGGGTGCGGCCATCACTGGCGTACAGGCTGCCGTGGCCTTCGGTGAAGACTTCGTCGAGGTACTTTTTCACCGTCCACGGCGCGCCCATCCACCAACCCGGCATCTGATAAATGATCACGTCGGCCCAAAGGAATTTGGCCACTTCTGCGGCAACGTCGTAACCCTCGTCGATGAAGGTGGTTTTGACATCCATACCGCCACGATCCAGCACGCTCAGCGCCGTTTCATGCAGGGTGGTGTTGTAGCGACCGTCAGAGTGGGCGAATTTTTTACCGCCATTGAGCAACAGAACTTTTTTCATGAGAAAGCCTCGGCGCAGCCATTGGGCTGGATGGAGAAGGAAAATTGAATGGCGGCAGATTAACCATCCCTCTTGCGCGGAATAAGCCGGGATGGCGCAAAATACATTTGAGTAAAACGCATGAATCGATATCTGATTGTTGCCATAGCATTCACAGCCATCTGAATTGGAGGAGTCGTTTCTGATGAGTGAACGCCGGGGTTTCATCCTGCACGCCAAGACCCGCCCAGAGAAAGCCGAGGCTTTCGAAACGCTGTTTCGCGCCTACGTCGAGCCAAGCCGCGCTGAGCCGGGCTGCATCGAATACCACATGCTGCGCGACAAAGAAGATCCGACGCTGTTCATCTTTTACGAGGTCTGGGAGTCCCAGGCGCATCTCGATGTGCATTCGACGCTGCCGCACATGAAGACGTTTTACGCCGAGCGCATGGACTATCTGGAGCGCGATTTCGATATCCGTCTGATCGACATGCTCAGCGAAGCATCGGCTAACCGCTGATCAGCAAGTGGGCGCGGCGCCGCTTGATGGTGCGCGCCCGGGAGTTCAGCGCCCGGCCCAATTACGCCAACGCCTTGCTGCGCGCCTTGACTCTCCCCTAAGGGGCAGACTTCATCCTTGGCTTTTTCATCAGCAAGGACGATGACGATGGGCAAACGTATTCTGTTGATTCTCGGGCATCCTTCGGCGAACAGCTTGTGCGCCGCACTCGCCGAAAGTTATGCACAATCGGCACTCGATGCCGGACACGAAGTTCGCCAGTTGCGACTTGGTGAAATGAACTTCGATCCGGTGTTACGCCAGGGCTATCAACAGATTCAAGCGCTGGAAGATGACTTGAGTGCGGCACAGTCCGACATCCTCTGGGCCGAGCATCTGACGCTGGTTTACCCGATCTGGTGGGGCGGCATACCGGCGCTGCTCAAAGGTTTTTTTGATCGGGTGTTGTTGCCGGGTTTCGCCTTCAAATACCGCAAAGGCAAAGCGTTCCCAGACAAATTGCTGAAAGGCCGCACCGCGGATTTGCTGGTGACCATGGACACGCCGCCCTGGTATTACCGCTGGGTCTATCGCATGCCCGCCTTGCATGAAGTACGCAAGAGCACCCTAGCGTTCTGCGGAATAAAACCACTGCGCACGCTCACGTTCGGCCCGGTGCTGGGCTCAAGCGCTCAGCAGCGACAGGCGTGGTTGCTACAGGCGCAGGCTATCGTCAGTCGTTGAGTCTGGCGATAATCACTGAGGCAAAGCCAAGGTAAAAAGGACTGTTCATGTACATCAGCGAAGCCGCTCAACGCGCCAGCTCCACGGTCAAAACCATCCGCCATTACGAGGCTATTGGATTGCTGCCCCCACCTCGACGACAGGGCAAATATCGCGTCTACGATCAGCAAAGCGTCGAACTGCTGGGTTTTATAAAGTGTGCGAAGGAGATGGGCTTCAAACTTATGGAGCTGCAGAAAATTTTCGCAGGCCATCACGGTGAGTCGATGCCTTGGGCTTTGGCACAGCAGGCCATCGAAGACAAAAAACGCGAGATCAGCGACCAGATCGCCAAACTTTCTCGACAGCACGCGCAGTTGGTGGCATTTGACGCGAACCTGCAACAGGCCCGAGAGCAATGCCCGCTGGAAAATCTGTAAGTGTTGGCGCGTTTCTGAGCAGCTCGATGTCGAGCACAGACAACTGAGCGGCGAGCCGGCGCTATAGGGTGCGACTTCATTCCTCATGTCCACCGCCCGGAGTCCTCATGACCGCGACCGCCCCTATCACCGTTCTGCGCGACACCCACCCGCTGCCGGTACTCGACGCCTGCAAATGGGAAAAACTCGAAGGCGACCCGCACACCGTCAACCTCAATGCTTACACCAGCGAAGACGGCAGCAAGATCATGGGCACCTGGATCTGCACGCCGGGCAAGTGGCGCGTTGAATACGTGAAGTGGGAGTACTGCCATTTTCAGGAAGGCTACTGCGTGATCACCCCGGACGGCATGGCGCCGATTCATCTGCGCGCCGGCGATATTTTCGTGGTTGAACCGGGCATGAAAGGCACTTGGGAAGTGGTCGAGACCGTGCGCAAATATTTCGTGTTCGCCTGATGAAAAAAAACCGGGAAATCACCCGACGTGATTTCCCGGCAACACTGACTGCACGTTGATTGCCCCTACATCGGCGGCGATTGCTATTGCGGTTTGCGATAGCTGTTGATGATCGCCGAGAAGTCTTTCCCGCCGTCCCCCCGCTGGCTCATCGCTTGATACAACTGCTGCGCCACCGCGCCGAGCACCACCGGTTGGTGTGCCTGACGCGCAGCTTCAGTCGCCAGCCCCAGATCCTTGAGCATCAGTTCGGCACCGAAGCCGCCGGTATAACCGCGCGAGGCCGGTGCCGTTTCGACGATGCCAGGCCACGGGTTATACATTTCCGAACTCCAGCAGCGACCAGTCGAACTGTTGATGATCCCGGCCAGCACCGAGGTGTCGATCCCCAGTGCATCGCCCAATGCCATGGCTTCACTGACGCCAACCATCGAGATCGCCAGCAGCAGGTTGTTGCAGATCTTGGCGATCTGCCCGGTGCCGACTTCACCGCAATGCACGATGTTGCGGCCCATCTGCGCCAGCACCGGTTGCAAAGTCGCAAACAGTTCCGGCGTTGCACCGACCATGAAAGTCAACGTCCCGGCGGTGGCGCCGCCCGTGCCGCCGGAAACCGGTGCGTCCGCCATGGCCACACCTTGCTTGGCAGCGGCCGCCGCCACATCGCGAGCGGTCTGCGGATCGATGGTGCTGCAATCCACTGCCGGCACGCCTTTGCCGATACCGGCCAACACGCCGTCCTCTCCCAACCAGACACTGCGCACATGCACTGCCGCCGGGAGCATGGTGATCACCAGTTCTGCATCTTCAGCGGCTTCGCGCGCCGAGGCACGAATGGTGCCGCCCAGTTGTTCCAGTTCTGCCAGCACGGTTTTGTTCAGATCGACCAGACTCAGTGAATGGCCGGCCTTGATCAGGTTGCGCGCCATCGGTGCGCCCATGTTGCCCAGACCGATAAATGCGATTTTCATGGCTCGTTCCTCAGCGCAGGTTGATGGTGGTGTTCACGCCGTCATTGACGCTGTCGTCATCGAACCAGCGCGCCGTGACCGTTTTGGTCTGCGTGTAGAACTGCACCACTTGCTTGCCATACGGGCCGAGGTCGCCGAGTTTCGAACCACGGGAACCGGTGAAGCTGAAGAACGGCACCGGCACCGGAATCGGGATGTTGATGCCGACCTGACCGACGTCGATTTCCGTCTGGAACTTGCGCGCCGCCGCACCACTCTGGGTGAACAGGCCCGTGCCGTTGCCGAACGGGTTGGCGTTGACCAGCGCGATGGCCTGGTCGAGGGTGTCGACTTCCAGCACCACCAGCACTGGGCCGAAGATTTCCTGGGTGTAGATCTGCATGTCGGTGGTCACCCCGGAGAACAGGGTCGGGCCGACGAAGTTGCCTTGCTCGTAACCCGGCACGCTGATATCGCGACCGTCCAGCTCAAGCTTGGCGCCCTCCTTGATGCCGCTTTCGATCAGGTCGAGGATCCGCGCCTTGGCTTTCTTCGAGATCACCGGGCCGACATCGGTGCCCGGCTCGCTGCCGGCGTTGACCTTGAGCTTCTGCGCCAGGGCTTTGAGATCCGGCAGCCATTGTCTGGCCGCACCCACCAGCACGACCACCGAAGTCGCCATGCAACGTTGCCCGGCTGCGCCAAAACCGGCACCGACCAGTGCATTGAGGGCCTGCTCGCGATTCGCATCGGGCAACACCACGGCGTGGTTCTTCGCGCCCATCATCGACTGCACGCGTTTGCCATGTTTGCCGGCCAAGTCGTAAACGTGAGTGCCAACAGCGGTCGAACCGACGAAGGACACGGCTTTGATGTCTTTGTGCGTGCACAGGCCATCAACCACGTCTTTACCGCCATGCACCACGTTGAGCACGCCTGCCGGGACACCGGCCTCAATCGCCAATTCCACCAGCAGCAGGGTCGACAGCGGATCCTGCTCCGAAGGCTTGAGCACGAAGGTGTTGCCGCAGGCGATGGCCATCGGGAACATCCACAACGGAATCATCGCCGGAAAGTTGAACGGCGTGATGCCGGCGCAAACGCCGATCGGCTGACGCAGGGTGTAAGTATCAACGCCACCGGCAACGTTCTCGGCGAATTCGCCCATTTGCAGCGTGCCGATTGAGCAAGCGTGCTCGACCACTTCCAGGCCACGGAAAATATCGCCCTCGGCGTCGGCAATGGTTTTGCCCTGCTCGGCGCTCAGCACCAAGGCAATGCGCTTGGAATGCTCGCGGATCAGCGCTTGCAGCTTGAGCATGATGCGCATACGCGCGCCGATCGGGGTCAGCTTCCAGGTCTGGAAGGCGCGTTGCGCGGCGCTGACAGCGGCGTCGACTTCAGCGGCGGTGGCGAACGGAACTTTGGCCAGCACTTGCTGGGTCGCCGGATTGACGATGTCGTGCCATTCGGTGGACTGCGACTCGACCCACTCGCCGTCAATCAGCAGCTTGACCTTCTGCAGCGTGGTGTCGTTGGGCGTAAGCGATGCGTTCATGCTGGTCTCCAGAACTTGTTCTTATCGTAGGAGCCAAGGCGAAGGGTTCGCCTTGAGATGAGGCGTGTGTCACGAATTGGTTGTCGGACGGTTTTTGGAGTATAGATGTGCAAACTTCTAATAAGAACGCACATATAAGCCCGTCCATCATGCAAAAAAACATCACCTCACTAGGTTCACTGAACTGGGACGACCTCAAGTTTTTCCTCGAAGTCGCCCGCACCCGCAAGGCCAGCACCGCCGCCAAACGGCTCGCCGTCGACTACACCACGGTGTCGCGGCGGATCAGTTCGCTGGAGGCGGCGCTCGGTACGCTGCTGTTCGAAAAGTCACGCACCAGCGGCTTTGTCCTGACCACCGAAGGCCAGCGTTTGCTCGGCTATGCCGAGTCGATTGAAAGCACATTGCACATGGCCTGCGAGCAGGTGTCAGGCTCCGGCGTGGCGCTGTCCGGGCATGTGCGGATGGGCTGCACCGAAGGGTTTGGCAGCTTTTTCATCACGCCGCAGTTGAGCCACTTCGTCGACGCCTACCCGGCGATCTCGGTGGACATCCTGCCCCTGCCGCACTTCATCAGCCTGTCCAAACGCGAAGCCGACATTGTCATTGCCCTGGAACGCCCGGAACACGGGCCATACGTGTGCTGCAAACTCTGCGACTACCGCTTGCAGTTGTACGCAACACAGGACTATCTGGACCAACACCCACCCATCCGCCGCTCGGCCGATCTGAGTAAGCATCAATTCATCAGTTATGTGGATGATCTGGCGTTCAGCTCGGAGCTGTTGTACCTGGCGAACGTGCTGCCAGGCGCCAGCGCAAACCTGCGCAGCACCAGCGTGATCGCGCAATACGTCGCAGCGCAGCAGGGGCGCTCACTGGCAATTCTGCCGTGCTTCCTCGCCGCACAGGACCCGCGCCTGCTGCCAGTGTTGCCGGAGGAAATCGACATCACCCGACAGTTCTGGATGTACTGCCGTGAGGACCTGCGCAAGTTGAAGCGGATCACCCTGTTGTGGGATTACATCCGTGAGGTGACCGAGCGTAATCAGGGTCTGTTGATGGGGCAGACTCGGGAGATGCGGTTTGCTGACTGACAGGCTTTCAAGGAATCAGGTGGCCGGATCGTAGCGAGGTCAGCACGCCCTTTTCAACCGTTTTGTAACAGGGGTTGGTACACGACTTGTAACTTTGAAAGCGCATCGAAGCCCATATCTTGATTGTTCGAATTTAACGCTGTCATGGCGGCTGCATTGTCGAAGATTGCGATGAAAGCGCTACGGCAAACTGCCACCATTCAAAGTCCTTTCCCAACCATTTATCCTCCGCACCTCCAGCAATTGACATGGAACATAGGGAACTTTCAGCACGGCTTTTGGGATTTGTCCTACAGCCATTGCATGAGCTTCCCGCAACGTCGATGCTGCCCAGCTACAGGCTGGAACTCCCCAAGGACGAAAGGAAGCGGCATGTCTGGCTATGTACCCAACCCGCCAAAGGGCTACCGCTACAGCGGTGTTGAGCCTGTCGATATCCATGCCCAGCGTTGGGCGGAATACAAAGACCTATCACCAAAACCAGAAGACAAGCCCGACACAATGGGCTGTGTGTTTGCCAAGAGCTGCAACCTCCCTGATGGTGTGATCGACCACAAGAACCCATCCGGGTTTGTGCCTGTTGAGAAACTGGCCGACTACGGACTGTGGGCTGTGCTTGGAACCGGGGCAGCGATTACCGCCCAAGGCACCCCACTCCAACTGGTGGGCGGGTCTGCTACTGGCAGTGCAATTGCTAAACGTCTTGGCGGGTCGCTATCACTGGGCCTGCTGAAAGGATCAGGTGTTGTTGCTGCTGGCTTTGTAACAGGTACGGTTGGGATGCTGATCCCGAACACCAGCATTTCACCTGATAGCGCCTTCTACAACAACGATCAATACGCAACGCTTGAAACTGGCCGCACCCGTGTACGCGTCAACGTGAAGACTTTGCCGGATGGCTCCGTTAACGCCTACGGCTTCTACACGGGCGGTAAAACGGACTGGGAGAATGTCCCTGTCATCAAGGGCGATAAAGTCGGTGAGACATATGTTGCTGACATCGGCAACGGGATTGGGCTCACTTGGACGCCAGCGGTAAACCCAGATGGCGTACTGGGCATTCCTGCACTGGAAGGTGCTCCGCAATTGCCACCAGTGTGGGTTTATCCGCCGACCGAACAGGCCAATAAGATATTGGTCAATCCGGTGCATCCACCAGACTACCAAGATGCAATCATCACATTTCCTAACGCCGATATTCAGCCGATTTACATTTCGCTGAGCGTATCAGGTGACCATAGCTATCACCCGGCCCCCGCTGACGGGCTGGCAGCATTTCCCGACGCAGTAAGCACGAGAAGCAAAAGCTCTGTTCAAGGCGGTGGCAAAAAACGCGCTCGCTGGAAGGACAGTAAGGGCCGAATTTACGAATGGGACAGCCAGCACGGAGCAGTTGAAATGTACGACAAGCAGGGCAAGCACTTGGGGGAGTTCGACGCGGAAACAGGCGAGCAAACCAAGGCAGCAAAACCCGGAAGAACCACCCCTAAATAGAGAGAAAAAACCATGCATTTATGGATCAGCGGTTTTTTGGACGAAGATAACGAAGACGACTCGTTGAAGTACTCTTTAACAGTTCTGCCTGAATTTGAAAAAGCGGTAATGGGTATTCTCGGATGGCAAAGTCTTGCGGCTGAATGTGATGGCGAGCTTCTACTAACGCCTGAGCAAGTCCGGCAAATTTCAACTGCAATGAATGAGCAATTGCCAACTGAATTAGATCTTTTTATTGGTGTACGAGGCTGAAAATTTTCGATTGCCAGTCCTCTCGTGCGAACAGGCAAGCAAGAACCAAAGGCACGCTATAGGGATAGAGCGGGGAAAGCGTGGATCATTCGAGCTGCACCATGCAGACGAAGTAGCCAAGGGTGGGAAAGTCCACGATGTCGATAAGCTGGAAAACCGCCACTTCGGAGAGGAGCTTCCCATGATCAGCGGGGGGCTGCGCAAACGGTGGAAAACTAGGGATGGCAGTATTCTCGAGTGGGATAGCCAGCATGGTGCTGTTGAGATGTACAACAAACGCGGCAAGCACCTCGGGGAGTTTGATCCCGAGACTGGACAGCAAACTAAAGACGCAAATAAGACTCGCGAGGTCGAACCGTGAAATACACCGTTGAAGCTTTTGACAAAGAAACCGAATTTTTAGCTTTTGAGATCGACCTTCCGAACGGGTGTGATGTTCAGTTAGCTAAAATCATGAACTGGTCTTCACCTCAACGCGGAGATGAGGGTTATAACCTTAGCGTCGCATAGCTCGCAGCCATTGAGGCTTTAGCAGGCAGGCGAATTTTCGACCCGGGTTTTATCTTCCAGCTCACCTGTAATTTGAGCTGACCTGCGCCGCTCAAGGCTTGCCGGGATTCAAAGAATAATCAATGGAGTGTGAAAGAAAATATGGAGCTTCGCCCTGATTTAATGCCTCCGTTGCTGGACGAGTCTTTGGTTGCTCGACTGACGAAACTTTCCGAAGAAATTGATTGCGGGCACGAAGAACACACCCAGAGTCAGGTGGCAGCATTCAATCGGGAAGCAATGACCGCACTTGAGTTCATCGACTTTCAGGGAATCTATGGTGGGCAATCTCACGACACATGGGTTCGCAAGGTCTTAGCAACACCGTATGAGCGGCGCGTGACCGACGTGACCAAGCAAGAGTTGGTTGAGCTGGCTCGAAGGGTTATGGAGGGTGATGGCGATGACCATGAAGTCGAGTTCTGGTTGAGCATGTTGGCAATCAACATACCCAATGCACGCATATCCGATCTGATCTTCTGGCCAGACGAATACTTCGATGAAGCAGATTATCCACAGCAACTATCCCCAGAGCAGGTGATAGAAATAGCGTTGAAAGACAAAGATGTAGTGCTGTAATCAAGACCCGCCCACACCAAAGGACTGTCATCCTGCACGGCGGTTAAACTGAAGGTGTGAGCGAGCGATAAAGATCGCTACATCACTCGATCCAGCCAGTTCCTGGCCCCGCCGATTTTTGGAAATAGCTATAGGGTGGGGTCGCTTGTGTAGCAGCCTGAAAAAATAAGTTTGCTGGATATCCGGCGCCCCATCCGAGCTGCTTAACACGGTGCTCACGCAGTGCTACGAGATCCGCCCGTGAGTGAGTCTGCATGTCCAGTTCTCCAAGAGCCGACGCGATTGTTCCATGGCAAATCTTGGTTTCCTTCAGGGTTGAGGTTTTTTGGTCTTGCCCACGGTCAGCCAAGTAGAGCGCCGAGAGAATCTCAAACGTCATCGCTGGCGACAGTACAGAAAGGGACACGGGAACGTTCTCTACGGACTTCACGGACCTGGTCGAACCGCCAACAGGTCCAGCATTACTATCGTGCAAATCGCCCCACACCTGCGTGACGTTACCATCACGTCCTGACTCAAACAGTTCCACCGAGACAGCACGGAAGTGTTCTTTCAGCTTGCTCCACGGCGCCTCGGGGTTCTCCAGATGAAAGGCCCTGACGAATCCAGCGAGCTGCTCTGAGGCGTCCAATGCGTCCCGCCTGTTACTGGTCTGAAGAGAAACCGCAGCAGCCTCAGTGATGCTACCCGTAGCCCTGAGATGCATGTAGTAAATACCGTTGCGTCTGTAGTGATAGGGCTTAGCAATCCTAATGGTTGGCTTCGAAGGAACAGCGAGGGTTGTAACGGTGTTTGTAACAGCAGGTCGAACTTCAAGGATGCTCATGGCGGATCCCCCCCATAATCATTGGGTTAACCTGAGTTCCTTGAAGTTCTGGATGTACTGCCGTGAGGACTTGCGCAAGTTGAAGCGGATCACCCTGTTGTGGGATTACATCCGTGAGGTGACCGAGCGTAATCAGGGTCTGTTGATAGGGCAGACTCGGGAGATGCGGTTTGCCGATTAATCAGCGCTGACCACAATCGACACCCGACGGTTTTCCGTACGGCCCGCCGCGGTGTCGTTGGACGCCACTGGCTCGCTGCTGCCCAGGCCTTGCAATTGAATGTTCTCTTGCTTCATGCCGACTGTGGCGAGCACTTTGGCAACACTCTTGGCGCGGCGTAGCGAGAGTTGCTGATTGTAATTTTCCTGGCCTGAAGCATCGGTGTGACCATCGACCCGCACGCGCTCGATGCCGACACCCATCAATGCTTTGCCGATGTGCTCGACGATCTCGGTGCTTTGTGTGTTCAGGCTTTCAACATCGCTGCCAAACAACACCTTACCGGACAGACCAAACTCCCAGCCTTCGTCGGTCAGCTCGAAGCCTTGTTGTTTAAGCACTGCGACTTGTGCCGGGGTCAGCCCCTTTTGCGGGGCAGTCTGGCAACCGGTCAGGGCCAGTGAGGCCAACAACAGCAGGGCAGAAATAATGCGAATTGAAAGTGTGAACACGAGAGTCAGCTCCTGGTTTGAACGGAATCGACCGGGTGCTCCGACCCAGCGGTGAATTGAGCGCCGCGAGACAAGCGCTTGGCTTGATACATTGCCGCGTCGGCAGCATCGAGCAAAGCACCCGGCGTGACGCCATGATCGGGATAAACCGCGATGCCGATGCTGAGCGAAGTCACGACACTGCTGTCGCCGGGCAGCGCGATGGGCATGTCCATGCTGGTGAGAATCTTGTCGGCAATGCGCTCGGCATCTTCGACTTTGTGCAGCGGCGTGAGCAACACGGCGAACTCATCACCGCCCAGTCGCGCCACCAGATCCTCCTCACGCAATTGCGCACGGACACGATTGGCGATGGCCACCAACACCGCGTCGCCGGCGGCATGGCCGAAACTGTCGTTGATCCCTTTGAAGCGATCACTGTCAAGAAACAACACCGCCACCCGCTCGTTGAGCTTGCTGGCGGTGCGCAGGGCACGGATCAAGCGGCCCTCGAAAAATGCCCGGTTAGGCAACCCGGTCAGGCTGTCGTGGCTGGCTTGGTGGGCAAGGGTTTCGTTTTCGCTTTGCAGATGGCTTTGCCAGGATTCGAGCTCGTCGAGCAAGGCATTGAAGTCGTTGCCGAGGTTGTCGAGCTCGGCGATCTGCGCCGGCGGCACGCGACGGTCCAGTGCTCGCTCACTGCGGGCGGCGTGGGCCACCGTAGCGAGGCTGTGCAGCGGGCCGATAATGCCACGCAACTGCCGACGCGCCAGATAGAGCGCCACCCAGGCACTGATCGCGGTACAGAGAAGGATCCCCGCCAGACCGCTCAGCAGAAAGCGCATCAGACTGCCGCCATGCCCCGTGAGCAGGATGCGTCCAATTTCACGATCCTGATGGAGGATCGGCAGGCTGATCGGTTTCTCCAGGATGGCGCGGGCGGTCTGCATTTCCAGTTCGGAGATCAAGCCGTTCTCCGGTCGCTGCCAGCGCGCTATCAGTTGGCCTTGAGCATCGAGCACCTGGGCATCGGCGACCTCCTCGGTGGAGGCAATCAATGCCAACGCTTCGGTGGCCGCAGCCTTGTCGTTAAACACCACCGCCGCTTCGACGGTGTAACTGATCGAGCGCGCAATCAGGTGCAAGTTGTGATCCGCATAGACCCGCAGCGCCAGAACGCCCAGCAGGGTCAGCGAAACACTGGCCATTGCCACAGCCACCAGCGCCACAATCAAATGCCCGCGACCGATGACCGAGCCCAGAGTGGGACGAACTTTGGAACTGAACCGTTTCATGGCGCCGCCGGTTTACGACGGGACAGTTGCAACACGCTTGGATGAATGCGCACGCCGCTACGCGCAACGGAGTCGAGATTGACTTCGAAGGCCACCTGATCGTCGCCCACCCGCAGGCAGAACAGGCTGCCGACCGTGCACTGATCGTCGCCTTCGCTGATGCTCAACACCGGATGGCCAATCAGTGAAGTGAACAGGCGACTGCGTTCATCTGCGGTCAGTTTGCCGATGTACACCGCATCGCATTCGCTGACGATGGCTGGGTTGTCGGCCAGCAGGCGACGCACAATGACCGGCCTGCCGGTGGCTTGAGTGGTGCCTTTGACCAGGTCATCGGTGTATTCGGTGGGGCCGACGATGCACAGGTGCAACTGCGCAGGTTCCACTGGCCAGCGTGCGTAGCTGAGGATGCCAAGAACGACCTTGGTGACAGAACGGGCACGCTGCTCAGCCATGCCCGTCGGCGTTTGCGGTTGCGCGACAGCCACACCCGCCAACAACCAGAGCAGACCGACAAGCACTACGTGCTTGCAGCGAACCACGCGCTCTGTCGCCCAGAAAGCCACCTTCATGCAGGTATTCTCTTCGATCGTAACGAAATGATGCCGCAACGATAGCACAGCGGTGAATCACCAGCGAAACAGCGACCCCTGACTGACTGGTCAGAAATTACCGAAAATCTTTGCGTTTACCTTCAAAGAGGCTCGGCACCCTCCTCCAGTTCCAGCATGAGCCCGCTCAGACGCTTGACCTTGCGCTGTACCGCCTCTTCAAATACACCGGTGCGCGGTTCGATCAGTGTGAACCAGTGCTTGGCCCGGGTAATACCGGTGTAGATCAATTCCTTGGTCAACACGGGATTCAAGGCATCCGGCAGAATCAGCGCCGTGTGGGCGAACTCCGAGCCCTGGGATTTGTGCACGGTCATGGCGTAAACGGTTTCGACGTCATTGAGCCGACTCGGCAACACGAAACGTACCCCGCCCTGACCGTCATTACGCGGGAAGGCTACGCGCAATACCGGCTTTCCAGCGTCAGGCCCTTCGCGTTCCGGCAGTTTGAGGGCGATGCCAATGTCACCGTTCATCAAACCAAGACCGTAGTCGTTACGGGTCATCAGTACCGGGCGGCCTTCGTACCATTGCTGGTCGTTCTCGATCAGACGTGCCTTGAGCAGCGCGGCGGTGATGCGTTGGTTGAGGCCTTCAACACCCCATGGCCCTTTGCGCACCGCGCACAACAACTGAAAGGTGTCGAACGCTTGTAAGACTTCACGGGCCCAACTGATCCAGTCCGGATGCTCGAGCGGCCTGCCCAGAGGTGGACGCTGATTGCGCAGCACACTCAGATAATGCCGATAACCTTGCGGGCCATCGCCATGGCCTTCGAGCAGCAGGCGCTCCAGTTTGTGATCGTGCTCGCCCTTGAGCAGCAACGAAAACACATCGTCATAGTGCCCCGTCGCCAGCAACTGCCGCGCCTCCTCCGGTAACTGCTGATTGACCCGTCGCGCGAGCTGGCCGATGCCGCTGCCCTCGCCGAAGCGCCGCGAGTGACGCAACATGACCACTTGCTGAGCCAATGGATGGGAACCGTCGAGGTCTTCATGCAAACCGCCGGCCGCCAGGGATTCGCCGCTGACCGACTCCAGCCACTGCCGGGTCTGCGGGCTGTACCAACCGTCTTCGGCATCACGGCACAGATCCCCCAGCACCGCACCGGCCTCCACGGAGGCCAGTTGATCCTTGTCGCCCAGTAACACCAAACGCGCATGCGGCGGTAACGCGTCGAGCAGATTGGCCATCATTTCCAGATCAATCATCGACGCTTCGTCGACCACCAGCACATCCAATGGCAAGCGGTTACCGGCATGGTGCCGGAAGTGCCGGGTGCCGGGACGGCTGCCGAGCAAGCGATGCACCGTGGTGACGTCGCAGGGGATCTTGGCCCGCACGTTTTCGGCGACTGTCAGCGTTTGCACTTGCTGACTGATCGACTCGGTCAACCGCGCAGCCGCTTTGCCAGTCGGTGCTGCCAGACGAATGCGCAGTGGTAGGCCTGCCTCGACCGCCGGCGCCTGAAGCAGCGCGAGCAAACGCACCACGGTGGTGGTTTTACCGGTGCCGGGACCGCCCGTGATAATGCTGAAGGCACCCCGCGTGGCAAGAGCACAGGCGAGTTTCTGCCAGTCGACCACCTCGCCAGGCTTGGCTGAGCCGAACAGTTCATCCAGTCGCTGCGGCAGATCACCCGGCGTCGCCTCAACTTGGGCGAGACGTTGGCGTAGCGCCGAATCGATACGGCGCTCGTAAGCCCAATAGCGTCGCAGGTACAACCGCTTTGATGACAAGACCAACGGCCGCTGCTGCGCCGCATCACGGCTATCCGCCGCCAGGGCGACCAAGGGACTGCCCGCCAGAACCTTGCACCAATGGGCGCCATCGAGCGTTTCAAGCAGTTGCGAGGGCAATAACAGCACACCCCCTTGCACATCGCCTTCGGGCGGGAGCGACAGGGCAAAATCCGGGGCTTTAAGGGTTTCAAACAAATCCAGACACACATGGCCATGCCCGAGCTGATGGCTGGTCAGTGCCGCAGCGAGCAATACCAGTGGATCGGTATCCGGCTCAAGCTCGTGAAGAAATGCCACGAACGCCTTGTCGAGCGCACGCAACCAACCTCGCTCAACCCAACGATTGAGCAGCAACAGCAAGTCTTCAGCACGGGTCAGAGGCGAGAGCGAGGACAGGCTGTCGGCTGTCAACGGGGTCGGCAGCAGATCGTCGAAGGTGCGACTCATAGCAGGACTCCCTGTTCCCATGCGGGCTCGGCCTTGGGTTCGGGTTTGCCTTGGAACATCCGGTCGAGGCGCTCAATCAATTCACGGGGCGGACGGGCAAAATATACACCGCGACTGTCTGCGCGAGTCCCGCGCAGAAACAGATACAGCGCACCGCCGAGATGCCGGTCGTAATCGTAATCTGGCAAGCGAGCCTTGAGCTGACGATGTAACGCCAACAGGTACAACACGTATTGCAGGTCGTAGCGGTTGTCGAGGATCGACTGCTCCATGGCCTGCGCGGTGTAGGCCAGTTCATCAACGCCCAGCCAGTTGGATTTGTAGTCGGCCACGTAATAACGACCATCGTGTTCAAAGGTCAGGTCGATGAATCCTTTGAACATGCCATTGAGCTGCACCGGCTCTGCCGCCACCCGTGCCACGCCATTGTGGGTGTACTGACGCACCAGTTCGTCGAGTTTGACTACGTCGACTTTATGGCTGGCGAACCAGAACTCCATCTCGACGCGGTACTGCTTCAATTGCTCAAGAATGACGGGAGGCTGCCCGTCAGCGATTGGCAACGGGGATTTGAGCAGATGTTGCAGCCAGTCACTCAGGGTGGTGATCCAGCCTTCCCATCCACGAAGGTTGCAGCGACGGGCAATCGCATCCTCCAGCGCCTCGCGGGAAACGGCAAAACTGTCTTCACCTGCCCACTCCAGCAGACCGTGAAGGAACGTTCCCGGGTTGGGACCACGAGGGAAACGATGAATATCCGCACCGCCGGCAATGATGTCTCGCGGAGCATCGGGATCAAGGCGTTCATCATCAAACAACTTTTGTGCTTGAGGACTGTCAGGCGCTTCATCACTGCCCACACTCAAAATGTCGCTGATGCGCAATGCACTGTAGGACGCAATCCACCAGTTTTCACTGGCCTTGCGCTTGGGCGATAGCGTGGCACAGAGCACAGCGTCATTGCGTGGAGGCAGGTAATGCTCGTCGGCGGCCTGGGGCATTTCACCCGTGCTGATTGCCGGGCAGTCGCGTTGCAGGTCTTGCAGCCAGCGATTCAGCGCACTGGACTCCCCCAGAGATGCTCCGCCACCCAGCAAGTAACCCAGCGCCGAAAGGTGCAGCACCGAGCTGTTGTTATTGCCGCGTTTGAGATCCGTTACTCCCAGCCAACAAGCATGCTGCGCACGGGTCAGGGCCACGTAGAGCAAGCGCAGATCCTCGGCCAGACGTTCGTCGTCCGCTTGCGCAATCAATTCGGCCGTCGGCCTCAGACTCACTTGAGCCTTGCCCGATGCATCGTGGTAATGCAGCGGCAACCGGCTGCCATCCACTGGTTTGGCCGAACAGATGAAGGGCAGAAATACCAAGGGATACTCAAGGCCTTTGGACTTGTGAATGGTCACGACTTTGACCAGTTGCTCATCACTTTCCAAACGCAGAATCTGCTCTTCACCGGCCTGACCGGACAACGCCAGAAGCTCGGCCAAGTGGCGGATCAACGCTTGCTCACCATCCAGCTCCGCAGCGGCTTGCTGCATCAGCTCGGACAGGTGCAGAAGGTTGGTCAGCACGCGCTCACCGTCACTGCGGGTCATCAGGGTTTGCGGCAAATGAAAATCGTGCAGCAGGCGTCGCAACATCGGCAGGACGCCTTGTTTGCGCCACAGCTCACGGTAGCCACGGAACTGCATGACGCGAGCTTCCCACACCAGTTCGTCCTGATTCAGACGCTCCAGCTCCGCCAATGGCAGGTTCAGGGTGATGCAGGCCAGCGCAGCCTTGAGCGAGCGCTCGACATCCGGTTCGGCGCAAGCCTTAAGCCAGGACAGCAGGTCGTGAGCTTCTTGCGCGGCGAATACCGAATCCTTGTCCGACAAATACACGCTGCGCACGCCACGGGCAGCGAGTTCGCCGCGCACAGCCTGGGCCTCTTTACCGTCACGCACCAGGATCGCGATGTCAGAAGGGCGCAGACCTCTGAAGTCTTTACCCTCTTGTACGAATCCAGCAACACCTGCTTGCCCCCCATTGAGCAACGCGGTGATTTCACTGGCACATGCCGATGCCAACTGCTGACGATAGACCACGCCAGAAAGGGGCTGATCGGAAGACAATAGCCAGACATTCAGCGCCGCAACGTCTTGCCCGGCAATCTGCAGTGTTTCTTTACGGCCCTGCGCGTCGACAGGTTGAAACGGCACCGGGTTCTCACCGTTTTTCTCCCGGAACAAAAACGCGCCGCGTCCCTGCTCTCGGGATTCGGCGCGTTCGAATATGTGGTTGACCGCGTCCACCATGCCATGGCTTGAACGGAAGTTGGTGCCCAATGTATGCAGTCGGCCTGTCGTGGCTTGCCGGGCGCGCAGATAGGTGTAGATGTCCGCACCGCGGAACGCGTAGATCGCCTGCTTGGGGTCGCCGATCAGAAACAGACCGGTATCCGGATTGTTTTCTTCGATGCGGTAAATGCTCTCGAAGATTCGGTACTGCACCGGATCGGTGTCCTGGAATTCGTCGATCAACGCGACCGGGAACTGTTCGCGGATCAACGTCGCGAGGCGCTCGCCCCCGTCAGATTGCAGGGCTGCATCCAGGCGCAATAGCATGTCGTCAAAGCCCATTTCGGCGCGGCGACGCTTCTCTTCCTCAAAACGCGCACCTACCCATTTGGCGGCATGTTGCAGAACGGCGGCGTCGGGGGTCGGCAAAGCATCGAGACTCGATTTGAGGCTCGACATGGCATCCAGCCCGGGATGACGTGGGACCTGGCCTTTCCAGGCCTCAGCCATACCGTCGGGCGTCAGTCGAGTGAATCCGGTGCCGATGTCGAGCTGCTCGAGGCACTCGTCCTCGGCCCAGGCTTTGAGCTTCTCGAACCACGGTTCAAAGTAGCGCGCCTGCATCTTGCGACCGTCGACGGTTTTGCTCGCGACGCCCTGATGACAGATGGCGAGTAACTCGTCGGCCCACTGACGCCAAGGCATTTTCAGTTCGATCAGCGCTGCACGGCGCTCTTGCAGACACTCGTCGATCAGCTCCGCCGGGGGCTTGCCTTCGTCGCTGTCGCGTTCACTGGCGAACAGGCCACGCACCCGAGGCAACAACGCAGCAGGCCCGCCCCAATTGCTGCGAACCCAATTCAAGGCATCGCCCTGCATCGGATAACAGAACAGTCGCCAGTAATCGCGCAGCACTTCCCCGAGCAAATCGCTGTGATCAGTCTCCAGCGACTGAGTGAACAGGCTGCCGCTGTCGAAAGCGTGCTCGCGCAACATGCGCTGACACCAACTGTGAATGGTGGAAACCGCCGCTTCGTCCATCCATTGCGCGGCGATATCGAGACGGTTGGCGCAACCGGGCCATTGCTGAGATTCGAATTGTTCGCGCAGCTGCGCGATCAATCCGTCAGGAGCGGGTATCTCGTCTCTGAAGAAGCGCGCGGCCTCGGCAAGGCGAGTGCGAATTCGCTCGCGCAACTCTTTCGTGGCAGCATCGGTGAACGTCACCACAAGAATCTGCGGTGGCAACAGTTCTCGGGCAAAACCATTCGATTCGCCGCCATGGCCCAGAATCAGACGCAGATACAGCGCAGAAATAGTGAAGGTTTTACCGGTGCCGGCACTGGCTTCGATCAACTGGCTACCACGTAATGGGAATGCCAGAGCCAGCGGTATTTTCTTGCTCATGACCGAGCTCCTTCGCTGGACAACGAACGCCAGGGCGCTTCAAGCAAAGGACGATACAAGGTATCGCACCAACCGGAGAACGTCTCGTCTGCGAGTAAGGCCTCAAAGTCGGCATATTGCCGTGACAGCGCCGGGCTTTCGCGGCGCTCGCCCTCACTGGTTTGGCCATCACCCTCATAGGCTTTACGCGCCGCGGCTTCAGCCTTGAGCGGATCAGTCTGTGATAACCAGGCGAATGCGGTCTTTACCGCGATCGGCAGTGGTTGCCGCATTCCAGCCTGCCAGGCGAGAAGAAGATCCCCAAGGAAACGAACAGCTCTGTCTGGCTCCATCGGTTCGAGCAGCAAGGTGTCATCGCTGGCCACCAACGCCGTGGCCATCGGAAGTCCGCTGGCGCAGGCGACCAAGTGATTAACCCAAGGCTTGGTCAGTCGATGCCATTTGCGATTCTTGATCGAGCCGATGCTGTTGGGGATGGTCGTGACTGACAACACGCCACCGTCGGCACGTTGATGCAAGCCCGAAAGCCAACCTTCAAGGCGTAAGCCCTGCAGCTCCATAGAGATCGGGATGGCACTGGTCAACGGTGTCGGCCATAACGTCAGTAACTGTTGATAGCGCTGCAACAGATCGGGTAACGGCTCGATCAACTCACGTTGCAGACATTCACCAAAACCGGCCATGGGTAGAAGTCCGCTGTTTTGCAAACGCAGGGCTTGAACCGCGAGCGCCTGCTCGACATTATCCGGCTGTCTGAGCGCAGCTTCGAGCAAGCTGTCGCTGAGTGTATATCGCTGCAAAGCGTCCAGGACAAAAGGCTCTTCGTCGGCGAGCGGCGCTTCGGCGGCTTCGAAATACACCTTGAGGCGCTGGGCGAAAAAGTGTCGGACGGGGTTACGCAAGAAGTCCTGCAGCAGGGCAAGGCTCAGCGGCTCTTCTTGAACAAACGGAGCGAGCAACTCCACCTCGTTTTGGGGCGCCTGATGTTGATGCAATACCTGCCATTCGCTGGCATAGCTGAACAGTTGATCGCCCTCATGAAAATAGCGCGCACTGAACGGTTGCAGAGGATGCTCCTCGGTCATGGCGTGCAATAAATCCTGACGTTCGTCGACTAATCGCCAACCGCTGGCAAGGTGATCGCGCAACTGGCCGATCAGCACCGAAGCCGGCCGCTCACTGTTGTCACGAATGCTGCGGCCGACCCAACTGATGTAGAGCTGATGACGGGCAGACAGCAGCGCCTCGAGCAAAAGATAGCGATCATCCTCTCGCCGGGAACGATCTCCCGGACGGTAATCGCTGCCCATAAGATCGAAATCGAGCGGCGGTTGCGCGCGGGGGTAATCGCCGTCGTTCATCCCCAGCAAACAGACGAGTTTGAAGGGAATGGCACGCATGGGCATCAACGTACAAAAATTTACTGCACCGGCGAGAAAGCGTTGGGACAGTCTGCCCTGATCCAGTCCAGCGAGCCAGGCCTCGCGAACCACGGTCAGCGGCAATTCATCTTTCAGGCCCACAGCCTCGCAGGTCTCCAGCCAGGTTTCACGAAGCTCTTCCAACTGGGTGAGCAGGTAGTCATCGTGCTCGTTGCTGGCCTTGAAGAACAACTGCATCAGCGCCTGCAAGCGATGACCCCACACGTTGGGTTGAGCCGGTTGCGTGAGTTCCTGATGAGCGAGTTCCAGTGCATCGAGCAAGGCAACCAATGGCCCGATCAGTGCAGCATCCAATCCGCCGATTTCGTCGTAGGGTTCGATACCCGCACAGGCATTGGCGCTGCCAACGGCATAGCCCAGCAACATTCGGCGCAAGCCAAAATGCCAGCTGTTCTGCTCCAGTTCGTCCGGCAAGCCTAGACCGGCACGTTGTTCAGCGTTCATTCCCCAGCGCACGCCGGCGCCTTCGATCCAGCGATGCAGCGTCGGTAAATCGCGCTCCTCCATACCGAAACGCGCACGTAATGCTGGAACGTCAAGCAGGTCGAGAATTTCGCTCACCGGAAAGCGGCTGTCAGGCAGTTTAAGTAGATGCTCGACGGCGATCAGCAATGGATCCCGACCACGCTGGCCCTGATCCGCCAGGGTAAATGGGATGCAACGTGGGTCATGTCGATCAAGCTGACCAAACACTGCACGGATATGCGGGGCATAGCTGTCGATGTCCGGCACCATCACAATTACATCGCGCGGCCGTAAATCCGGGTTGGCACTGAAGCGTGCCAACAGCTGGTCATGGAGGATTTCAACTTCGCGTTGGGCGCTGTGGGCAATGTGAAAACGGATCGACTGATCTTCGTTCAGCTCAACAGGAGGCCAGTGCTCGCGTGTCTCATTGAGTGGCCGCAGTTCCAGGATGTCGTCCTGTAGTTGATTAAGCAGATTCTGTGGCCGGGTCTCACTGAACAGATCGATACGTCCGTCGCGGAAAGCTGCGCGATAGCTATTCGGATCGTCATAGCTGTCGAGCAAGTTGATGTAGTCACGACCTTGCTTGCCCCATGCTGCGAGAAGCGGGTGGGCGTGTTGGTGCAGTATTTCCTGATCCAGGATCACCGGCATACCGCTCCTGCGGGACTGGCGCTTGTATTGATGACGCAGTAAGTCCTTATCAGCGACGATATCGGCCCAGTGATGACGACATGGGTTGTGTACACACAGCAGAACCTGACTGAAACGTGCGAGCCCGGCCAGTGCTTCAAGCACTTGGGCTGGCAAGGAAGAAATCCCGAAAACGATCACTCGCGAAGGAATCCCTTTTGGGGCTTCTTCAATCGTATTGATGCGTTCGATAAATCGCTGATGAACACCGGCACGACTTTGAGCCATGCCCAACTCTCCAACGTCATCCAGCAACGCACGCCACAACTCGGCTTGCCAGCAACTGGTAGGCGGCAGTGGTTTTACTTCGCCTCTGACGTTGCGCAATTGATGCCGTCCCTCAGCCCAATCCTCCAGCCAGTCGGCTCTATATACCTGGTACTGGTCAAAGAGATCCGCCAGACGCTCGGATAACTGATAGCGCTTGCGCAAGTCGGTGTCGTGAGTGAGAAAGCGTTGCAGTGGTTCGAAATGCGGACGGTCGATGACCTGAGGTAGCAGGCGCATGAGCCGCCAGGTCAGCGGAGCTTTATCAAGCAGGGATTTGGCTGGAATTTCATCTCGGCCCAAGACCATGCGATAGAGCTGCCACATGAAACTGCCAGGCAATTGCACATCAATCGCGGCGGCGATACCGCAGCCGCCGAGGTCATCGTCTTCAGGATCTTCGGCCAAGGCCAATTTGAGCCACTGGGCAATACCGTTGCTCTGAACCAGAGCAATTTCGTTTTCCAGGGGGGCCAGTGGATAGCGCCGCATTATGCTGACCACCAGGCTGCGCAGTTCATCCAGGCTATTGCTCTGAACCACCATGAATGCAGCGTTGAGGGACTGGGCGTCCGGCATAAAAGCTTCCTTGGGAAAGAACAAAAGCCAGGGCAGAACCTTAGCACTGTCGGCAGGTTGTGACAGCCGGAAGAAGGCCCTACGGGCTGTAAGAACTTTCCTGCGGGCAAAACAAAACCCCAACTGCTTTCGCAATTGGGGTTTCGGAATTTAATCTTGACGATGACCTACTCTCACATGGGGAAACCCCACACTACCATCGGCGATGCATCGTTTCACT
>NZ_CAXAON010000046.1:0-31557 GCF_963970495.1 Pseudomonas sp. EA_65y_Pfl2_P78 | reverse complement strand
CGCTTTGTCAAAGCCCAGTTGCACCAGATCCAGCTTGGCGACGTAGAGGTCGATCACACGAACGAGGTGATCCTCGGGGATCAGTTCCTCCAGCGAGGCCGGGAACACGCTGGTCTGGCTGCGGGACACTCCTTGGATGTAGGCCATAACGAAAAATGCTCCGTATCTTTCGATACGGAGCATTTTCATTGAGCGCTGCGCAGATTGCTAGGTTTTCACACAGTCTGCGAAGGTGCCGTTTTCATGTCTAGCCAGCCGAACAATCAGCCAGCCAGACCCGCCTGCTGCACCAGTGTCAGCAATGGTTGCGGGTAAACGCCGAGGAAGAAAGCAACCAGGGCGATGGCCAGCAGCATCACGCCGCCTGCCTTCTGTTCCCAGTGCAATTGCGCATCGTGGCGGCGCAGGTTCGGCTCGATCAGGTACAGGGTGACCATCACGCGCAGGTAGTAGAAGACGCCAATGGCGCTGCCCAGTACCAGCGAACCTACCAGCCACCATTGGTGCGATTCGACACCGGTGGCGATGATGTAGAACTTGCCGATGAAGCCTGCGGTCAGCGGGATACCGGCCAGGGACAGCATCATCACGGTCAGTACGGCGGTCAGGTACGGACGGCGCCAGAACAGACCGCGGTACTCATACAGTGCATCGGCGTCGCGGCCGTTGTACGGCGAGGACATCAGAGTGATCACGCCGAACGCGCCGAGGCTGGTGATCACGTAGGTGACCAGGTAGACGCCGATGGCTTCCACTGCCAGACCCTTGCTCGCCACCAGTGCAATCAGCAGGTAGCCGAAGTGCGCGATGGACGAGTAACCGAGCAGACGCTTGAGGTTGCTCTGGGTCAAGGCCAGCAGGTTACCGAACAGGATCGAGGCAATCGCGATGACGGTCAGCACGTCGCTCAGTACACCACTGCTCGCGGCAGGGGAGATCTGGAACAGACGCACCATCACCGCAAACACGGCCACTTTTGAAGCGGTCGCAAGGAACGCAGCCACCGGTGCTGGAGCACCTTCATACACGTCCGGCGTCCACAGGTGGAACGGTACCAGCGACAGCTTGAACGCCAGACCGATCAGCATCATGCCCAGGCCCAGTTGCGCCAGCGAGCTTGGCAGGCCGGTCGCGGCCAGCGCTTGACCGATACCGACGAAGCTCAGCGAACCCGAGTCTGCGTACAGCAGCGCCATACCAAACAACAGGAACGCGGAACCGGCGGCCGACAGCACCATGTATTTGATGCCGGCTTCCAGCGAACGCTTGTTGAAGAAGGCGTAGGCCACCAGACCGTAAACCGGTACCGAGAGCAGTTCCAGACCGATGAACAAACCGGCCAGGTGCTGCGCGCTGACCAGAACCAGACCACCGGCGGCGGCCATCAGGATCAGCAGGTACAGTTCTTCACGGTTGCCCGGGTAACCCGAACCGCCATCGCCCAGGTAGGCGTGGGCGAGGGTGACGCAAGCGAGGGTGGCGACCAGGATCAGCGCCATGTACAGGCAAGCGAACGAGTCGATTTGCAGCAATGGCGTTACGGCCAGAGGCGCGACTTTCAGGGCTGGCAGGATCGACAGCAAGGCCAGGTTCAGACCAGCCACCGAGATCAGGAAGGTCTGCGAGTGGTTGCGGCGCCAGGCGATTGCCAGCATCACCACGATAATGGTGAGGCTGGTGATCAACAGTGGCGCAAGCGCAATAAAGTGTTGAATCGTAAATTCCATAGCGCTCTTACCGGGCCGAAGCGAGTTGAGTGAAGGCGGTGCCGAGCCACTGCTGTACGCCATGCATCGTGGCGGCAGAAGTGTCGAGGAACGGTTGCGGGTAGACGCCGATGTAGATCAGCAACACCGCAAGGCCCAGCACCATGATCAGTTCGCGAGCGTCCATGCCGTGCAGGATCGAATCCGATTTGGACGGACCGAAATAAGCACGGTGGATCATGATCAGCGAATAGACCGAGCCGAACACCAGGCCGGAAGTGGCAATCGCAGTAATCCACGGCCAGCTCGCGAAGGAGCCGATCAGGATCAGGAACTCACCGACAAAGTTACCGGTACCCGGCAGACCCAACGAAGCGGCTGCGAAGAACAGGCTGATCGCTGGCAGATAAGCGATACGCGACCACACACCGCCCATCTCACGCATGTCACGAGTGTGCAGACGCTCGTACAACTGACCGCTGAGGATAAACAGTGCCGCCGCCGACACACCGTGCGCGAGCATCTGGATCACAGCGCCTTGCAGCGCCAGTTGGCTGCCGGAGTAGATGCCGATCAACACGAAGCCCATGTGGGAAACGGACGAGAAGGCGATCAGACGCTTGATGTCGGTTTGCGCGAAAGCGAGGAACGCACCGTAGAAGATCCCGATCAGACCAAGGGTCATGGCGATCGGCGCGAACTCGGCCGAGGCATTCGGGAACAGCGGCAGGGCGAAACGCAGCAGACCGTAGGCCGCGGTTTTCAGCAAGATACCGGCGAGGTCGACGGAACCGGCAGTCGGCGCCTGGGCGTGGGCATCAGGCAACCACGAGTGGAACGGTACGACCGGCAGCTTGACCGCGAAGGCGATGAAGAAGCCGAGCATCAGGATGTACTCGGTGGTCATCGACATCTTGGTTTTCAACAGGTCGGCGTAGTTGAAGGTAATCACGCCGGTGTTGTTGAAGTTGACCAGCACCAGACCAAGGATCGCCACCAGCATGATCAGGCCGGACGCCTGAGTGAAGATGAAGAACTTGGTGGCGGCGTAGATCCGGGTTTTCTTGCCGTCCGAAGAACTGTGACCCCAGAGCGCGATGAGGAAGTACATCGGCACCAGCATCATTTCCCAGAAGAAGAAAAACATGAACAGGTCGAGGGCGAGGAACACGCCGACAACGCCGCCCAGGATCCACATCAGGTTCAAGTGGAAGAAGCCAACGTGACGTTGAATCTCTTTCCACGAGCAGAGTACCGAGAGGATACCCAGCAGGCCGGTCAGCAGGATCATCAACAGCGACAGGCCGTCGAGGGCCAGGTGCACGTTGATGCCGAAGCGCTGGATCCAGACGTGCTTGAACTCAAGCGCCCAGGTCGGATCGGCGCCAGGCGCCGGAGCAAATGAATAGTCACCGTGGGCCCACAGCCAGAGGCCGAGGGCGAGTTCCAGGGTCATGGTCAACAGCGCAATCCAGCGGGGCAGGGTAGCGCCGAAGCGCTCACCCATCCAGCACAGCAGGCCGCCGATGAAGGGGATCAGGATTAGCCAAGGCAGAATCATGACGGGCTCGTTTCCTTTCGCAAATTCGCAAGGTTCATATCAGACCGCTACCAGCACGATGGCGCCGATTACCAGCACGGCACCAGCAGCCATGGAAGCCGCATACCAACGCAGTTGACCGGTCTCGGTGCGACTCAGGGCAGTGTGACCGCCCTTGGCCATACGCGGGATCAGACCGATGGTCTGGTCGAGCGGGTCTTTGCGCAGTACGTGGCTGATCGCAAGGTAAGGCTTGACGAACAGTTTGTCGTAGATCCAGTCGAAGCCCCAGGCAGCGAACCACCAGGCCGAAAGGAAACGGCCGATGCCGCTGTTGGCGATTGCCGTCACGAAGCGACGCTTGCCGAGGAACAGCAGGGCCGCCAGCAGGATACCGGCCAGGGCGATGGCGCCCGACGCGATTTCCAGGCTGTGCTTGGCTTCGCCACCCGCATGACCAACGCTTTGCGGCAGTACGCCGTGCAGCGGTGGCACGATCATGGCGCCGACGAATGTCGACAATACGATCAGCACCGACAGTGGCAGCCAGTGAGCGATGCCGTGACCGGCGTGAGCTTCGGTCTTGGCTTCACCGTGGAACGTGATGAAGATCAGGCGGAAGGTGTACAGCGAGGTCATGAACGCACCGACCAGGCCGGCATAGAGCAGGCCGTGATTGCCGCTGGCGAACGCTTCCCAAAGGATTTCGTCCTTGGAGTAGAAGCCTGCGGTCAACAGTGGGAGAGCAGACAGGGCCGCGCCGCCGACGATGAAGCTGGCGTAGGCCAGTGGCAGTTTCTTCCACAGACCGCCCATCTTGAAGATGTTCTGCTCGTGGTGGCAGGCAACGATCACCGCACCGGAAGCCAGGAACAGCAGGGCCTTGAAGAAGGCGTGGGTCATCAGGTGGAAAATCGCGCCATCCCATGCACCGACGCCCAACGCCAGGAACATGTAGCCGATCTGGCTCATGGTCGAGTAGGCGAGGATACGTTTGATGTCGGTTTGCACCAGTGCTGCGAAACCTGCCAGCACCAGCGTCACTCCGCCCACGATGCCGACCAGGTGCAGGATGTCCGGCGCCAGGGTGAACAGACCGTGGGTACGGGCGATCAGGTAGACACCGGCGGTTACCATGGTGGCAGCGTGGATCAGTGCCGAAACCGGCGTCGGGCCAGCCATCGCGTCCGCGAGCCAGGTTTGCAGTGGCAGTTGTGCCGATTTACCGACCGCACCGCCCAGCAGCATCAGGGTCGCCAACGTGATCCAGAAATCGCCGACCTGGAATTTCTGCGGTGCCAGCACCAGCAGTTCCTGGATGTTCAACGTGCCCACTTGCTGGAACAGGATGAACAGGCCGATGGCCATGAACACGTCGCCGATGCGGGTCACGATGAAGGCCTTGAGTGCGGCGTTCCCGTTGTTGCGGTTGCTGTAGTAGAAACCGATCAACAGGTACGAGCACAGGCCCACGCCTTCCCAGCCGAAGTACAGGAACAACAGGTTATCGCCCAGTACCAGGAACAGCATGCTGGCGATAAACAGGTTGGTGTACGAGAAGAAGCGCGAGTAACCCGCTTCGCCGCGCATGTACCAGGACGCGAACAGGTGGATCAGGAAACCTACACCGACAACCACGCCGAGCATGGTGATCGACAGGCCATCGACGTAGAGGGCGAAGTCAGGCTTGAAGCCTTCGACCGCCATCCACTTCCACAGTACCAGCGTGTAGTGACCGCCTTCGGGTGGCGCGACGTTGAATTGCCAGATGACGTAGGCGGCGACAATCGCCGACAGGCCAATGGAACCCACGCCGATCAGCGCCGAGAGGTTTTCCGACCAGCGTCCACGAGAGAACGACAGCAGCAGGAACCCGATCAGAGGGAATACGAAAGTCAGAAAGATTAAGTTCATCCGCGCATCTCACTGGCAGCGTCGATATCGAGCGTGTGGAAGCGGCGATACAGTTGCAGCAGGATCGCCAGACCAATACTGGCCTCGGCGGCTGCAAGGCTGATCACCAGGATGAACATGATCTGTCCATCCGGCTGGCCCCAACGGGCGCCTGCAACAATGAACGCCAGTGCCGAGGCGTTCATCATTACTTCCAGACTCATCAACACGAACAAAATGTTGCGGCGGACCATCAGGCCGACCAGACCAAGGCAGAACAGGATGCCGGCGACGGCTAATCCATGTTCGAGAGGGATAGCAGGCATGTCTTACTCCTTCGCCTCGTTACGGCCCAAATGGAACGCCGTGACGGCTGCGGCGAGCAGCAGCATCGAGGCGAGTTCGACCACCAGCAGATACGGGCCGAACAGGCTGACGCCCACGGCTTTTGCATCGACGGTGGTGTGGCCGATGGCCTGACCGCTCTGGTGAGCGAACAGCACATACAGCAGTTCGGCCAGCAGCAAGGCTGCGAGAATCACCGGCCCTGCCCAGATGCCGGGCTTGAGCCAGGTACGTTCCTGCTGAACCGAGGCCGGGCCCAGGTTCAGCATCATCACCACGAACACGAACAGCACCATGATGGCGCCGGCGTAGGCGATCACTTCCAGCACGCCGGCGAACGGGGCGCCGAGTGCGAAGAAGGTCATGGCCACGGCGATCAACGAGATGATCAGGTAGAGCAGGGCGTGCACAGGGTTGGTGTTGGTGATCACGCGTAGCGTGGACACAACAGCGATACCCGATGCGAAATAGAAAGCGAATTCCATCGTTCTTCCTTAAGGCAGCAAGCTCTTCACGTTGATCGGTTCGGCTTCGTTCTGCGCGCTGCCTTTGGGCTTGCCAGCGATTGCCATACCTGCAACACGATAGAAGTTGTAATCAGGGTTTTTGCCGGGGCCAGAGATCAAAAGATCTTCTTTCTCGTACACCAGGTCCTGACGTTTGAACTCGGCCATCTCGAAATCCGGCGTCAGCTGGATCGCGGTGGTCGGGCAGGCTTCCTCGCAGAGACCGCAGAAAATGCAGCGCGAGAAGTTGATACGGAAGAAGTCCGGGTACCAGCGACCGTCTTCGGTTTCAGCTTTCTGCAGCGAGATGCAACCGACCGGGCAAGCCACGGCGCACAGGTTGCAGGCTACGCAACGCTCTTCGCCATCGGGGTCACGGGTCAGGACGATGCGGCCACGGTAGCGTGGCGGCAGGTAGACCTGCTCTTCCGGATATTGCAGGGTGTCGCGCTTGCGAAAGCCATGGCCGAAGACCATGACCAGGCTGCGCAACTGGGTACCAGTACCCTTAACGATGTCGCCAATATATTTGAACATGGGTCAAATCCTCACTGAACCGCAACCGCAGGTGTGTTCCACAACACAACCGCAGCGGTTATCAGCAAATTGATCAGGGTCAGTGGCAGGCAGAATTTCCAGCTGAAATCCATCACCTGGTCATAACGCGGGCGCGGAATGGAAGCGCGCAGCAGGATGAACAGCATGATGAAGAACGCGGTCTTCAGTGCGAACCAGACGAACGCCAGTTGCGGCAGGATGCCGAACGGACCGTGCCAGCCACCGAAGAACAGGGTGACCAGCAGCGCCGAGATCAGGATGATGCCGATGTATTCACCGACGAAAAACATGCCCCATTTCATACCGGCGTATTCAATGTGGTAACCGTCAGCCAGTTCCTGTTCCGCTTCCGGCTGGTCGAATGGGTGACGGTGAGTCACGGCGACGCCAGCGATGAAGAAGGTACAGAAGCCGAAGAACTGCGGAATGATGAACCACAGGTTCTGCGCCTGGTACTCGACGATGTCGCGCATGTTGAACGAGCCGACCTGAACCACGATGCCCATCAGGGCCAGGCCCATGAACACTTCGTAGGACACGGTCTGCGCCGAGGCACGCAAGCTGCCGAGCAGGGCGAACTTGTTGTTGCTCGACCAGCCGGCGAACAGCACCGCGTAGACCGACAGACCGGCCATGGCGAAGAAGAACAGCAGGCCGATGTTCAGATCCGCCACGCCCCAGGTCGGGGTGATCGGGATGATCGCAAACGCGATCAGCAGGGCGGACATGGCCACCACCGGCGCCAAAGTGAAGATCACTTTGTCGGCAAACGGCGGGGTCCAGTCTTCCTTGAAGAACATCTTGAGCATGTCGGCGGCGATCTGGAACATACCAAACGGGCCAACGCGGTTCGGACCGTAACGGTCCTGCCACCAGCCCAGCAGGCGACGTTCGACAAAGCTGAGCAACGCGCCCGCGACCACAACGGCCAGCAGAATCACGATGGCTTTGACGACCGAGAGGATCACATCGATCACTTCAGGGGTGAACCAGGTCATTGCGCTGCCTCCTGCAGACCGTCGACGGATACGCCGGCGAATGCCGGTGGAATGCCAGCGATGCCCGCAGGCAATGCCACCAGACCTGCGCCCAGTTCTTCATTGATACGCAATGGCAGACGCAGGGTCTGGCCGGCCACGTTCAGGCTCAGCAGGGCACCGTCGTTGACGCCCAGACGATCGGCTTCGGACTTGGCCAGAGCAACGTACGGAGCCGGAATGCGCTCTTGTACCGGGGCGGCTTTCGAAGAGTTCTCTTCGCTGCCGAACAGGTGGAAGAACGGCACGGCTTGCCAGGTGCCCGGCGCCGGGTTGAACGCACGTGGAGCGGCAGCGAACCAGTTCAGCGAATCACCGGTGCTTTCGATCAGGCGGGTACCCGGGTCGCCAGCGCGGATGTGACCACCGACTTCGTCCTGGAACTTGTTCCAGGCCTGCGGCGAGTTCCAGCCCGGCGACCAGGCGAATGGCACCTGCTGACGCGGTTCGACGGAGCCCGAGTAACCTTCCATGGAGAAGGCGAACGCGGTGTCTTTGTCTTGCGGAGTACGCGGTTCGTGAACGCTGATGTCGGCGCGCATCGCGGTGCGACCGGAATAACGCAGCGGCTCACGCGCCAGTTTCAGACCCTTGATGCGAAACGCAGCAGACGGTGCAGCGTCGACGATACGTGCCAGTTGCTCGGTGCTCGACGCCACGGCCGCGGTGACGTGGTCCAGTTGCGTCCAGTCGATCGGCTGGTTCAGCAGGGTCGAGCGCAGGGCGTGCAGCCAGCGCCAGCCTTCGTGAACCAGAATGCTTGCGTCCATGTATTGCGGGTCGAAAACCTGGAAGAAGCGCTGGGCGCGACCTTCCTGGCTGACCAGCGTACCGTCGCCTTCAGCGAAGCTGGCCGCCGGCAGAACCAGATGCGCGCGGTCGCTGGTGGCGGTCTTCTGATGGTCGGCAACGATCACCACTTTCGCAGCGTTCAGTGCGGCATCGACCTTGGCTTTCGAGGTGCGGGTGTACAGGTCGTTTTCCAGCACGACGATGGCGTCAGCCTGGCCGTCGATCACGGCTTGCAGCGCAGCATCCACCGATTCGCCACCGAGCATGGCCAGACCGAGGCTGTTGGCTTCCGACACGATCAGGCTGATCGAGCCGTTCTTCTCGCGCAGCTTCAGAGCCTTGGCGATGTTTGCCGCCGCTTCGATCAGGGCTTTGGAGCCCAGCGAAGTACCGGCGATGATCAGCGGACGCTTGGCTTTGATCAGGGCGTCGGCAATGCGCTTGGCCAGTTCCAGAGCTTCAGCGTCCAGACCTTCAACGGCAGGGGCGCTGGCATCCAGAGCGTGAGCCACGGCGAAACCGATGCGCGCCAGATCGTCGGGAGCGGCGTGAACGCACTCTTCGGCGATGTCGTCGAGCTTGGTTTCAGCCAGGCTGGCGATGAACAGCGGGTTCAGCGCGTGCTGACCGATGTTTTTCACAGCGGCGTCGAGCCATGGCTGGACGCGCATGGCTTCGGCCATGTCTTCAGCCTTGCCTTTGACCGACTGACGCAGGGCCAGGGCCATACGGGCGGCGGTCTGGGTCAGGTCTTCACCGAGGACGAATACGGCGTCGTGGTCTTCGATGTCGCGCATGTTCGGCACGGGCAACGGGCTGTCTTTGAGCACTTGCAGAACCAGACGGATGCGCTCTAGTTCGGACGCTTCGATACCGGAGTAGAAGTGCTCGGCGCCAACCAGTTCACGCAGCGCGTAGTTGCTTTCGAGGCTGGCACGCGGCGAACCTATACCGACGATGTTGCGCCCGCGCAGCAGATCGGCAGCCTTGTCCAGCGCCTGATCCAGGCCCAGTTTCGTGCCGTCGGCCAGCAGCGGCTGACGTGGACGGTCGGTGCGGTTGACGTAGCCATAACCGAAACGGCCACGGTCGCACAGGAAGTACTGGTTCACCGAACCGTTGAAACGGTTTTCGATGCGACGCAGTTCGCCGTAGCGCTCGCCCGGAGAGATGTTGCAACCGCTCGAGCAGCCATGGCAGATGCTCGGCGCGAACTGCATGTCCCATTTACGGTTGTAGCGCTCGGAGTGAGTCTTGTCGGTGAACACACCGGTCGGGCAGACCTCGGTGAGGTTGCCGGAGAACTCGCTTTCGAGGGTGCCGTCTTCAACGCGACCGAAGTACACGTTGTCGTGGGCGCCGAACACCCCGAGGTCGGTGCCGCCGGCGTAGTCCTTGTAGAAACGCACGCAGCGGTAGCAAGCGATGCAGCGGTTCATTTCGTGGGAAATGAACGGGCCCAGTTGCTGGTTCTGGTGGGTGCGTTTGGTGAAGCGATAACGGCGCTCGTTGTGGCCGGTCATCACGGTCATGTCTTGCAGGTGGCAATGACCGCCTTCTTCGCACACAGGGCAGTCGTGCGGGTGGTTGGTCATCAGCCATTCGACAACACTGGCGCGGAACGCCTTGGATTCTTCATCGTCGATGGAGATCCAGGTGTTGTCGGTGGCAGGTGTCATGCAGGACATGACGATGCGACCACGGGTGTCGTTCTCGTCGGTGTACTGCTTGACCGCACACTGGCGGCAGGCCCCGACGCTACCAAGCGCCGGGTGCCAGCAGAAATAAGGGATGTCGAGGCCCAGCGACAGACATGCCTGTAACAGGTTGTCTGCCCCGTCGACTTCGAGCGCTTTGCCGTCTACGTGGATAGTGGCCATGGTTCAAAGGTCTTCGTTGGCCCGGTGTCAGCGGGCGTGGCTAATGGAATCTTGTTATCCGTCCGAATCCAGTCAGCCCCGAAAGGCGTCATCGGACGAAAGGCGAAGGGCACGGACCCTTCGCCTTTTTAAGCGTTTACGCGCCGATTACGATCGGCCTTGCCAGAGGCGGGACGGCGGCGCTTGCAGGCGCGATACCGGCTTCGAACTCTGGACGGAAGTATTTGATGGCACTGCCCAACGGCTCCACGGCACCCGGTGCGTGAGCACAGAAGGTCTTGCCCGGGCCGAGGAAGTTGACCAGCCCCAGCAGGGTCTCGATGTCGCCTGGCTGACCGCGGCCTTCTTCGATGGCCATCAAGAGCTTGACGCTCCATGGCAAGCCATCACGGCACGGGGTGCAGAAACCGCAGGATTCGCGAGCGAAGAATTGCTCCATGTTGCGCAGCAGCGAGACCATGTTGACGCTGTCGTCCACCGCCATCGCCAAGCCGGTACCCATACGGGTGCCCACTTTGGCGATGCCGCCGGCATACATTTGTGCGTCGAGGTGTTCTGGCAGGAGGAAACCGGTACCGGCGCCACCTGGCTGCCAGGCCTTGAGCTTGAAGCCGTCGCGCATGCCGCCGGCGTAGTCTTCGAACAGCTCGCGACCGGTCACGCCGAACGGCAGTTCCCACAGGCCAGGATTCTTCACCTTGCCGGAGAAGCCCATGAGCTTGGTGCCCATGTCTTCGCTGCCTTCGCGGGCCAACGATTTGTACCAGTCAACGCCGTCGGCAATGATCGCCGGCACGTTGCACAGGGTTTCAACGTTGTTCACGCACGTCGGCTTGCCCCACACGCCCACGGCGGCAGGGAAGGGCGGCTTGGAGCGCGGGTTGGCACGGCGGCCTTCGAGGGAGTTGATCAGTGCGGTTTCTTCACCGCAGATGTAACGCCCAGCGCCGGTGTGGACGAACAGTTCGAAATCAAAACCGCTGCCCAGAATGTTCTTGCCCAGCAGGCCTGCTGCCTTGGCTTCTTCCACGGCACGGTTGAGGTGCTTGGCGGCGGTGGTGTATTCGCCACGCAGGAAGATGTAGCCACGGTAGGTTTTCAGTGCGCGAGCACTGATCAGCATGCCTTCGATCAGCAGATGGGGCAGTTGCTCCATCAGCATGCGGTCCTTCCAGGTATTCGGCTCCATTTCATCCGCGTTGCACAGCAGGTAGCGGATGTTGATGGATTCGTCTTTGGGCATCAGGCCCCACTTCACGCCAGTGGGGAAGCCTGCACCGCCGCGACCTTTGAGGCCTGCGTCTTTCACGGTCTGGACGATGTCGTCCTGAGCCATGTCGGCGAAGGCTTTGCGCGCAGCGGCGTAACCGTTCTTGGCCTGGTATTCGTCGAGCCATACGGCTTCGCCGTCGTCACGCAGACGCCAGGTCAGCGGGTGAGTCTCGGCCGAACGCTTGATGCGGTTGGCCGGGCCGAAAGATGTCAGGGTCATACGTAGCCCTCGAGCAGTTTGGCAACGCCAGCAGGCTGCACATCACCAAAGGTGTCGTCGTCGATCATCAGCGCCGGTGCCTTGTCGCAGTTGCCGAGGCAGCAGACAGGCAGCAGGGTGAAACGACCGTCGGTGGTGGTCTGACCCAGGCCGATGCCCAGATTGTTCTGGATTTCGCTGACCACCGACTCGTGGCCGCCGATGTAGCAGACCATGCTGTCGCAGACGCGAATGATGTGACGGCCGACCGGCTGACGGAAAATCTGGCTGTAGAACGTCGCCACACCTTCAACGTCGCTGGCCGGAATGCCGAGGATCTCGCCGATCGCGTACAAGGCGCCATCTGGCACCCAGCCGCGTTCTTTCTGAACGATCTTCAAGGCTTCGATCGACGCCGCGCGCGGGTCTTCGTAGTGATGCAGCTCGTGCTCGATGGCCGAGCGCTCGGTTTCACTGAGGGTGAAACGGTCTGTCTGGATAAGCGTGCTGTTCATGCTTAGCGGTCCACGTCGGCCATAACGAAGTCGATACTACCCAGGTACGCAATCATGTCCGCGACCATGCTGCCTTTGATCACCGAAGGGATCTGTTGCAGATGCGGGAAGCTCGGAGTGCGGATCCGGGTACGGTAGCTCATGGTGCCGCCGTCGCTCGTCAGGTAATAACTGTTGATGCCCTTGGTCGCTTCGATCATCTGGAAGGATTCGTTGGCCGGCATGACCGGGCCCCACGAAACTTGCAGGAAGTGCGTGATCAGGGTTTCGATGTGCTGCAGCGTGCGTTCTTTGGGCGGCGGCGTGGTCAGCGGGTGATCCGCCTTGTACGGGCCTTCCGGCATGTTGCGCATGCACTGGTCGATGATCTTGATGCTTTGGCGCATCTCTTCGACGCGGACCATGCAGCGATCATAGGCATCGCCATTGGCCGCCAGCGGCACTTCGAACTCGAAGTTTTCGTAGCCGGAGTATGGACGCGCTTTACGCAGGTCGAAGTCGCAACCGGTCGAACGCAGGCCCGCACCGGTGACGCCCCATTCCAGGGCTTCTTTGGTGTTGTACTGGGCAACGCCGATGGTACGACCTTTGAGGATGCTGTTCTGCAGTGCCGCCTTGGTGTATTCGTCGAGGCGTTTTGGCAGCCATTCAACGAAATCTTTCACCAGTTTTTCCCAGCCGCGTGGCAGGTCGTGTGCGACGCCGCCGATGCGGTACCAGGCCGGGTGCAGACGGAAACCGGTAATGGCTTCAATCACCGTGTAAGCCTTCTGGCGGTCGGTGAAGGTGAAGAACACCGGGGTCATCGCACCAACGTCCTGGATGTAAGTACCCAGGAACAGCAGGTGGCTGGTGATCCGGAAGAACTCGGCCATCATGATGCGGATGACGTCGACCTTCTCTGGCACCTTGATGCCGGCCAGCTTCTCGACCGAGAGCACGTACGGCAGGTTGTTCATCACACCGCCGAGGTAGTCGATACGGTCGGTGTAAGGAATGAAGCTGTGCCAGGACTGACGCTCGGCCATCTTCTCGGCGCCACGGTGGTGGTAACCGATGTCCGGCACGCAGTCGACGATCTCTTCACCGTCCAGTTGCAGGATGATGCGGAACGCACCGTGAGCCGAAGGGTGGTTCGGCCCCAGGTTGAGGAACATGTAGTCCTCGTTCGGCCCGGAACGCTTCATGCCCCAGTCTTCAGGGCGGAAGCGCGCGGCTTCTTCCTCAAGCTGTTGTTTGGCCAGGTTCAGGCTGTACGGATCGAATTCGGTGGCGCGCGCCGGGAAGTCCTTGCGCAGCGGGTGACCTTCCCAGGTCGGCGGCATCATGATGCGCGACAGGTGCGGGTGGCCTTTGAAGTCGATGCCGTACATGTCCCAGACTTCGCGCTCGTACCAGTTGGCGTTTGGCCAGATGCTGGTGACGGTCGGCAAGCTCAGGTCGCTTTCGGACAAGGCGACCTTGATCATCACGTCACTATTACGCTCAAGCGACATGAGGTGATAGAACACGGTGAATTCGGCGTCCGAAGGCAGCCCTTGACGCTTGGTGCGCAGACGCTCGTCCACGCCGTGCAGGTCATAGAGCATGACGTACGGCTTGGGCAGGTTGCGCAGGAAAGTCAGGACTTCGACGAGTTTGGCGCGCGCCACCCACAGCACCGGCATACCGGTGCGGGTCGACTGAGCGGTGAACGCTTCGGCGCCAAAACGGTTGTTCAATTCAACGACCACATCCTGGTCGTCTGCCTTGTAAGGCGGGATGTACAGAGCGCTGCCTGTAGTCATGGTTATTTTTTCGCTTTCGGTCAACGTAAAGAATGAAGCCAGCTTCTCGTTTCTTTGTCAGAACAGATCTGGATCAGACTTCGTCAGGGCTGCGCAGGTTGGTGACTGCGATTCGCTGTTCGCGGCGCGCATCCTTCTGCGAAGGCATGTCGGCGCGATATACGCCTTGATCGCCAACGACCCAGGAAAGCGGACGACGCTCCTTGCCAATCGATTCCTGCAAGAGCATCAAGCCTTGCAGAAATGCTTCCGGACGAGGAGGGCAGCCAGGTACGTAGACGTCCACGGGCAGGAACTTGTCCACCCCTTGAACCACAGAGTAGATGTCGTACATGCCGCCGGAGTTGGCGCACGAACCCATGGAAATCACCCACTTCGGCTCGAGCATCTGCTCGTAGAGACGCTGGATGATCGGCGCCATCTTGATGAAGCAGGTTCCGGCGATAACCATGAAGTCGGCTTGACGCGGCGATGCCCGAATCACTTCGGCGCCAAAGCGCGCGATGTCGTGGGGCGCCGTGAAGGCGGTGGTCATTTCCACGTAGCAGCACGACAAGCCAAAGTTGTACGGCCACAGGGAGTTCTTGCGTCCCCAGTTGACCGCGCCACTCAGCACGTCTTCCAGCTTGCCCATGAAAATGTTTTTGTGAACTTGATCCTCTAACGGATCGGAAACGGTTTCCCGTTCGCCAATCGGATACTGCTCGTTAGGAGCATCGGGGTCGATCCTGGTGAGATTGTATTGCATTGCCAAAGCCTCATTGTTTCAGCTTCGCTTGCCTCTTGCGACGAGCTTCCGGAGCCCAGTCAAGGGCGCCCACTCGGAACAGGTAGACAAGACCTGCCAACAGAATTGCTATGAAAACGAGAGCTTCGACGAATCCGGTCCAGCCGCTTTCGCGGACGGACACAGACCATGCAAAGAGAAAGAGGGCTTCGATATCGAAGATCACGAACAGCATCGCGACCAGATAGAATTTGGCTGAGAGCCGCAAGCGGGCGCCACCGGTAGGTAGCATGCCGGACTCGAACGGTTCATTTTTGCTGCGGCCCCAGGCTTTTGACCCGAGGAGGCTGGAGACACCGAGCATGAAGGCACACAGGCCGACTACACCCAGAAGGAAAATGGCAAAGCCCCAGTTGTGGGCCATGAGTCCTGTCGCTTCGGGCATGCTGGTAATCCTTAACAGAGAGCAAAGGTCTCTGAGCTTGATAAAGAAATAAAGCAGTGACGATATGTCGCAGCAATCAATCGCGCTGATTTTATGGCTAAACACCCTGCAAGTAAAATTCCTATAGCGAAATTATTTATTGGAATAAGGACATAGCGCACCTCGAATGCCCCGTAGCCCAAGCATAGCGGGCATTAGCCGGGTTTCTGCGAATTATGTTTTGTGGGAAATGTAACGAACATAGTTACTTCGAAATGATAATTGATATCGTTTGGAGTGATTTTTAAACTGTTTAGCGGGGCAGTAATCAGGAAGTTGTCTTATATGCCCGTTACTGCAAGTAGCGGTATCGCCCGTTTTAAACGATTTTTCTGACGTCCATAGCGCTCTGGATCAATGTTTTTTCAGAAAGGTCCTACACAAAACCTGTGGGAGCCTTTGAGATGTTTGCGGGCAAAAAAAAACGCCCCAAACCAGTCGGGGCGTCAGATGTGCGGCGTTGCGGTTAGCTTTCTATCCGGCCCGCAACGGCCGTTTGCTCAGGTGAAGCAGATCAGTGAAACTGCTCTTCTTCGGTCGAACCGGTCAGCGCGGTTACCGAAGACGAGCCACCCTGAATCACGGTGGTCATGTCGTCGAAGTAGCCGGTGCCCACTTCTTGTTGGTGGGCGACGAAGGTGTAACCCTTGGCAGCATCAGCGAATTCCTGCTCTTGCAGCTTCACGTAGGCAGTCATGTCGTTGCGGGCGTAGTCGTGCGCCAGGTTGAACATGCTGTGCCACATGTTGTGAATGCCGGCCAGGGTGATGAACTGGTGCTTGTAGCCCATGGCGGACAGTTCGCGCTGGAACTTGGCGATGGTCGCGTCGTCCAGGTTTTTCTTCCAGTTGAAGGAAGGCGAGCAGTTGTACGACAGCAGTTGGTCCGGGTATTCCTTTTTGATCGCTTCAGCGAAACGACGGGCTTCTTCCAGATCCGGCTTGGCGGTTTCGCACCAGATCAGGTCGGCGTACGGCGCGTAAGCCAGGCCGCGGGCAATTGCCTGGTCCAGACCGGCACGGACCTTGTAGAAGCCTTCCTGAGTGCGCTCGCCAGTCACGAACGGCTGGTCGTACGGGTCGCAATCGGAGGTCAGCAGGTCAGCAGCGTTAGCGTCGGTACGGGCCAGAATGATGGTCGGCGTACCGGCAACGTCGGCAGCCAGACGCGCAGCGGTCAGCTTCTGCACGGCTTCCTGGGTAGGAACCAGTACTTTGCCGCCCATGTGACCGCATTTTTTCACGGAAGCCAGTTGGTCTTCGAAGTGAACGCCGGCGGCGCCTGCTTCGATCATGCTCTTCATCAGCTCGTATGCGTTCAGAACGCCGCCGAAACCGGCTTCAGCGTCCGCCACGATTGGCGCGAAGTAGTCGATGTAGCCATCGTCGCCCGGGTTCTTGCCGGCTTTCCACTGGATCTGGTCAGCACGTCGGAACGAGTTGTTGATGCGCTTGACCACGGTTGGCACCGAGTCCACCGGGTACAGCGACTGATCCGGGTACATCGATTCGGCGGAGTTGTTGTCCGCAGCCACCTGCCAGCCCGACAGGTAGATCGCCTGGATGCCGGCTTTGACCTGCTGAACAGCCTGGCCGCCGGTCAGGGCGCCCATGCAGTTGACGAAGTCTTTCTCTGGGCGGAAGGACGGCTTGGCACCCTGGGTGACCAGGTTCCACAGCTTCTCGGCGCCCATTTTCGCAAAGGTGTGCTCAGGTTGAACCGAGCCACGCAGACGGACGACGTCAGCAGCGGAGTAAGTGCGTGTCACGCCTTTCCAGCGCGGGTTTTCAGCCCAGTCTTTTTCAAGGGCTGCAATTTGCTGTTCGCGTGTCAGTGCCATGGAGATAAACCTCGTCGCGTCTTTATGAAAAGTTGTTCTGCGGTGGAAAATTCCTGCGCTCGCTGACCAGAAGCTTAGGTGCTCAAGTCGGATTCGGCGGGGTAGGCGACGGGATGAACGATGGGCTCGAGGGGAAGTGAGCAGGTAAAGGCGCAACTGGCGGGCGCATTCGGGCGTCGTGGGCCTTTATACGAACTGCAGTGTGATGCCGGGTTACCCAATTACGCTTCCGTCCCTCGGGACAACTTCGTTCCAGTCGGCAACCTCGTCAAACACACCTTGTGGGCGGTACAGACACGAAGCGGTTCGCGGGGTGGGTGCGAACATCGTTTCGAAGGCCCTTGCCAGGGCCTCTGATTAGCGGGAGCGAGGCCATCATGCCTTCGCTTTTTTGCCTCGTCAAACGTTTTGTAGTGCTTTTTTTAAAGCACTACATCTTTCGTCTAATACGACTAATCAGTCAATTTTCGGTGCTTTAGTCCAAAGCGTCGACTTTCACCCGTAAAGTCATGTCATCCCGGCCTTGAGTCGCGTAGCTGCGGCTCTGGCTCTGTTTGTCGGACTGGGTTTCACGGTTTATCCCGGCGAGGGTGATCCATTCGCCAAGGCGACCGCTGACCGTTGTGTCGGTACTTTGTACGTTCACTACATCGGGACGTTCCTGGCTCATGCGGTCACGATTGGTGCTGATTGACAGATGAACGATGTCGCCGGTGACGCTGGCGGTGACATAAAAGCCCTGTGTGACGTTGCGATATTGCGTCTGGCTGCTGTAGTCGCCGTACGAGTTGCTCTGGCTGCTGGTGATCGGCACGCTCTGGCCGACCTGGATCAGTGCCGGTGCACCTTCGCTGGCCTGAATCTGCTGAATGCCGCCATCACGGCTGGCGGTGCTGTAGTTGATGATCCGGGTCTGTTGGTCGCCGGTGTTCTGCTGGTTGTTTTCGTTGGTATCGACAGTGATCAGCAGGCGTTTGGGGGCGGTATCGAGTTGGGTGATCAGTGCCTTGAGTTCCTGGATCTTGTCCGGCTCGGCCTTGATGATCAGTTGATTGCCATAGGCGCTGACCTGACCGTCTTTGCTCATGAAGTCTTGCGCCATCGGCAGCATGTCGGCGCTGGTGCGGTACTTGAGGGGCACGATTTCAGTGGCCGCCATCACCGATAAGCTGCAACCGAGCAGCAGGGTGGTGAGCAGGGTGCGTAGGGACATGTCCGTTATCTCCGCTTTTGAAAGGCTTGATATTGCCAGTTTGTCGGCCTGGGGTGGGGCAAGTTGAATCGTAGACAGCAAAACGCCCCGTCATCGGTGGATGGCGGGGCGTTTTGAGATGCGCTCAAGGGCCTCTTCACGAGCAAGCCGGCACACAGTCGATCTCTGCTGGGCACAAAAGCTGTGTTCGCTGGAGATTCCCGGTGGGGCGGCTTGCTCGCGAAAGCCGCGCTGCGGTATCACGCCGAGTGGCGAACCATATCGACATGCGGAATCCCTGCTTCCAGGAACTCCTCGCTGACCAGGTTGAAGCCAAGACGCTCGTAGAACGCCGTGGCCTGCACCTGTGCGCTGAGCATCTGCTGCTTCAGGCCGCGCTCTTCAGCTTCAGCGATGACCGCTTGCATCAGGGCGTCACCGACCTTCATGCCGCGCCAGTCTTTGAGTACCGACACGCGACCAATGTGCCCATCGGGCAGCAGGCGCGCAGTGCCGATCGGAAAGTCGCCTTCGAATGCCAGAAAATGCACGGCGGTCGCGTCATCCGCGTCCCACTCAAGTTCAGGTGGTACCGATTGTTCGGCGATAAACACCGTTTCACGAATGCGCCGGATCTCGGCGATGTCCTTCTGCCAGTCTGCGACACGTACGCGAATTTTATTCATCGGCAAACCCCAGGCTGCCTTGCTTGACCAGTTCACACAGCAGGCCGCGACCGTCTTCATCGCTCAGCCACTCGCCGAGGTTGTCGGTGTGCAAGGCGTCGGCGGCGCAGATCAGTTTCAGCAGTTCGCGCAGCTTGCCTGGCAGATAACGGCTCTGGCCACTGGCGAACAGCAGCAGATCGTCATCGACTTCCGACCAGGCCAGACGCGCGCTTGGGTTGCGGACCAGCACGGCGCCATCTTGCAGAGCGCTGAGGAAGTCTTCTTCTTCGACATCTTCCGGGCCGGCCACCAGTTCCGGGTAGCGTGGCTCGGTCATGTACTGGCCGAACCAGGTCAGCAACAGGCGTTCGTCGCTCATGTGTTCGGCGAGCAGGGCTTTCAGGCGATCCAGTGCGTCGTGTTGAATCTGGTGCGGGTCGCTGGCCGGCTGCGCGTCGGCATCGGTGTAGCGCTCTTCGTCAGTCAGGAACTGGCTGAGGAAGTCGGTGAAGTGGGTCAGTACTTCAGAGGCGCTTGGGGCGCGGAAGCCGACCGAGTAGGTCATGCAGTTATCCACGGCCACGCCGCAGTGGGCCAGGCGCGGCGGCAGGTAGAGCATGTCGCCCGGTTCCAGAACCCACTCTTCGGTTTCGTGGAATTCGGCGAGGATGCGCAGATCCGCGTGTTGCAGCAGCGGGCTCTCGGAGTCGCACATCTGGCCGATTTTCCAGTTGCGCTTGCCGTGACCCTGCAGCAGGAACACGTCGTAGTTATCGAAGTGCGGACCGACGCTGCCACCCGGCGCGGCGAAGCTGATCATCACGTCGTCGACGCGCCAGCTCGGCAGGAAGCGGAAGTTTTCCAACAGTTCGCTGACTTCTGGCACGAACTGGTCGACCGCTTGGACCAGCAGGGTCCACTCTTTTTCCGGCAGCTTGCTGAATTCGTCTTCAGCGAACGGGCCGCGACGCAGTTCCCATGGGCGCTCGCCGTGCTCGATCACCAGGCGCGACTCGACTTCTTCTTCCAGGGCCAGGCCGGCCAGTTCGTCGGCGTCGATCGGGCTTTCGAAATCAGGAATCGCCTGACGGATCAGCAGTGGCTTTTTCTGCCAGTAGTCGCGCAGGAATTCGCGCGCCGTGAGGCCGCCCAGAAGTTGAAGAGGAATATCGGAATTCATATGTAACCTATTGAAAAAAAGCACTTTTCAGACGGGAATAAAAACGCCCGGCGCGGCCGGGCGTCTCAAACGGGTCAAGCGGTCGATCAGATGCGTTTGGCTTGCGCTACAGCGTTACCGATGTAGTTGGCCGGGGTCAGTTGCTTGAGCTCGGCTTTCGCTTCGGCTGGCATGTCCAGACCGTCGATGAAAGTCTGCAGTGCTTCAGGGCTGATGCCCTTGCCGCGGGTCAGTTCTTTCAGCTTTTCGTACGGGTTTTCGATGTTGTAGCGGCGCATCACGGTCTGGATCGGCTCAGCCAATACTTCCCAGCAAGCGTCGAGGTCGGCAGCAATCTTCTGCTCGTTGAGCTCAAGCTTGCTGATGCCTTTGAGGCTGGCTTCGTAAGCGATCACGCTGTGAGCGAAGCCGACGCCGAGATTGCGCAGTACGGTGGAGTCGGTCAGGTCTCGCTGCCAGCGAGAGATTGGCAGTTTGCTCGCCAAGTGCTGGAACAGCGCGTTGGCGATACCCAGATTGCCTTCGGAGTTTTCGAAGTCGATCGGGTTGACCTTGTGCGGCATGGTCGACGAACCGATTTCGCCAGCGATGGTGCGCTGTTTGAAATAACCCAGGGAAATGTAGCCCCAGATGTCACGGTCGAAGTCGATCAGGATGGTGTTGAAGCGCGCAATGGCGTCGAACAGTTCGGCGATGTAGTCGTGCGGTTCGATCTGCGTGGTGTACGGGTTGAAACCCAGGCCCAGCTCGTCTTCGATGAAGGCGCGGGCGTTGGCTTCCCAGTCGATCTGCGGGTAGGCCGACAGGTGGGCGTTGTAGTTGCCGACAGCGCCGTTGATCTTGCCCAGCAGTGGCACCGCAGCGACTTGAGTGATCTGACGCTCGAGACGGTAAACCACGTTTGCCAGTTCTTTACCCAGCGTGGTCGGCGAAGCCGGTTGACCGTGGGTACGCGACAGCATCGGCACGTCAGCGAAACGGATGGCCAGTTCGCGGATGGCGTTGGCGGTTTGGCGCATCAGCGGCAGCATCACGTCGTCACGGCCTTCGCGCAGCATCAGCGCGTGGGACAGGTTGTTGATGTCTTCGCTGGTGCAGGCAAAGTGGATGAACTCGCTGACTTTGGCCAGCTCCGGCAACTTGGCCGCCTGCTCCTTGAGCAGGTATTCGATCGCCTTGACGTCGTGGTTGGTGGTGCGCTCGATCTCTTTGACGCGTTCGGCGTGCTCCAGCGAGAAGTTTTCAGCCAGTTCATTGAGAACGGCGTTGGCCTCGGTGGAGAAGGCTGGCACTTCCGGGATGCCGGCGTGGGCGGCCAGGCGCTGGAGCCAGCGTACTTCAACCAGGACGCGGGCACGGATCAGGCCGTACTCGCTGAAAATCGGGCGCAGGGCCTGGGTTTTGCCGGCGTAGCGGCCGTCTACAGGGGAAACCGCAGTGAGCGAAGAGAGCTGCATGGGGTGTTCTCGGACAGTCGGGCAACGAAATGGGGCGCGTATCATACATGAAAAAATCCGCCGGTCCGTCGCCAACTGACCGGCGTATTACGCGTTACAGACTACAAAGCTTTTATTGCGCGACGATTTACTCGCTGCGCATCAACGGATACAGCTCTTTGAGCAGCTTGCGCCGGCTGATCACCAACTGCCAGCGATGCCCGCCGAGCTGGCGCCACAGGCGTGCTGAACGGATACCGGCCAAGAGCAGGGCGCGGATTTTCGAGGCATTGCTCGGCTGTTGCAGGTTGCGCATGTCGCCATGCACCTGAATCCGCTGGCGCAAAGTGCTCAGGGTGTCTTGGTACAGCGCGCCGCACGCGGCAACCACGTTTTCGTGGGCCGGGCCGAAGTGCTCAACTTGCGACTGGATCTGCGGCAGGCGCTTGCCGATGGTGTCGAGCATGTCGTCACGCTTGGCCAGTTGCCGCTCAAGACCGAGCATCGACAGGGCATAGCGCAATGGCTCGCGCTGCAAGGTGCTCGGGTCGCGTTCAAGCGCGCCGATCAGTGCGCGGTAGCCTTCACGCAGATTGATATCGTCGCCGCCGTACACGTCCAGCGTGTCTTTCGGGTCGCGCACCAGCAGGCTGCCGAGCATGCAGCTCAGGCCGGCCTCGTTGGTCTGGCCGGTCTTGGCGATCCGGTCGACCAGCACGGCTGCGAGAAACACGCCGCCCAGCGCCGTCAGTTGCTCCTGAGTCGGGTTCATGCCTGGCCGCTCCACGGCTCGGCGACTTCGATCACGCCGCCGCCGAGGCAGATTTCACCGTCATAGAACACCACGGACTGGCCCGGCGTCACCGCGCGTTGCGGCTCGTCGAACACTGCGCGGTAACCGCTGGCGGTTTTTTCCAGGGTGCAGGCCTGGTCGCTTTGGCGGTAACGCACTTTGGCGGTCAGGCGCAGCGGCTGGCTCAGATCGATCGGGTTGACCCAATAGATTTCCGAGGCGAGCAGGGCGCTGGAGAACAGCCATGGGTGGTTGTTGCCTTGGCCGACGATCAGCTCGTTGTTGTCCAGATCCTTGCGCAGCACGTACCACGGCTCATCGCCCGCATCTTTCAAACCGCCAATGCCCAGGCCCTGGCGCTGGCCGATGGTGTGGTACATCAAGCCGTGGTGACGGCCGATGACTTCGCCTTCGGTGGTTTTGATCTCGCCCGGTTGTGCCGGCAGGTATTGCTTGAGAAAGTCGCTGAAACGACGCTCGCCGATGAAGCAGATCCCGGTGGAATCCTTCTTCTTGGCGGTCGCCAGCTCGTATTTTTCGGCAATGGCGCGGACTGCCGGTTTTTCCAGCTCGCCGACCGGGAACAGGGTCTTGGCGATCTGTTCGCCGCCGACGGCGTGCAGGAAGTAGCTTTGATCCTTGTTCGGATCGAGGCCCTTGAGCAGTTCGGTGCGGCCATCGATGTCACGGCGGCGCACGTAGTGGCCGGTGGCAATCAGGTCGGCGCCGAGCATCATGGCGTAGTCCAGGAACGCCTTGAACTTGATCTCGCGGTTGCACAGGATGTCCGGGTTCGGCGTGCGACCGGCCTTGTATTCGGCCAGGAAGTGCTCGAACACGTTGTCCCAGTACTCGGCGGCGAAGTTGGCAGTGTGCAGTTTGATGCCGATCTTGTCGCACACGGCCTGAGCGTCCGCCAGGTCGTCCATGGCGGTGCAATATTCCGTTCCGTCGTCTTCTTCCCAGTTCTTCATGAACAGGCCTTCCACTTCAAAGCCCTGCTCGATCAGCAGGAGAGCGGAAACGGAAGAGTCCACGCCGCCGGACATGCCGACAATGACGCGCTTCTTGGATGTGTCAGAAGGGGCTGGATCACGCATAGGGATTCAATGAGTGTCTTGAAAAAGGACGCGATTCTATCAGGCTCACGGCCTCAAGGCTAAAGAGAAGGGCGGATCAGTTCGAGGCCGAAGTGATGGCCGGCCAGATAATCATCGATGCAGCGGATGATCAGCTCGCTGCGCCAGTTATCGCGCTGGGCGATTAATTCGTCGCGGGTCAGCCACTTGGCGCCGACGATGCCGTCGTCGAGCGGGCAATCCGGGTGGTGCTTCACGGCTTTGGCGCTGAAGCACACGCGTTGGTAGGTGACACCGTTGCTCGGTGCGGTGTACAGGTAAATGCCGATGACGCCGGTGGGTTCGACGTCCCAGCCAGTTTCCTCAAGGGTTTCGCGAATGGCAGCTTCGATCAGGGTTTCGTTCGGGTCGAGATGGCCGGCAGGCTGATTGAGTACGTTGCGCCCGGCCTTGTGCTCTTCGACCATCAGGAAGCGGCCGTTGTTCTCGACGATGGTGGCGACGGTGATGTGGGGGAGCCATTCCATAAATCTTCCTCAATCTATTGGTTGAAACCTGATCCCCTGTGGGAGCAGGCTTGCTCGCAAATACGGTTTGTCATTCAACATCTTTATTGACTGATCCAATGCATTCGCGAGCAAGCCCGCTCCCACATGGGGTCGTGTCTCAAGGATAAATGGGCCAGCGCCACAAAAAGAAACCCCGGCACTGGGCCGGGGCTTCTTTACAGCATTACAACCTTAAACCAGCGCAGCAACCGCCGCGTTGAAGGTTGCGCTTGGGCGCATGGCCTTGCTGATCAGCTCGGCATTGGCGTGGTAGTAACCGCCGATGTCCACTGGCTTGCCCTGCACGGCGTTGAGCTCGGCAACGATGGTTGCTTCGTTCTCGGTCAGGGTTTTAGCCAGGGGCGCGAACTGCGCTTGCAGTGCAGCGTCTTCGGTCTGGGCAGCCAGGGCCTGAGCCCAGTACATCGCCAGATAGAAGTGGCTGCCGCGGTTGTCGATGTTGCCGACTTTGCGCGATGGAGACTTGTTGTTGTCGAGGAACTGGCCAGTGGCCTGATCCAGAGTCTTGGACAGAACCAGCGCTTTCGGGTTGTTGTAGTTCACACCCAAATGCTCGAGGGATGCCGCCAGAGCCAGGAATTCGCCCAGCGAATCCCAGCGCAGGAAGTTCTCTTCAACCAGTTGCTGCACGTGCTTCGGTGCCGAACCGCCGGCGCCGGTTTCGAACAGGCCACCGCCGTTCATCAGCGGCACGATCGACAGCATCTTGGCACTGGTGCCCAGTTCCATGATCGGGAACAGATCGGTCAGGTAGTCGCGCAGTACGTTGCCGGTCACCGAAATGGTGTCCTTGCCTTCGCGGGTGCGCTGCAGGGTGTACTTCATCGCGTCGACCGGCGCCATGATCTGGATGTCCAGACCGGCAGTGTCGTGATCCTTCAGGTAAGCCTGAACTTTCTCGATCACTACGCCGTCGTGAGCGCGCATCGGATCGAGCCAGAAAATGGCTGGAGTGCTGCTGGCGCGAGCGCGGTTGACGGCCAGTTTGACCCAGTCCTGGATCGGCGCGTCTTTGGTCTGGCACATGCGGAAGATGTCGCCAGCTTCAACAGCCTGTTCCATCAGCAGGGTGCCTTTGCTGTCGGTCACGCGAACCACGCCGTCAGCCTTGATCTGGAAGGTCTTGTCATGCGAGCCGTACTCTTCGGCTTTCTTCGCCATCAGGCCGACGTTTGGCACGCTGCCCATGGTGGTCGGGTCGAAGGCGCCATTGGCTTTGCAGTCTTCGATCACAGCCTGGTAGATGGTCGCGTAGCAGCGATCCGGGATCACAGCCTTGGTGTCGTGCAACTGGCCGTCGGTGCCCCACATCTTGCCGGAGTCACGGATCATCGCTGGCATCGAGGCGTCGACGATAACGTCGCTCGGCACGTGCAGGTTGGTGATGCCTTTGTCGGAGTTGACCATCGCCAGCGATGGACGAGCGGCGTAGACCGCTGCCATGTCGGCTTCGATCTGCGCTTGCTGATCGCTAGGCAGGGCCTTGATACGAGCGTACAGATCGCCGATGCCGTTGTTCAGGTTGAAGCCGATCTGGGCCAGCACGTCAGCGTGCTTGGTCAGCGCGTCTTTATAGAACTCGGCAACGATCTGGCCGAACATGATCGGGTCGGAGACCTTCATCATGGTCGCTTTGAGGTGAACCGACAGCAGCACGCCTTGTGCCTTGGCGCTTTCGATTTCTGCGGCGATGAACGCGCGCAGGGCGTTTTTGCTCAACACGGCGCAGTCGAGGATCTCGCCAGCCTGAACGGTGGTTTTTTCTTTCAGGACGGTCGTGGTGCCGTCTTTGGCGATCAGCTCGATTTTCACAGCGTCAGCGGCGTCGATCAGGGCGGCTTTTTCGCTGCCGTAGAAATCGCCGGTGCTCATGTGAGCAACGTGGGACTTGGAGTCTTTGGCCCATGCGCCCATTTTGTGCGGGTGCTTGCGAGCGTAGTTCTTGACCGACAGCGGAGCGCGGCGGTCGGAGTTGCCTTCACGCAGAACCGGGTTCACGGCGCTGCCTTTGACTTTGTCGTAACGCGCCTTGGCGTCTTTGTCGGCATCGCTGGTTACGGTTTCCGGGTAGTCCGGCAGGTTGTAACCCTGAGCTTGCAGCTCTTTGATCGCGGCTTGCAGTTGTGGAACCGAAGCGCTGATGTTCGGCAGCTTGATGATATTGGCTTCAGGCGTAACGGCCAGGTCGCCCAGTTCGGCGAGGTGATCGGCTACGGCTTTGTCGCCCAGTTGCTCGGGGAAGCTGGCCAGAATGCGTGCTGCAAGAGAGATATCGCGGGTTTCCACGGCGATATCGGCCGAGGCGGTGTAAGCCTCGATGATCGGCAGCAGGGAATAGGTGGCGAGGGCTGGAGCTTCGTCGGTGAAGGTATAGATGATCTTCGAGCGGGTGGGCATATTCGGATTAACTCTCTCTTCTTTGCTAAAGCGTGCGCAGAAACTCGAGGGGCGCCGGGTAAGCGCGTTCGTTCAAAGTCATCCATGAACCGAATGTCGAGATTCTTCGCGGTGATGTTGGGTGCATCGTTGAGCGTCAAGCAGTCGGACTGCGGTAACAGTTCAACCAAACAGGCGGAAAGTCTCGTGCTAGAGAGGCCAGCCGTCGTGACCCTTTGGTCAGCGGGCGGCATTATACATAGGTAGCTGGCAATCTGCCGATGGTTCATATGCAACGATTCTCGTCCATTGGTCTAAAGGTCGCAGGGCGGGGTGGGGCGTAGAGTCTTGCGCAATGCTTGAGTTTGGCGCTTTTCCCTTTGCTTTCAGGGTTGTACGAAACGAGATGTGCCTGCGTCTTGAACAGAGGGTTTGCGTGTTGATTTAACTGGGTTACGCTCGAACCAAGCCAGATGTTCAATCCAAACAATGGAGTTCAGCATGGGTTACAAGAAGATTCAGGTTCCAGCCGTCGGCGACAAAATCACCGTCAATGCAGACCATTCTCTCAATGTTCCAGATAACCCGATCATCCCCTTCATCGAAGGTGACGGCATTGGTGTTGACATCAGTCCGGTGATGATCAAGGTTGTCGATGCTGCAGTTCAAAAGGCATACGGCGGCAAACGCAAGATTTCCTGGATGGAAGTCTTCGCCGGGGAAAAAGCCACTCAGGTTTACGATCAGGACACCTGGCTGCCTCAGGAAACGCTCGACGCAGTCAAGGATTACGTGGTTTCCATCAAAGGCCCGCTGACCACCCCGGTCGGTGGCGGCATCCGCTCGCTGAACGTGGCTCTGCGTCAGCAACTCGATTTGTACGTCTGCCTGCGTCCGGTGCGCTGGTTCGAAGGTGTGCCAAGCCCGGTGAAAAAGCCTGGCGACGTCGACATGACTATCTTTCGCGAGAACTCCGAGGATATCTACGCTGGCATCGAGTGGAAGGCCGGTTCGCCGGAAGCCACCAAGGTCATCAAATTCCTTAAAGAAGAAATGGGCGTCACCAAGATCCGTTTCGACGAAAACTGCGGTATCGGCGTCAAGCCGGTTTCCCTCGAGGGCACCAAGCGCCTGGCGCGCAAGGCGCTGCAGTATGTGGTCGATAACGACCGCGATTCGCTGACTATCGTGCACAAAGGCAACATCATGAAGTTCACCGAAGGTGCCTTCAAGGAATGGGCCTACGAAGTGGCCGCCGAAGAGTTCGGCGCGACCCTGCTCGACGGCGGTCCGTGGATGCAGTTCAAGAACCCGAAAACCGGCAAGAACGTCATCGTCAAGGATGCCATCGCCGACGCCATGCTCCAGCAGATCCTGCTGCGCCCGGCCGAATACGATGTGATCGCCACCCTAAACCTCAATGGCGACTACCTCTCCGACGCTCTGGCGGCGGAAGTGGGCGGTATCGGTATCGCGCCGGGCGCTAACCTGTCCGACACCGTAGCGATGTTCGAAGCCACCCACGGTACTGCGCCGAAGTACGCCGGCAAGGATCAGGTCAACCCGGGTTCTCTGATTCTTTCGGCGGAAATGATGCTGCGTCACATGGGCTGGACCGAAGCGGCGGATCTGATCATCAAGGGCACCAACGGCGCCATCAGTGCCAAGACCGTGACTTATGACTTCGAGCGTCTGATGGATGGGGCCAAACTGGTGTCGTCTTCGGGCTTCGGTGATGCGCTGATCTCGCATATGTAAGAACTGCAAGCATGCAAAAAACCGCCCCTCTCGGATAATAGAGGGGCGGTTTTTTATGGCTGAAGGTTTTGACGCGTCAGCTGGTAACTTTTTGTTCTCGAAAGGTGTCCGGGACTGTTTCTTTTTCTTCTGTGGCTACGACCGCTGTAATATTGACCGCGTGCAGGCCTTTGGGCCCCTGAGCGATCACGAAGCTTACGGCCTGCCCAGCCTTGAGGGTTTTATACCCGTCCATTTCAATGGCGGAGTAGTGCGCAAAGAAATCAATATCTTTGCCAGCCTCGTCTAGACCTTCACGGGCGTCGGTATTGATGAACCCGAACCCCTTGGCATTGTTGAACCATTTCACCTTGCCGACAGCCATGCTCAAATCCCTCTGCAACAGACTCCAACGCTGGAGTATCATCCAGGACATCCGCAATCTAATCCGTTAAAAGGATTGACTCCGCGGATCTTTTTTACCCACTGTGGGCTCTATTGGTTGTAACACCGTTTTCCCGATAGTCAAGGTGACCGGGCAGTCGGAGTTGAAAACGTGTACAGCCGCCCCCACCACTGTATTTGCACAACTGACGAACCTTTCTTTCCATGCATGCAATCAGCCAGATTCGACTAACATTCAATCAGGATCGCCCGCTTCTCCAAAAGGATCTTCCAGAGGAGCACGACGACGATTCGGCAGGCGTTGCTGTTCAGGAAGCAAAGCCTGCGTTACAGGCGCCGCCGATGTACAAGGTGGTTTTGTTCAACGATGACTACACACCGATGGATTTCGTCGTCGAAGTGCTCGAGGTGTTTTTTAACCTGAATCGCGAGCTGGCGACCAAGGTCATGCTGGCCGTCCACACAGAAGGGCGGGCAGTATGTGGAGTGTTTACCCGCGACATCGCCGAGACAAAGGCCATGCAGGTCAACCAGTACGCCAGGGAAAGCCAGCATCCGCTACTCTGTGAAATCGAGAAGGACGGTTAATCGCCGACCACTTGGGTATGAGGTGAAGCTATGTTAAACCGCGAGCTCGAAGTCACCCTCAATCTTGCCTTCAAGGAGGCTCGTTCGAAGCGTCATGAGTTCATGACCGTCGAACACCTCCTGTTGGCCTTATTGGACAATGAGGCTGCCGCCACCGTTTTGCGTGCCTGCGGCGCAAACCTCGACAAACTCAAGCATGACCTGCAGGAGTTCATCGACTCCACCACGCCATTGATCCCCGTTCATGACGAAGATCGCGAAACCCAGCCAACCCTGGGCTTCCAGCGTGTACTGCAGCGTGCTGTTTTTCACGTACAGAGCTCGGGCAAACGCGAAGTGACTGGCGCCAATGTGCTGGTTGCAATCTTCAGTGAGCAAGAGAGTCAGGCCGTGTTTCTGCTGAAACAGCAGAGCGTTGCGCGCATCGATGTCGTCAACTACATCGCTCACGGCATTTCCAAAGTGCCGGGGCATGGCGATCACTCTGAAGGTGAGCAAGACATGCAGGACGACGAGGGCGGTGAGTCTTCTTCTTCAGGCAATCCTCTGGATGCTTATGCCAGCAACCTCAACGAACTCGCGCGTCAGGGGCGGATTGATCCGCTGGTCGGCCGTGAGTCGGAAGTCGAGCGTGTCGCGCAGATCCTGGCGCGGCGGCGCAAAAATAATCCGCTGTTGGTCGGCGAGGCTGGCGTGGGTAAAACCGCGATTGCCGAAGGCCTGGCCAAACGCATTGTCGACAACCAGGTCCCTGATCTGTTGGCCAGCAGCGTTGTTTACTCGCTCGATCTCGGTGCTCTGCTCGCGGGCACCAAATATCGCGGTGATTTCGAGAAGCGCTTCAAGGCGTTGCTCAATGAGCTGAAAAAGCGTCCTCAGGCGATCCTGTTCATCGACGAGATTCACACCATCATTGGTGCTGGCGCTGCATCCGGTGGTGTCATGGACGCTTCGAATCTGCTCAAGCCACTGCTGTCGTCTGGCGATATTCGCTGCATCGGCTCGACCACGTTTCAGGAGTTTCGCGGCATCTTCGAGAAGGATCGTGCTTTGGCGCGGCGCTTCCAGAAGGTCGATGTCGTCGAGCCGTCGGTGGAAGACACCATCGGTATCCTGCGCGGCCTGAAGGGTCGTTTCGAGGCGCACCACAACATCGAGTACAGCGATGAGTCGTTGCGTGCCGCCGCTGAACTGGCGTCGCGTTACATCAATGATCGACACATGCCGGACAAGGCCATCGACGTGATCGATGAGGCGGGTGCCTACCAGCGTTTGCAACCGGTCGAGAAGCGCGTCAAGCGTATCGAAGTGCCGCAGGTTGAAGATATCGTGGCGAAAATCGCGCGTATTCCGCCGAAGCACGTCACCAGTTCCGATAAGGAACTGCTGCGTAACCTGGAGCGTGACCTCAAGCTGACGGTGTTTGGTCAGGATGCGGCGATCGACTCGCTGTCCACTGCGATCAAGCTGTCCCGTGCCGGCCTCAAGTCGCCTGATAAACCGGTGGGGTCGTTCCTTTTCGCAGGGCCTACCGGTGTCGGTAAAACCGAAGCCGCGCGGCAACTGGCCAAGGCGTTGGGGATCGAACTGGTTCGCTTCGACATGTCCGAATACATGGAACGTCACACCGTATCGCGTCTGATCGGTGCCCCTCCAGGTTATGTCGGCTTCGATCAGGGCGGTCTGTTGACCGAAGCGATCACCAAGCAGCCGCATTGCGTATTGCTGCTCGATGAAATCGAGAAGGCGCACCCGGAAGTCTTCAACCTGCTGCTGCAGGTGATGGACCACGGTACGCTCACTGACAACAACGGGCGCAAAGCGGACTTCCGCAACGTGATCGTGATCATGACCACCAACGCTGGTGCCGAAACGGCAGCTCGTGCTTCGATTGGTTTCACCCATCAGGACCACTCGTCCGATGCGATGGAAGTGATCAAGAAGAGCTTCACGCCGGAATTCCGCAACCGTCTGGACACCATTATCCAGTTTGGTCGCCTCAGTCATGAGGTCATCAAAAGTGTGGTGGACAAGTTCCTTACCGAGCTTCAGGCGCAGTTGGAAGACAAGCGTGTGCTGCTGGAAGTTACCGATGCGGCGCGCAGTTGGCTGGCGGCGGGTGGTTACGACTCTGCCATGGGCGCTCGTCCGATGGCGCGTCTGATCCAGGACAAGATCAAGCGTCCGCTGGCGGAGGAGATTCTGTTTGGCGAGCTGGCCGAGCATGGCGGTGTGGTTCACATCGACATCAAGGACGGTGAAATGACGTTTGACTTCGAAACCACGGCTGAGATGGCCTGACGGCTTGATGTTGATTGGGAAGGCGCCTTCGCAGACTGTGTGAAAACCTAGCAATCTGCGCAGCGCTCAATGAAAATGCTCCGTATCGAAAGATACGGAGCATTTTTCGTTATGGCTTACATCCAAGGAGAGTCTCGCAGCCAGACCAGCCT
>NZ_CAXAON010000045.1:0-31617 GCF_963970495.1 Pseudomonas sp. EA_65y_Pfl2_P78 | reverse complement strand
ATCTACAACCAAGAGCGCCCGCACCTGTCCTTAAAATACAAAACGCCCGATGCAGTGCATCGGGCGTTAGGGTGAGATAGGTGTAAACCTATTTCAGGACTAGACACACTGTTTCGGCACGTTTCATCAACCACATCGCTGGCAGCCCATCGACGATGTCGCATACCATGGCGCCACTCACACAAAGACAGACATCGCTCATGCTCAAAGCCAGTCTGCGTAGCCACCTCACCCTTTGGTTTACCGGTTTGTCCCTGCTGACGTTGTTGAGTGTCGGCTTTTATGTCGGGCACATCGCCACTGAACAGATGAAACAGGCCAGCGGTAATGCGCTGCTCAATACTGCGCGGTCGGCGGCCACGTCGCTCGGCGAACAACTGCGCGAGCGCCAGCTTGAGGTTTATATGCTCAGCCGGGCGTCTCATCTGGAGCGTGGCGATCTCGATAACCCGGCGATTCTGAAGTCGATGCAGTTGCGCACTCAGGCGCGTACCGAGTACGCGTGGATGGGCGTAACCGACGCCGAGGGTCGCGTACATCAAGCCGTGAATGGGCTGTTGGTCGGTCAATCGGTGCAGCAACGACCGTGGTTTCAGGCCGGGTTACGTGGCCAATACACCGGTGATCCCCATGAAGCCGTGCTGCTGGCCAAGTTACTCCCGGGCATGCCAAACGGCGAACCGCTGCGTTTTATCGATTTTGCCGCCCCCATCCACAATGCCGAGGGCCAGGTGATTGGCGTGCTCGGCGCCCACGCTCACTGGAGCTGGATCACGCGTATCGTCGAATCGGCGGCGTTTTCGCACAAGAACGCTTCGCCGGACATTGAGGCGCTGATCATCGATAACGACGGGAAGGTCTTGTATCCCGAAGCCCTGATGGGCCAGCAACTGGCAACGAACGATTCGAAGTCGAGCGGATGGTCCGTCGGTAACGGTTATCTGACCAGCATGGTCACCGTGCCCACGCCATCAACCACGAAACTGTCGTGGTCGATTGCCTTACGTCAGCCACTGGAAACCGCACTGCAACCGGCACACCTGCTGCTCTATAAGCTGTTGATTCTTGGGGTTTTCGCAGCCGTGATATTTGGTGTGGTGGCGTATTACCTGGCGCTGTATCTGAGCCGTCCGATCGAGCAACTCGCGCGCTCGGCCAAACAGGTACAGGACAACCAGCCCGGCGCGCACTTCCCTCTTCAACATCCGGTTCGGGAAATTGCCCAGCTCGGCCAGTCAATCGAGGCGATGACCCATTCGCTGCTCGGCAAAGAGCGCGAACTGCAGCAAGCCAACGCCACGCTCGAAGCCACCGTGGCACAACGCACCGCCGACCTCATGCAGGCCAACGCCGAGTTGCTGAACCTCGCGACTCACGACGCCCTGACCGGCGTCTTCAACCGTCGCCGTTTCGACGAAAAACTCACCGAATACAGCCTGCTGTTCCGGCGCACGGGGCGGCCGTTCGCGTTACTGCTGATCGACGCCGACCACTTCAAACGCATCAATGACACCCACGGTCATGCGATCGGCGACGAAGTGCTGCAACAATTGGCGCAATTGATTCAGACCAGCCTGCGCACCACCGACTTCGTGGCACGTTACGGCGGTGAGGAGTTCGCCGTACTGCTGCCGGAAATCAGCATGCCCGACACGCCTGAGAGGGTCGCCGAGAAGATCCGCGCTGCAGTGGCCGAGGCTGATTTCGCCACCGCCGGGCAGGTGACGGTCAGCGTCGGTGTCGGGTTGGCTGACCCGGCGGACAACAGCCCCGGCAATCTGATCAAGCGCGCGGATCAGCAGTTGTATCAGGCCAAAGCGGCGGGTCGTAATCAAGTGGCCAGCCACGGTTACAGTGCAACGCCGACACAACCGTAGGCGTTGTCTGGTTTCACTGGGCAGCGCCTACCGGGGAAAACACCTGCAGATACGCCAGCAGATTTTCGAGTTTTTCCTCGTCGCTCAGCCCCCAGAAAATCATCCGCGTGCCCGGCACCACGCCCTTGGGATCTTTCAGGTAAGCCTTCAGTGTTTCGTGATCCCAGGTCACCCCTGAGTTCTTCATTGCTTCGGAATACACGTAATTCGCCGACGTCCCGGCCGGTCGACCGATGATGCCGTTGAGCTGTGGGCCAAATCCCGGGCGAGCGGATTCGCCGACCTGATGGCAGCCGCCACACAGGCGCGGGAAGATTTTTGCGCCGGCTTCAGGGTCGCCTGCGGCGTGGGCAGTGATGCTGAGCAAGCCAGCCGTGAGGATCAGAACTGAAGACAGTGACGCGCGGTTTTTCATTTAGGGTTCCGGGTCGGCATAAAAGACGGGCGGCGCAAGGGTAGCACTTTGGTTTTCACAGGTAAGCGCCAACGACCTTTCTGACAGTGATCAAGGCCTGGCGCAACACCGCCATGTCCACCGAGCCCAATGCCAGGCGAATCGCGTGTGGCGCATGGGGCGACACGGAAAACGGCTCGGCGGTGGTGACCGAAATCTGTTCGTGCATCAATTCGACGACCATTTGATCGGCGCGCACGTCTTCCGGCAGCGGTAGCCACAGGAAGTACGAGGACGGATGGCCGATGCAGGTCAGCCCTTTGAGCCACTCGGCGGCCAATGCCTGGCGCGCCTTGGCGTCTTGGCGTTTTTGTTCTTCAAGCCGTGTGACGGTGCCGTCGTCGAGCCAGCCGCAGGCCAGCGCCGTCATCACGCCCGGCGTGTTCCAGGTGGTAGCGCGAATGATGCGCTCCAGTGCCGGCACCCTGGGCGCAGGCGCCGCGATAAAACCGACGCGCAGGCCCGTGGCAATATTCTTGGAAAGTCCCGTCACGTACACCGTGCGCTCAGGCGCCAGGTCGACCAACGCACGCGGTGGGTTTTCCACCAGAAACGCGTAGGCCGCATCTTCAATGATTGTCAGATCATGCCGCCGGGCAATCGCGACCAGTTGCTCACGCTGCTCAAGAGGCGTCACCCACCCTAACGGATTGTGCAGGGTCGGCATGCTGTAGACGGCGCGCACCGAACGGCTGCGACAGAGCGTTTCCAGCGCCTGAAGATCCGGCCCCTGATCGCCGAGCGGGATCGCCACCACTTCCAGATGCAGGGCCTCGGCCAACACCTTGAACCCGGAATAGGTCAGCGCATCCGCCGCGATCACGTCGCCCGGTTTGAGCAGCGCCATCAACGTCACCGCCAGTCCTTGCTGGGCACCGTTAACGATCAGCACTTGCTCGGTGTCGACCTGTACGCCACGGGTTTGCAAGTGTCGAGCGACAGAGGCGCGTTCGTGTTGACGACCCGCGTGGGGTTGGTAGCGCAGCAGCGCTTCGAGATCACCGGACAATGCCAATTGCCGCAGCGCAGTGCGCAACAGGTCAGCCTGACCGGGCAGCGACGGGTAATTGAAATTGAGGTCGATCATGCCGACCGCTACGTCCTTTTGATCAATGCCCAGCCCCGCCGATAACGACGTTTCACGCACAAACGTCCCTCGTCCGGTCTCGCCGCTGACCAGGCCCATCGCCTCCAGTTCGGCGTACACCCGCGAGGCCGTGACCAACGCCAACCCCTCTTTGGCGGCCAGTTCTCGATGAGTCGGCAATCGCGTACCGGGCGCCAAACGTCCCGCGCGAATATCGGCGGCGTAGAGGTCAACGAGGGTCTTGTAGCGCGAGCGTGGCATGTCGGAATGTATCCATGACAATTCTTTGATTGTGCTGATTTTCGGCCCCAGCATGGCGGCAATGCAACCCCACCTTTGAGCGTGCCTTAACATGGAACGGATTTCGAACCTGACTCACCCGGCCGTGGAAAAAACCAGCGGCTGGATCAACGGCTTTATCGGCGTGGTGATCTTCAGCGGATCGCTGCCGGCCACGCGGGTGGCGGTGCTGGAGTTCGATCCGGTGTTTCTCACCGTGGTGCGCGCCGCCATCGCCGGGTTGTTGGCGGTGACATGGCTGTGGTTGTTTCGAGCGCGGCGACCGGCACGGACTCAGTGGCGGTCGTTGCTGATTGTGGCCATGGGTGTGGTGCTTGGGTTTCCACTGTTGACCGCACTCGCGTTGCAACACGTCACGTCGGCGCATTCGATTGTTTTTGTAGGATTGCTGCCACTGTCTACTGCGATGTTCGCCGTGCTGCGCGGCGGTGAGCGGCCTCGACCGGTGTTCTGGGGCTTTTCGCTTCTGGGCAGTGCCTTGGTGGTGGGCTTCGCGCTATCCCAGGGTATCAGCGCCTCGCCCACCGGTGACTTGCTGATGCTCGCGGCGATTCTGGCGTGCGGCCTGGGTTATGCCGAAGGCGCAAAACTGTCGCGAAGCCTCGGCGGCTGGCAGGTGATCTGCTGGGCATTGGTGTTGTCGTTACCCGTGATGGCACTGTTGAGTCTGTGGCTGGCGCCCGCCTCGCTCAATCACATCAGCCTGTCGGCGTGGCTGTGCCTGGCCTACGTGTCGCTGTTCAGCATGTTGATCGGGTTTGTGTTCTGGTATCGCGCACTGGCGCAGGGCGGGATCGCGGCAGTGGGGCAGTTGCAGTTGTTGCAACCGTTTTTCGGTTTGGCGCTGGCCGCGACGTTGCTGCATGAACAAGTCAGCATCGGCATGCTCGCGGTGACGCTGGGCGTGATTGTGTGTGTGGCCGGGGCGAAGAAATTCGCCCAATAATGCTCAAGTGCCGGCCTTCCACTCCCGAGGGCTTGATCCGGTCTTGCGTCGAAACGCCCGGGCCAGCGCCGAAGGACTTTCGTAACCGACCTCTTCGGCGATCAGTGCAATCGGTTTGCCCTCGCGCAGGCGTTTCTGCGCGAGGCTGACCCGCCAACTCAGCAGGTAATCGGCCGGAGTCTGCCCGACGACGCGGCGAAACTGCTCGGCAAATCCGGCGCGGGACAGATTGGCAGCAGTCGCCAGGTCAGCCACGCTCCAAGGTTTTGCCGGTTGTTCGTGTATCAGGTTCAAGGCGCGAGACAAACGCGGATCGGCCAGCCCGGCCATCATCCCCGGTTGTTGGTCACGATTGCTGATGAGGTGGCGCAACAGCAGAATCACCAGCAATTCGAACAGCCGATCCATCACGGCGACGCGCCCGCAATGCCCTTCGAAAGCTTCCTTGAACAGCCACTCCAGGGTATTGCCCAGCTCGGGGATCTCGGTGAGTTTGAGCACCAGATAATCCGGCAGCGCGGCCGCCAGAGCGTTTCCGGAGCCGCCGTCAAAGGTCAGTGTCGCGCAGACCACTCTCGTGTCCATGGACTCGTCGGCAAACATTCGGTGGGCAAAGGGTCTGGGAAAAAAAACCAGCGACGGTTCATCGAGTCGTATCTCACGCTCATTGCCCGGTTTGAGCAACAACTCCCCCGCCTGCAGCAGATGCACATGCCCGTTTGGCTCGCCGTCGTGAACGCTGATGCCGCAAAAGTTGCCGCTGTGAAACGTGCCGGCATGGACAGCGAAATGACTGAGTAACGTGGAAAGGCGATCCATGGGCGACTCCTCAACGGCATATCTGGACGAACTGTCGCATATCCTCGACGATTTGCAGCCAATACGCCAGTCACCCTCATTAACATCCTCTCCATCGCCGGTGCACTTCGCACCGGACTTTCGGAGAATCACCATGAGCCGCATCCACGCTATCAGCCTCGACACCGCCACCGACGCCACCCGCCCGGTACTCGAAGGCGTAAAAAAGAAAATCGGCTTCCTGCCCAACGTGTTCACCACACTGGCCAAGGCCCCGGTGGCGCTTGAGACCTACCTGCAAGCTTCCGCGATACTCGGTAAAACCTCGCTGAGCGCCAAGGAGAAAGAAGCGGTTTACCTCGCCACTTCGCAGGTCAACGGTTGCGATTATTGCCTGGCGGCGCACACCCTGTTTGCCAGCAAGGCCGGACTATCGGCGCAGGACATCGGCGCAGCGCGTCAGGGCGAACTCAATGCCTACGCCGCCCTCGCCCATCAACTCACCGAAAGCCGAGGTCAGTTGAGCGATGAGCAGATTGCCGCCGCCCGCGCTGCCGGGATCGATGACACGAAAATAATTGAGGTGATTGCGCTGGTGGCGGTACAGACACTGACCAACTACCTGAACAATGCAGCGTTGACCGATATCGATTTCCCGGCAATCTGAAACCTGGATACACAAAACCCTGTGGGAGCCAGGTTGCTGGCTCCCACTGTTGATCAGTGGTGCTCCACTCCGGCACGTTTGAGCAGTTTCTTGCAGCGTTCCGACAGATGAAACACCTGCAAATGCTTGCCGGCCTTTTCGTAACGCTCACGCAGGGTTTTCAGCGCGGCAATCGCCGAGTAATCGACAAAGCTCAAATGCCGGCAATCCAGCGTCACTTTTTGCGGATCGTTGGCCGGGTCGAACTGGTTGAGGAACGGCGTCGCCGAGGCGAAAAACAGCGTGCCGTGCAAGCGATAGAGTTTGCTGCCGTCGGCTTCCATGTGCTGATCGGCGTACAACTCGCGAGCCTGCTGCCAGGCAAAATTCAACGCGGCGATGATGATCCCGCACAGCACCGCCGTGGCCAGATCGGTGAACACGGTGATGATGGTCACAGCGATGATCACCAGCACATCGTTGAGCGGCACTTTGTTCGCCACCCGCAACGAGGCCCACGCGAAGGTCTGCTGCGAGACCACGAACATCACGCCGACCAGCGCCGCCAACGGAATACGTTCGATCAGCGGCGACAGAAACAGAATGAACAACAGGATCAGCACGCCCGCCACCACGCCGGATAAACGCCCGCGCCCGCCAGAGCTCAAGTTGATCACGGTCTGGCCGATCATCGCGCAGCCGCCCATGCCACCAAAGGCACCGGAAACCATGTTCGCCGCACCCAGCGCCACGCATTCGCGATCCGGGTAGCCACGGGTTTCGGTGATTTCGTCAGTGAGGTTGAGGGTCAGCAGGGTTTCCAGCAGGCCGACCAGCGCCATCAGGATCGCGTAGGGGGCGATGATGCGCAGGGTTTCAAAGTTCCACGGGATGTCCGGCAACGCGAAGGTCGGCAGGCCACCAGCGATATGCGCCATGTCACCGAGGGTGCGGGTCGGCAGGCCGAGCAGATACACCAGCAGGCCAACACCGAGGATCGCCACCAGTGCCGGCGGCACCGCACGGGTCAGGCGCGGCAAGATGTAGACGATAGCCATGGTCAACAGCACAAGCCCGGTCATCAGGTACAGCGGCGTGCCGCTGAGCCAGTCTTCACCGCTCTTGAAATGCTCCAGTTGCGCCAGCGCAATGATGATCGCCAGGCCGTTGACGAAGCCGAGCATCACCGGGTGCGGCACCATTCGCACCAGTTTACCCAGGCGCAACAGCCCGAACGCCATCATGATCAAACCGCCCAGCAACACCGTTGCCAGCAGATATTGCACGCCTTGCTGCACCACCAGCGCAACGATTACCACCGCCATCGAACCTGCCGCACCGGAGACCATCCCAGGCCTGCCACCGAACAACGCGGTCAGCGTACAAATGATGAAGGCGCCGTACAGGCCCATCAGCGGATTGAGGTGGGCCACCAGCGCAAATGCAATGCATTCGGGCAACAGGGCGAACGAGGTAGTGAGTCCGGCCAGGACATCGGCGCGCAGACGTATCGGTTTCATGGCTTACCTGATTGAGCGGCCGACAAACACGGCCGCTTTTATTGGGTGAAAAGAGTGTTGCGCAAAAGAGGGTTGCGAATGTTACGGAATTGTCCGCGATGGGGCCAGTGATCGCTGACACTTGTGGACCCGCGCTTTATGCTGGCGCTCTTGTGCACTGATCGAGTTCGAACATGGCTGTATTTCTGACCGCCCGCGAGGTTTGCCAACGATTGCGTGAGGCTGCGCTGGGCGTACTCGCGCTCAAGGTGTGCGAAACATCCACCGGATCAGGATGGGTAGTGGTCGACATCGAAGGCTGGCACCTGCTGCTGGATTTTGCAGGACAACAGTTGCATCACTGTGAATACGCCCGCAATCCCGATGGCCAGGAAGGCACGCTTGAGACGTGGCAGCGCTATGGCACTGATCCGGTGAGTTTGCTCAGTACCTGGGAATTGGCGCAGGTTGAAGCCTTGTTGATGGGGCCGGCGAACACGGTTGCTCAATGATGGCACTATGCCCATAATTCGCCCCCCCTTATATTCCCACGCAAGGAACTGCCGTGAAGAAGTCGCTATTGTTGATCCCGATGTTGGCGCTGTTGCTGCAAGGGTGTGGCATGACCATGACCCGCTATGAACCGAGCTACGAAAACGTCCAGAAGCTCAAACAAACCCCGCCGCTGCATGCGATCAGCAATCCTCAGGTCACCGCGCAATCCGGTGAAGGCTCGCTGTTTGTGCGCGCCAATCCTGTCCGTTCACCGTCCGGCAGCATCCCGGCGCACATCCAGGACGCCATCACCGAAGAACTGCGCAAGGCCGGTCTGCTGGATCCGCAAGCGCAGCGTCAGTTGAAAGTGCTGGTGGTGAAGAACGAACTCAGCGCCGGCATGGGCACGGGTAACGGCAAACTGGCTGCGCGTTTCACCCTGCTCAACGGCAACGATGTGGTGTACGACGCGACCAAGGATGTCAGCAGCCAATGGAGCAGCAGCTTCTTCGGGTTTATTGCGATCCCGAACGCGGTCAACGCTTACAACCCGATGCTGCGTGACCTTCTGAAGGAACTGTACAGCGATCCGCAGTTCGTTCAGGCATTGAAGTAACAGACAAGAAAAGAGCCGCAATCGCGGCTCTTTTTTTGGCTTCAGGCCCGTGGGATTTGGGCTCCAAGTGATGAGTATTTCAGGCTGTTGCGCTCGACCATTTGCTTGAGCAGTGCGTTGACCTGGCGAGTGAAGGTGTCACTCATTGCCTCTTTAGGCGTGTTGGCCATCAGCGGGATGAACCAGATACCGAACCAGGTGCCAATTGCATCGTGATTGCTCGCGGTCGTCGTCGCCTGACCTTGATCATCGAGGGTTTCCAGGCTCATGGTGTACTGATCGGTGCCATAAGCCGGGATCACCATCATGCTGAAACCGCTGATGAACGCCAGCACCATTTGCCCACCATTAGGCGGATGGTTGTACACCTTCAAACGCAGGTTGTAGTCGCCCGGCTGCTTCTGAAATTCGTCCAGAGTGACACGGCCGAACAGGCCGGAGTCGGAGAGGATTTTCTGCAGTTGTGGCTTGAGTTGATCGCGCGCCTGCGGCACTTCAGTGGCAGAGGCACTTTTCGGCTCGCCCTGATAGAAATCGAAATCAACATAAACATTTGGCTTATTGGCGTAATTGGCCATCGACGGCAGTGTCACCGGCGCCACTTCATCTTGGGTGAAACTGGCGCAACCGCCCAGCGTGATGACCAGGCCCAGCGCCAGGACTTTCCCGAATTGCATAATGTCTGTCCCTCTGTAAACAATGCCGAATGATGGCAATACGCCTCCACCTCGGAAGCCGGGCGGATTCTAGAGCGCGCGACCGTTTGGGGAAAGACTGAATGGGAAAAACTGGCAAAAAATTTGTCTTCACTGATGCCAAACGAGCTGACTGATTCCAGACCAAGGAAAACCTTTACTGCAAAGTGCTGCCGGGTTTTGTCGAACCGCTGCGGGAAGCCTCGGCGGTGCTGCGCGAAAGCGATGATCCGCTGATCGGCTTGCGCGCCTATGTGGCGGCGCGAATTCGGATCGCTCGCGAGCATCCGTGCATCGCCGAAGTGTCCAGCGCTGAACGGCTGTTCGGCAGTCAGCAGTCGCCGGCTGAATGCCGTGATTGCTGCACGCCGAATCGCAGTGCAATGTTGAATGACCCACCGTTTTCGCGAGCAAGCCCGCTCCCACATGGACGACTCGGTGTGGCTAGAACACGATATCGACGGCAGGTTTGACGTCGACCCGCGCCACCGAACCGGTCAGGTGCGCGAGGTCTTTGTTATGTTCGGCAATGATGTCTTCAGCCTTCATGTTGCCGTTATCAAGGGTGGAATGAGCGTCCGAGGCCAGCACCACGTCGTAACCCAACTGATGGGCCTGGCGCACGGTAGCGTTGACGCAGTAGTCGGTTTGCAGGCCGCAGATCACCAGGCTTTCAAAGTCTTCGATCGGCAGCAGCTTGCTCAGATCGGTCTGATAGAAAGAGTCCGGTGTGGTTTTGCGTACTCGCAGATCGTTCGCCGAGGTCTCAAGCCCTTCGGCGAGTTGCCAGCCATCGGCGCCATGGGCCAGGGGGCTGTCGTTTTCCTCATGTTGAATGAACACCACCGGAACCCCTGACTGACGCGCGCGGGCGCTGAGGTCGTTGATGGTGTCGATCACGCGGAGGACGTCGTAGCACTGGTATTGGCCCGAGCACAGGGCATGCTGGACGTCGATGATCAGTAATGCGGTTGTCATGATGAGCCTTCCTTGATCAATCCTTGAGGCGGGGACGGACGCGAGCCCGCCCCCTTTTTTACGCCTTTCAGTAACCCAGCGACAACCCGGTATTGCGACGTGGGTCGTTGGCGCCGTAGAAACGGTTTTTCCCTACCGGCTGACCGCCCAGTGACGGCGCACCCACCAGGATCGCGGCAATGTGGTTGGCATCCTGCGGCCCGGCAAACTTGTGGCCCCAGCTCTCGAGGATTTTCTTCGTGTCCGGGCTGGCGGCGAAGTCTTCGAGGTTGGTTTCTTCCGGCATCCATTGCTGGTGAAAGCGCGGCGCATCGACCGCTTCCTGCAAGCCCATGCCGTAGTCGATGACGTTGAGCATGGTCAGCAAGGTGGCCGTGATGATGCGGCTGCCGCCCGGCGTGCCGACCACCATCACCACTTTGCCGTCCTTGGTGACGATGGTCGGGCTCATCGACGACAGCGGTGCCTTGCCCGGCGCAATGGCGTTGGCTTCTCCCTGTACCAGACCGTACATATTCGGCACGCCGACCTTGGAGGTGAAGTCGTCCATTTCGTCGTTGAGGATCACCCCGGTCTTGCTCGCCATCACGCCCGCGCCAAACCAGTCATTGAGAGTGTAAGTGACCGACACCGCATTGCCCCACTTGTCGACGATCGAATAGTGCGTGGTGTTGCTACCTTCATGGGGCGCCACGCCGGGTTTCAACTCAGCCGACACGCCGGCCTTCTGCGGCTGGATCGCATTGCGCAGTTGGGTCGCATAGTTTTTGTCCAACAGGTGCCCGATCGGATTCTTCACAAAATCCGGATCGCCGAGGTAGCTGTTGCGATCCACGTAAGCGTGACGCATCGCTTCGATCTGGTAGTGCATGCCTTGGGCCGAATGGAAGCCCAGATCCTTCATCGGATAGCCTTCAAGAATGTTCATGATCTCGCAGATCACCACACCGCCGGAGCTCGGTGGTGGTGCCGAAACCACGTGATAGCCTCGGTAATCGCACTCAATGGGCGCCAGCTCGCGCGTCTTGTATTGATCGAGGTCGGCCTGAGTGATGATGCCTTTGTTGGCCTGACTGGACGTGACGATGGCGTCGGCCACCCAGCCTTTATAGAAACCGTCGGCGCCTTTTTCGGAAATGGTGCGCAGGGTCTTGCCGAGGTCCTTCTGCACCAGTTTTTGCCCGACCTGCATCGGCTCGCCGTTGCTGAGGAAAATCGAGCCGGAATCACGCATGTCCTTTTTGAACACGTCGGTGGCGTATTCGAGCAGCTCGACGTCACCCTGCTCCAGCTCGAATCCGTCCTCGGCCAATTTAATCGCCGGGGCGATCATCTCCGTGCGTGGTTTGGTCCCGTACTTGCTCAGCGCCAATTCCATACCGGACACAGTGCCGGGCACGCCGACCGCCAGGTGCCCACGGGTACTCAGGTCGGGGATGACGTTACCTTCCTTGTCGAGGTACATGTTGGCGGTCGCGGCCAGTGGGGCTTTTTCGCGGAAATCGAGGAAGGTCTTGCGCCCGTCCGCCAATTGAATGGTCATGAAGCCGCCACCACCAAGATTGCCCGCAGCGGGATAAACCACCGCCAGCGCATAACCCACCGCCACCGCCGCATCCACCGCGTTACCGCCACTTTTCAATACATCGACGCCCACATGAGTGGCCAGGTGTTGCGCGGTCACCACCATGCCGTTTTCGGCGGCAACCGGCGCCACCGACGCGGCGTGAGCCATCACGCAACTGAGTGCCAGTGAGGTCGCAATCAGCGATTTGGTCAACGGTTCGTACTTCATGAGTCGATCTCTTTTTTGTTTTAGGGGCTGTGCAAAACAGAGGGGAACGCTTCAAACGCATCAAGCAGTATGGCCGGGTTTGCGCATTGCGCCTGCCCGCTCTCGGGCACAGCGCTGGCAAAAAATTCCAAGTCACTTTGCAGCCCACCCTCGCCAATACGGGGTCGCTCTGAAGCAACAGCAGGTTCGATCCGGGTTCAGGCAGCGAACAGGTTTTTCATCGCCGCATATTGCAATAGCATGATGGTCTTGGCATCGCAGATCTCGCCGCGATAAAACGCTGCCATCGCATCATCAAAAGACCACTCCAGCACGTCCAGTTCTTCCGTCTCTTCTTCCAGGCCCCCACCCTCGCTGACCTTCGATGCTGCATCGTATTCGGCAATGAAGAAGTGCAGTTTCTCGGTCACCGAGCCAGGACTCATGTACGCCTCGAACACCTTCTTCACTTCACTGACGCGATAGCCGGTTTCTTCCTCGGCCTCGGCACGAATCCGTTGTTCAGGGGCCTCACCTTCAAGTAACCCCGCCGCCACTTCGATCAACAAACCGTCATGGCCGTTGACAAACACCGGCAAGCGGAACTGACGGGTCAATACCACCGAACGCTTCTCGCGATTGAACAGCAGAATCGCTGCGCCATTACCCCGGTCATAGACCTCGCGAGTCTGGCGCTGCCACTCGCCGTTATTTCGGTGATAGTCGAAGGTGATTTTCTTCAATAGATACCAGTCGTGGGACAACACCTGAGTGTCGATGATATTGACCCGCTCGGCGGTGGTAGACATGGCGCCTGATCCCTTTTTTCATCGGTAGGCAGCCATGGTCGAATAATCTCTGCAACAAAAAAAGCCCGGCAGCGCTACCGGGCTCACTCAGTTGCGACTAACTCGCAAGGGTTCCGTGAATCAGCGGCCCATAACGCCGGCTGAACTCCCAGTTGTACGGCACGCGGTCCTTGCTCACACCGTTGTCCCAGTTAACCGACCAAGTCATGAGGCCCTTGATCGGATGCCCCTTGATGGCCAGCCGTTTGAGCACGTTGCCCACCACGGTTTTGTCGATCACATAACCGGTGGCCGCCGCATCGACGTTGGCCGGCAGACCGATGACGAATTTGTCCGCCGCGATCTTCGTGAATCCCCGAGTCCCCGTCACCAGACTTTCGGTCAGGTAATACAGGAAGTCCTCCTTGAGCGCGTCGTTGTTCTGCGCGATCCACGCACCGGCACCGTTGTTGGCCTCAGGCACCCAGACCCCGTCGCCACCCTGGTTGTAGAACTGCGGGGCGATGAAGTCGTAGTAGCCTTCCAGCGCTTGCAGGTAGCCGACGTATTTGCCGGTGCTGGTGAGATACGGGAACTCCGGGGCCATGCTGATGATGAAGTGCTTGCCTTGGCCGGCGTAGTGATCCTTGACCAGTTTCAGCGCTGCCGGCAGCACCGTCTTGTTGGCAGCGAAATCAATCGCGCTCTGTTCAAGATCGATGTCCAGCCCATCAAAACCGTAGGTTTCCACCAGACGGATGATTTCATTGGCCAGCGGTTGCTCCTGACCGCTGCGCAACTCGATGTGCGCATCGGCGCCACCCAGGGAAATCAGGACGGCCCGCCCTTGACTGTTGAGCACGCCGACCTGGCGGCGGAACTCGGCATCGGAAACGTTGAATGGCTTGAAGGTCGGGATACCGTTGCCCCTCATGAAGGCCACGGCGACCACGTTGTATTCCTTGGGTACATCCTCCAGCGCGATGCTGGCGAATCGGCCCTGACGATACCCGTCGCTCGGCCCCGCCGGCCAGTTGTGCCAGAAGCCCATGAGGATTTTTTTACCGGCAATGCTCGGCATCAGCGCAGCAGCATCGCTCGCCGCGTTTTGCACCAGAGAAAAATCAATTTTTGACATGTTCTAATCCTTCAGAACGCGTGGGTTTGGCGACGTTGCGCCGTTATTTGAAGTCGACGTCGAAGGCCTGATAGAAAGCGTTGCCGGTGTTGGCGACGATCCACATCAGTACGATGACGTGATGCCCCTTCTTGTTCGTCGGAAGCTTTACCTCGTGGTTAACCTTGGCCTTCATCTCGGCCGAATGGCTGTAATACGGCACCTGAGTGTAGAAGTCTTCGAAGAACGGTTGCGCTTCCAGTTGGGCGCGGGTAATGCGTTGGTTCGAGTCCCAGCCATCCTTGGTGATCAGCCAGCGATAACCACGCGTAGTGTGCGGCGCGGTGTATTCCCACTTGATTTCCAGGGTCTGCCCCGGTGTGACATTGAGCAGCGGCCAGGCGAACGGACGACCGAGCTTTTTGCTCATTTCGTCGTTGGTGAAGTTCACGCAGTCGCGGGGATCGGTCTTGCCGCCGCTGAGAATGTAGCCGTCAGCAGGTGGCGCGACACTGTCAGAGTCGGTTTCGTAGGGCGCCGGAAACGGCCCGGCAGCCAGTGCCGGGAAGTTCTTGCCACCTTCCATTTCATTGACCTGCCAGGCACCGAGCAGTCCTTGCTCGATAGCGACCGCACCCCGGCTCGCCGGGGAAGTGACGCGACCGTGTCGCAGTTGGGTTTGTACTTGTGGTTGATTCATGTTTTTCACTCCGTTGATTTAAGAACTCTCCTTTGCGAGGAGAGGCCTTCAAGCTAACGGAGACGGATTTTTTGTCCATCGGCGGTTTTGTCGCAGTCAGACCGGGCATCATCGGTAAAGTGACCGAAACACTGGATATAAACACAGTGCATTGTGGCGACTCGTACTCGACACATAGCCAAAGGCGTACGCGTCGAGGTTACAAAATCGTGCATCTGCGACTCAAGGCAGTTGAGCCTGGAACTCCTTTTCGTACTGCCCGGCGAGCTGCTCTTTCTGTTTCTCGTCGAGCAACTTTCCGGCCATCTGGAAGAACTTCTGCTCCTCTTCCTCAAGGTGGTGGTGGACCTTGTCCGAGAGCTTTTTAGCCGTCGCCAGCCATGCCGGACTGGACATCTCGGTCTCGTCCAGTTCTTCCATCATTTCGTCCATTTCATGGTGCTCGGAAATGGCATGACGGCTGAGATCGACACCGTTGTCGAACTCCATCAGCGGGATGTAGAAGTGTCGCTCTTCAGCCGTTTCATGAGCTTGCAGTTCGGCTTTGAGCTGTTTGTAGGCCTCGACCCGCTCGGGGCTGTCGCCACTGGTCTTGACCAAGGCTTTGGCGTAGCTGCGCTGGCGGTCGTGGCTCTCGCGAAGGGCTTCGAAAATGTTCATGGGGTGTCCTCATCAACCGCGTGCTGGAATGACGCTGTAAATGGCTAGACCCCGGCGCGGGAGCGGTGGTTCCAGCGGTTTTAAACTGACGCTTGGAACACGACCACCAGGCAGGATAGTCTGGCGCCTTACTCCACAAGGAAGTCATGCATGAACTTGCGCATCGAGTTGTCAGAGAACCCGAACGAAGAACAACGCAACGCCATCCTGGCGCCGCTGCGTGCCCACAACGTCGCCAAAGCAGGCCCCTCGACACTGGAGCCCATTGCACTTTTGGTCCGTGACGAGCATGACGCGATCCTTGGCGGCCTGTATGGCCACACGTTCTATCGGTGGATGTTCATTGAACTGTTGGCGGTGCCGGAAGAGGGCCGCGGTCAGGGCATCGGCTCAAAATTGATGCAGATGGCCGAAGAGCTTGCGCGCAAGAAAGACTGCGTGGGGATCTGGCTGGACACCTTCTCGTTTCAGGCGCCTGAGTTTTACAAGAAAGTGGGCTATAGCGAGTGTGGCGAGATTACGGATTATCCGCTGGGGCACAAGCGGCACTTTTTCCAGAAGCGCCTTGTAGATTGAATTCAGTAGCGCTTTTGTAAGCAAGCCGCCCCACATTGAAAGGCATTTCAAAGGTGGGGCGGGCTTGCGACGCTTCAACCCACGATCAGAGACAAGTCGCCAACGCCGCCAAACGCCGCTTGGCGACAAAATCGTCCTTCTGCGCGTAATAATTCAGCGTCGTGCCCGATGGCCCCGTCAGCACATCGACAAACGACTCAGCCGAACGGGTATAAACCGTCGTGCCACCCTGCTGGCGCGATTCCAGATACGCGGCGGCATCCACGCCGAAAACCGCTTCATCCTGCCAGCCGAATTGCACGCACTGAGCCACTACTTTCTCCGCCTTGTCCGAAGTCAAAACCTTGTAAGGGGTTTTGGTGCGAGCATCGTTCATCGCGGAGCCCGCGCAACCGGCCAGCAGCGTCGCCGCCAGCGCTACCATCAGAATTCGCATTGCGTTCGCTCATTCAGAAAAAAGCGGACTGTATCATCGCAGCAGCAGAAATCGTTCTGCTTTACTGCATTTATAGCGCGACATGCGCTGTCAGCTACGGCAACCTAAGGTCATCAGCCTCACAAAGGAAAACACATGGCGCCTACCGACCAGCGACATGAACATGCCCTGAAACTATTTCTCGACGCGCGGCCTGATTTGCGCGAAACCCTCGACCACCTCAATCCATTGCTGGCCCAGGCCAAAGGCGAAACCCAAGCGCAGTTTCGCGAAGAACGTCTGCACGAAGCCTATGAAGAGGAGGCAGAAAGCCTTGGCTTGTTCGCTTGGGAACTGACCTTGAAACTGACCGCCGATTCGCCTGAGGAGTATCAGGCGCAGCGTCTGGAAGTGCATCGTGAAGTCGCGGAGATGGCCGGCATGGAATGGCTGGAATACTGCGATCTGTATGGCATAGAACCCTAACCGCCGCTCAAGGACACTTTCGCCGATGCTGCCATCCGCCTCGACTCACCGCGCCAGCCCCGGCCATCTGCACAAGCAAAAATGGCGCGGGCGTGTGGGCCTGGCGCTGGTTGCCAGCCTGTCGGTACTGGCCGGGATGACCGACGCTATCGGCTTCATGGCCAGCGGCGACTTCGTTTCGTTCATGAGCGGCAACACCACCCGACTGGCGGTGGCGATCAGTGATGGCGATATCGGGCTGACCGTGCGCCTGGTGATTCTTGTCGTGACGTTCATTGTCGGTAACGCCTTGGGCGTACTCGTCGCGCGTCTCGGCGGGCGCCGGGCGCTGCCGCTGCTGCTCTGCATCGCCACCCTGCTCTGCGCGTCGGCGGCCTGGCCGTTTGACACGCAACTGCCGGCGCTGCTCGCAGCGATCATTGCGATGGGCATGCTCAACGCGTCCGTCGAAGAAGTGAACGGCCTACCGGTTGGGCTCACCTATGTCACCGGCGCGTTATCGCGGTTTGGACGCGGTCTGGGCCGATGGTTGCTCGGCGAGCGGCGCAGTGGCTGGCGCGTGCAACTCGTGCCGTGGAGCGGGATGTTTGTCGGCGCAATTGTGGGCGCGGTGCTGGAACATCATTTAGGACTCAAGGCAATGTTCGTCAGCGGTGTGCTGGCCGCGATGATCGGGCTGCTCTCTCTGAAAATCCCCAGGCGCTGGCAATTGGGTTACATGCCGCGCTGACGACTCAGCGTTTTTTGCCTGACACTTCGCTATCGCCAGCAGGCAACATCGATTTAGCCGCCTCGCCGATAAAGCTTTATCATGGCCGCAGTTTTGCTGATCGAGTCCGTCATGAAGTTCGCCATTGCGCTGTTTTCCGCCGCCCATGCGCCCTCCTCGCGCCGTGCCCTGCTGTTTGCGCAGGCCGCACTGGCCGCCGGGCATGAGATTGTCCGGCTGTTTTTCTATCAGGACGGCGTCTACAACGCCTGCGACGCGCTGGTCACCCCGCAGGACGAACTGGACGTGCCCAAGCAGTGGCGCGCTTTCATCAGCGAGCAACAACTGGACGGCGTGGTGTGCATCGCCGCGGCCCTGCGCCGAGGGGTGCTGAACGACGAAGAAGCCAAGCGCTATCAACGCGGCGCCGTCTCCGTCAGTGCGCCGTGGGAACTGTCCGGCCTCGGCCAGTTGCATGACGCGGTGCAAGACGCTGACCGCCTGATCTGTTTCGGAGGTGCGTGAGATGGCCAAATCCTTGTTGATCGTCAGCCGCCAATCACCGTGGTCCGGCCCCGGCGCCCGCGAAGCGCTGGATATCGTGCTGGCGGGCGGTGCTTTCGATCTGCCGATCGGCCTGTTGTTTCTCGATGACGGCGTGCTGCAATTGGCCGCTGGACAAAACGCCAAGGCGCTGCAACAGAAAGACCTGAGCGCCAACCTGCAAGCGTTGCCGATGTTTGGCGTCGAAGAGCTGTTCTACTGCGCCGACAGCGCCAGTTCCCGTGGCCTCGCCGATCTATCGCTGGACGAAGCACAACCGCTCGCTGCCGAGCAAATCACCGCCCTTATTGACCGTTACGACCAGGTGATCACCCTCTGATGTCGACTTTGCATGTGTTGTCTCACTCACCATTCGGCGACGATCGCCTGACCAGTTGCCTGCGCGTGATCGGCAGCGCCGATGCATTGCTGTTGTCGGGGGACGCGGTGTACGCACTACAACCGAACACCGCGCCATTCACTGCACTGCAAAACCGTCAAATCAAGCTTTTCGTCTTGGCCGAAGACGCACAGGCCCGTGCTGTGCAGGTTCCGGACTGGGCGCAAGCGATCGATTATCCGGCCTTCGTCGAACTGTCGATCCAGCACGACAAGGTCAACAGTTGGCTATGAATTCCATGACCCTCGGCGATCGCGCCATCGATCTGGACAAAGACGGCTTTCTGGTTGATCTGAGCGATTGGTCTCACGATGTCGCCGCCGCCCTCGCCGCCGCCGAAGGCATCGAGTTGACGCCTGAACACTGGGAAATCCTCGAACTGCTGCGCAGCTTCTATGCCGAATTCCAGCTCTCGCCGGCCACTCGACCGCTGATCAAATACACCGCGTTAAAACTCGGACCGGACAAAGGCAACAGCCTGTACCTGAACCGATTGTTCAAAGGCACCCCCGCCAAACTCGCCGCGAAACTGGCGGGCCTGCCCAAACCGACGAATTGCTTATGACCGACTTTCCAGCGCTCACCCTCGAAACACCCGCCGAACATCCGTTCGCTCAATTTGTGCGAATTCTGGGCAAGGGTAAACGCGGCGCCCGCGATCTGACCCGTGAGGAAGCCCGCGAAGCCATGGGCATGGTGCTCGACGACAAGGTCGAAGACACCCAGCTCGGCGCGTTTCTGATGTTGCTGCGGCACAAGGAAGAAAGCGCCGAAGAAATGGCCGGTTTCACCGAGGCCCTGCGTGAGCGATTGCAGGCGCCGGCGCTGAATGTCGACCTGGACTGGCCGACCTACGCGGGCAAGAAACGTCATCTGCCGTGGTATCTGCTGGCGGCCAAGTGCCTGGCGCAGAACGGCATACGCATCTTCATGCACGGCGGCGGCGCGCACACCGCCGGACGCCTGTACAGCGAGCAAGTGCTGGGCGAACTGAATATCCCGCTGTGCCGCAACTGGCAACAGGTCGCCGTCGCACTGGACAACGGCGGGCTGGCGTTCATGCCGCTGGTGGACTGGGCGGCGCCACTGCAACAGATGATCGACCTGCGCAACACGTTGGGGCTGCGCTCACCGATCCACTCGCTGGCGCGGATTCTCAATCCGCTGGGCGCACGTTGTGGGCTGCAAAGCATTTTTCACCCGGGCTATCAGGCGGTGCACCGCGATGCCAGTGGTTTACTCGGTGACACGGCGATTGTGGTCAAGGGTGATGGCGGCGAAATCGAGATCAACCCGGATGCCACCAGTCACCTGTACGGCACCACAGGCGGCGAGAGCTGGGACGAGGAATGGCCGCAAATGTCGGCGCAACGTCATGTCAAACCAGCCTCGCTGGACGTCGATCATTTGAAAGCCGTGTGGCGCGGCGACGTCGTCGACAGCTATCCGCAGATGGCGTTGATCTCGACCATGGCGCTCGCCCTGCGCGGTCTCGGCCAGAGCCGTGAGCAGGCGTTCGAAACCGCCGAGCAATACTGGACTGCGCGGGATAAATCGATTTAACCGATCATTTGCGCCTGATCTTTGCGCTTTTTGTTCGAACTCATGGGAATAGACTCGACGCCAACGATTATTGGTTTCAGGAGCCTTGGACATGGGTTTATTAGTGGATGGCCTTTGGCAGGACAAGTGGTACGAAAGCACCAAGGACGGCGCGTTCCAGCGCGAACAGGCGCAGCGCCGGCACTGGGTCACCCCTGACGGCAAGCCCGGCCCTAGCGGTGAAGGTGGTTTTGCCGCCGAAGCCGGGCGCTATCACCTCTACGTTTCCCTCGCCTGTCCATGGGCGCATCGCACGCTGATTCTGCGCAAACTCAAAGGCCTGGAAAGTCTGATCGACGTCTCGGTAGTCAGTTGGTTGATGCTGGAGAACGGCTGGACCTTCGACACGTCGCTAGGCTCGACCGGTGACAAGCTCGATCACTTCGATTTCATGCACCAGCGCTACACCGCTGACACCGCCGACTACACCGGTCGCGTCACGGTGCCGGTGTTGTGGGACAAGAAACTCAAGCGCATCGTCAGTAACGAGTCAGCGGAGATCATCCGCATGTTCAACAGCGCCTTCGATGGTTTGACCGCCAACGACCTGGACTTCTACCCAGCGCCACTGCGCGGTGAAATCGATGCGCTGAATGAACGGATCTATCCCGCCGTGAACAACGGCGTATATCGCGCCGGGTTTGCCACGTCGCAACAAGCTTATGAAGAAGCGTTCGATGAGGTGTTTGCAGAACTGGATCATCTGGAACGCGTGCTCGGTGCCAATCGCTATCTATCCGGCGAGTACCTGACGGAAGCAGATATCCGTTTGTTCACCACGTTGATTCGCTTTGATGCGGTCTATCACGGGCACTTCAAGTGCAACCTGCGGCGGATTGCCGACTACCCGAACCTGTCGAACTGGCTACGTGAGCTGTATCAGTGGCCGGGGATTGCCGAGACGGTGGATTTTCAGCACATCAAACATCACTACTACGGCAGTCACAAGACCATCAATCCGACGGGGGTTGTGCCGAAGGGGCCAGAGCAGGACTTCACTGAGGCCCATGATCGGGCGCGGTTGGGCGGGAAAGGGGTGTGGCAGAGGGGTTAGTTGATTCGGTGTTTTTGAGGGCCTCTTCGCGAGCAAACTCGCTCCCACACTAGATCTGTGTCGTTCACAAATCCAATGCGGGAGCGAGCTTGCTCGCGAATGAGACGACGCGATCTTCAGACCTGCGCCTGAGCGCCCTCAAACCACGCCAGTTTCTCGCGCAGTTGCACCACTTCACCGACGATCACCAATGTCGGTGCATGCACTTCATGCTCTGCCACCATTCGCGGCAAGTCAGCCAGCGTGCCGGTGAAGACGCGCTGATTGACCGTGGTGCCCTGCTGAATCAGCGCTGCCGGGGTGTCCGCCGAGCGACCGTGCTTGATCAACTGCTCGCAAATCACCGGCAACCCCACCAGGCCCATGTAGAACACCAACGTCTGCGCCGGGGCGACGAGGTCGGCCCACGGCAGATCGGTGGATCCGTCCTTCAAATGCCCGGTGACAAAGCGCACTGACTGCGCGTAGTCACGATGGGTCAGTGGAATCCCGGCGTACGCCGCACAACCGCTGGCTGCCGTGATACCGGGTACGACCTGGAATGGAATGCCGTGCGCGGCCAGCTCCTCGATCTCTTCGCCGCCACGGCCGAAGATAAACGGATCACCGCCCTTCAATCGCACGACTCGCTTGCCGGCCTTGGCCAGATCGACCAATTGCTGGTTGATCTGATCCTGCGGCACGGCGTGGTCGGCGCGACGCTTACCGACGTAAACCCGCTCGGCATCGCGACGGCACAGATCAAGAATGGCCGGTGCGACCAAACGGTCATACAGCACGACGTCAGCCTGTTGCATCAGACGCAGCGCACGGAAGGTCAGCAGATCGGGATCACCCGGCCCTGCTCCCACCAGATATACCTCACCCGTGGTGACGTCGGCCTCGCCATCGATCTTCGCTTGCAGCAGCCGCTCGGCCTCGGCGCCCTGCCCGGCCAGTTGCCGGTCGGCAATCGGCCCCTGAAACACGTCTTCCCAGAACCCGCGACGCTGCTGCACATCCGGAAAAAGGCTTTTGACCTGATTACGGAAACGCGCGGCGAGACCGGCCAGTTGTCCGTAGGTCGACGGAATCCAGGTTTCGATCTTGGCGCGGATCAACCGGGCCAACACCGGCGCATCGCCGCCGCTGGAGATCGCAACGATCAGCGGCGAGCGATCGACGATCGCCGGGAAGATCACGCTGCACAAGGCCGGGGCGTCGACCACGTTGACCGGCACGCAACGCCGATGGGCATCGGTGGAGACTTGTGCGTTGAGCGCTTCGTCATCCGTGGCGGCAATGATCAGCACGCAACCGTCCAGATCCGCTTCCGCGTAACCGCGAACCCGGCATTCGCCACCGCTGGCCACGACCAGCTCACGCAGCTGTGTTTCGATTTCAGGTGCAACCACCCGCAGCTGCGCACCGGCATCGGCCAGCAGGCGGGATTTGCGCAAGGCAATTTCCCCCCCGCCGACGACCAACACACGACTGCCGCGCAGGTTGTGAAACAGCGGCAGATATTTCATTTAGCCGATGACCTCAAGGCCACCCATGTAAGGCTTCAGCACGTCCGGCACGCGGATCGAACCGTCGGCCTGCTGATAGTTTTCCAGCACGGCAACCAGCGTGCGGCCAACAGCCAGACCGGAACCGTTGAGGGTGTGTACCAGTTCAGGCTTGCCGGTTTCCGGATTGCGGAACCGCGCTTGCATACGACGGGCCTGGAAATCGCCGCAGTTGGAGCACGACGAGATTTCGCGGTATTTGTCCTGGCTCGGAATCCACACTTCCAGGTCGTAAGTCTTGACGGCGCTGAAGCCCATGTCGCCGGTGCACAACGCCAGGGTGCGATACGGCAGGCCGAGCAATTGCAGGACTTTTTCGGCGTTGGCGGTCAGGCCTTCCAGCGCTTGCATCGAGGTCGACGGCTCAACGATCTGGACCATTTCAACCTTGTCGAACTGGTGCTGACGGATCATGCCGCGGGTGTCACGGCCCGACGCACCCGCCTCGCTACGGAAGCACGGGGTATGGGCGACGAACTTGATCGGCAACAGTTTCGAATCGACGATTTCGCCGGCGACGATGTTGGTCAGTGACACTTCCGCCGTCGGGATCAGGTACAGATCGGCTTCGCCTTCGCGAGCGATCTTGAACAGGTCTTCTTCGAACTTCGGCAATTGACCGGTACCTTGCAGCGCCGGAGCCTGAACCAGATAAGGCGTGTAAGCCTCTTCATAGCCGTGCTCGTTGACGTGCAGGTTGATCATGAACTGCGCCAGTGCGCGGTGCAGACGGGCGATCGGGCCACGCAGCAGGGCAAAACGTGCGCCGGACAGTTTGGCGGCGGTTTCAAAGTCCAGCCAGCCGAACTTTTCGCCCAAGGCGACGTGGTCCTGAACCGGGAAATCGAACGCGGTCGGAGTGCCCCAGCGGCGCACTTCAACGTTGTCATCTTCGTCTTTGCCGACCGGCACGGATTCGTGCGGCAGGTTCGGGATACCGAGCAGGATCGAGTCCAGTTCGGTCTGAATTGCGTCCAGCTCGACTTTGCCGGCGCTCAGTTCGCCCGCCATGCGCTCGACGTCCGCCATCAGCGGTGCGATGTCTTCGCCACGCTGTTTGGCCTGACCGATGGATTTGGAACGCGCGTTACGCTCAGCCTGCAATGCTTCGGTGCGGGTCTGGACGGTCTTGCGCTGTTCTTCCAGCGCTTCGATGCGCGCGGTATCCAGGGCAAAGCCACGGGAAGCCAGGCGGTCCGCTACGTCCTGAAGGTTGCTACGTAACAGTTTGGAATCGAGCATGTCGGTTTCTCGTTATCAAAGTTTGGTCAAAGACAGGCCAGCCCACGTTGCGAGCAGCCCGCCGAATACGCTGAGCGCCGCATAGCCCAGGGCCAGCGGCACTTGCCCGCTTTCCAGCAGGCGCACCGTATCCAGTGAAAAGGATGAAAAAGTCGTCAGCCCACCCAGGAAGCCAACGATCAACCCGGCACGCAACTCAATCGGCACGTCCGGGCGGATCAAAAACAGGCCGTACAACACGCCAATCAGCAGACAGCCCACGATATTAACGGCCAGCGTCGCGGTATAGAAGTGCCGCGGCCAATTGGCATTGATCCAATTGCCGGTAACAAAGCGCAACAATGTACCGGCGGCCCCGCCGATGGAGACCGCAACTATCAATGGAATCACTATTTTCTCCGCTGTCTTGGGCTTAAACGGTCGAGTTGGGCAAGGTGATTGAGCTTCTCGCCGATCTTCAATTCCAGGCCACGCGGCACCGGCTGATAGAAGGGGATCGGCTCGAGTTCTTCCGGGAAATAGTCTTCGCCGGCCGCATAGGCGTCCGGCTCGTCATGGGCATAACGGTATTCGTCGCCGTAGCCCAGTTGTTTCATCAGCTTGGTCGGTGCGTTGCGCAGATGCAGCGGCACCTCCAGCGAGCCGTTTTCAGCGGCCGCGCGCAAAGCGGTTTTGAAGCCCATGTACACCGCATTGCTTTTCGGTGCGCAGGCCAGATACGTAATGGCCTGAGCCACCGCCAACTCGCCTTCCGGACTGCCGAGGCGTTCTTGCACTTCCCACGCCGCCAGGCAAAGGCTGAGGGCACGCGGGTCGGCATTGCCGATATCTTCGCTGGCCATGCGCACCACGCGCCGGGCCAGGTACAGCGGGTCGCAACCGCCGTCGATCATCCGTGCAAACCAGTACAGCGCGCCATCCGGATTGGAACCACGCACTGATTTGTGCAGCGCGGATATCTGGTCATAGAACGCCTCACCGCCCTTGTCGAAGCGACGACGGGTGTCACCGAGCAGACTTTGCAGGAGTTCGATGCCGATCTCGCTGTCGTCTTCGGCCAGATCCGAAGCGTTCTCCAGGAGATTAAGCAGCCGCCGCCCATCGCCATCGGCGGCGGACAACAGCATCTGGAAGCCTTCATCGCTCAACGTCAGGTTGCGCTTGCCCAAGCCACGCTCTTCGCTGAGCGCGCGGTGTACAAGCTTGCGCAGCGCCGCCTCGTCGAGGCTTTTCAGCACGTAGACGCGAGCCCGCGACAACAAGGCGTTGTTCAGTTCGAACGAAGGGTTTTCGGTGGTGGCGCCGATGAAAATCAGCGTGCCGTCTTCAACGTACGGCAGAAATGCATCCTGCTGGGACTTGTTGAAGCGGTGCACTTCATCGACGAACAAAATCGTGCGCTTGCCGTACTGGCCGGCCTGCTGCTTGGCGATTTCAACAGCCTGACGGATCTCTTTGACCCCGGCGAGAACTGCCGAGACTGTTTCGAAGTGCGCGTCCGAGACTTCGGCGAGCAACCGCGCCAGCGTGGTCTTGCCCACGCCCGGCGGCCCCCAGAAGATCATCGAATGCAGGGCACCCTGCTCCAGCGCCTCACGCAGAGGCTTGCCGCGAGCGAGCACGTGCTCCTGACCGACATACTCATCCAGATTGGTCGCACGTAAACGCGCGGCCAGCGGCTGGGCAATCGGTGCACTGCGAAACAGATCCATCACGTACCGTTGAAACCTCTAGTAGATCTTGAGACCGATGATTGCTCCTGTGGGAGCTTATTCCTGAATGACGTCGGCACCTTTCGGGATGTCGAACTTGAACTTGGACGCCGGCACCGCTTCGTTGGCCTTCACCCCGGTAAACAGGATGTTGGTGCGCTGACCAACGCTGTCGATCAGTTGCATGTCATTGAGCAGACCGTTGCGGAACGACAGACGCAGGCTGTCGAACAGGGTGTCCTTGGTTTTCGGCTTGAGGGTGAAGTCGATCACGCCACCCGCCTCTTTCGCCGAGATGTCGAAGCTCTGGCTGATTTTCGACACGTCACCCGACAGCAGCAGCGCTGGAGTCTGGGTCAGACGTTCGTCGAGCTTCTTGATGGTGGCCTGTTCCAGATCCGGGTCCCACAGGGTGACTTTCTTGCCGTCGGAGACCATGGTCTGCTCGGCCGGCGCATTGGTGTGCCAGTAAAACAGGCCCGGGCGCTGCAGGGTCATGTCACCGGTGGTTTCCTGCAACTGAGTGCCGCTGCCGTCGAGGGTCAGTTGCGAGAAGTTAGCAGTCAGGGTCTTGGAGGTTTCCAGCAATTGGGTCAGACGAGCCACGTCCTTGTCATCGGCGTGGGCCGTGAGTGTGGTCAAAGCCAGTACTGGCAACAGCATGCGGATAAGACGCATGGGAGTCCTCTTGAATACTCGTTGGGAGGGGACGGCGCATCATTGCACCGTCCTTTTGTTAGTCATCAGGGGCGCTGAATCAGTCGCGTACCGGGCCCGGAGCCAGGACTTCACGCGACCCATTGGTGTTCATTGAAGTGACGACACCGGCCATTTCCATAGCCTCGATCATTCGCGCGGCGCGGTTGTAGCCGATTTTCAGCTTGCGCTGCACCGCGGAAATCGATGCGCGGCGGCTTTCGAGGACGAACTGAACCGCTTCGTCATATAGCGCATCGGCTTCCGGATCATCGCCGTCGCCACCACCGCTGCTGCCCTCAAAGCCGCTGCCCGCCTCTTCGACACCGTTGAGGATGTCGTCGTTGTACTCCGGTGCGCCGCGCAGTTTCCACGCTTCAACCACGCGGTGTACTTCATCGTCGGAAACGAACGCGCCGTGAACCCGAATAGGCAGGCTGGTGCCCGGTGGCATGTAGAGCATGTCACCGTGGCCAAGCAGTTGTTCGGCGCCGCCCTGGTCGATGATGGTCCGCGAGTCGATCTTGCTCGACACCTGGAACGCCATACGCGTCGGAATGTTGGCCTTGATCAGACCGGTGATCACGTCCACCGACGGCCGCTGGGTCGCAAGGATCAGGTGAATACCCGCGGCACGCGCCTTCTGCGCGATCCGGGCAATCAACTCCTCAACCTTCTTGCCGACGATCATCATCATGTCGGCGAATTCATCGACGACCACGACGATGGTCGGCAGCTTGCTCAGCAGCGGCGCTTCGTCATGAATGCTTTCACGCTTGTACAGCGGATCGCTCAACGGCTCTCCGGCATCCTGCGCTTCCTTGACCTTGGCGTTGAAGCCGGACAGGTTACGCACGCCCATCTTCGCCATCAGCTTGTAGCGACGCTCCATCTCCGCGACGCTCCAGCGCAGGGCATTGGCGGCGTCCTTCATGTCGGTGACCACCGGGCAGAGCAAATGCGGAATGCCTTCGTAGATCGACAGCTCAAGCATTTTCGGGTCGATCATGATCAGTTTGGCGTCTTCCGGGCCGGACTTGAACAGGATCGACAGAATCATCGCGTTCACACCCACCGACTTACCGGAACCGGTGGTACCGGCTACCAGCAAGTGCGGCATCTTCGCCAGATCGGTAATGACCGGTTTGCCGCCGATATCGTGACCCAACGCCAACGTGACCGGCGATTTGAAGTTGTCGTACTCAGGCGTCGACAGCACTTCGGAGAAGCGCACGATCTGCCGGTCTTCGTTCGGGATCTCGATACCGACCGTGGTCTTGCCCGGAATGACTTCGACAACACGCACACTGGTCACGGCCAGGGAGCGCGCAAGGTCTTTCGCCAGGTTGGCGATGCGGCTGACCTTGACGCCGGCGGCGGGCTGAATTTCATAACGGGTAATCACCGGGCCCGGGTGAATCGAATCCACGGACACCTCGACACCGAACTCCTTGAGTTTGATCTCCAGAAGGTGGCCGACCGCAGCCAGGGACTCCGGCGAGTAATTGAGTTGTTTCTTTTCCGCCGGGTCAAGGATCGAGATTGGCGGCAAAGTGCCTTCCACGGCGCTGTCAACGAACAACGGCGCCTGCTTCTCTTTCTGCACACGCTTGCTTGGCTCCGGCGCCTTGACCGGGGCTGGCGCGATGACCGGCGGCACCTGTTTCTCGCGCTCGGACATGTGTTTGCTCAGGGCCTGCTCGCGTTCGATCAAGCGCTCTTTGACCTTGGCCTGCTCACGTTTGTCGGTGACAGTCGGAGCAACGACATCATGGACTCGGTCATCGACTTCACGCAGTTGTGCAACCAGTTGCTTGCGTTCGGTGCGCGCCGACCACCAGCGGTTGAGCGCGCCCTGAAACAGCTCGAACAGGTCGAGGGTGATCTTGCCAGTGATGTCCATCACCTTGAACCACGACAAGTCGGTGAAGACGGTCAGGCCGAACAGAAACAGCGCGATGAACAGCAGCGTGCTGCCCTGGATATTCAGCGCATTCTTCGCCAGATCGCCGAGACTCTCGCCCAAGGCACCGCCGGCACCGGCCGGCAGACCGGTCGCGGCGTGAAAATGGATGTGTGCCAGCGCAGCGCCGGACAACACCAGAAACACCAGACCGATCAGCCGCCAGGAGAACAGCCAGCCGCTCCACTGCCACTGCTCGTGGCGCTGACGGAAGATCTGATAGGCCTTGATCGCCAGTAGCAAGGGGAAGATATAGGCAAAATAACCGAGCACCATGAACAGGATATCGGCGCTGTAAGAGCCCGCCGGGCCGCCGAAATTCTGTACGTCGTCGATCTTGCTGTTGTGGCTCCAGCCCGGATCGTCCTTGCCGTAGGTCAGCAAGGCCATCATCAGGAACAGGCACAAAGCGCCGATGGCGATCAATGCACCTTCCTTGAGCCGGTAGTGCAATTGCTGGCGCCAGAGCGGAACGACTGTTTTTGGTGCTTCGGTGGATTTCTTCAAAACGCTTCTTTTCCTGCGCCCAAGGCGCGTCCATCTATTGAATGACGATAAAAAACTGCCCAATCCAGACAGGTGAAAAGTTGACGGGCACAACTGAGACTACTTTTAACATTGCACTGATGCTTTCATAAACACAGCCATAAGCATCGCACGCAGCGAATATTCTGTAACAGCCCGGCATTGTACGGGTTTGTGCGTCTGATGCCATGCTTCAACGCCCAGGTTTGAGCATAGCCAAGCGTACAGAACCTGCGATTCAATTTGAGCATGCATTGTCTTTTGTGACAAAGGCTTATGAGGTGTATTTGATGAACATAGCGAAGCATTGCCACCCACACCTCGCAACCTGTCACTGACTGCCCGTCAAGCCTGTTGCATGCCCGACCACGCCGCTCGCTTACGACCGCATCAAGCTTGCCAAGTTGCAACACTGCAAACGTCAGGCAGGATCGGCACGACATTCGCGCCATTTAGCGGCACACTTTAGCGCGGGCTAACAGCCCACATCACCCTCCCCTTCTGCAAGCCTGGATGCCATGCTGACTTGGTTACAACGTAATTCCCTGACTTTTCCGCCGCTGGAAAAGGCCATGCGCGACCCCAATGGACTGCTCGCCGCGGGCGGCGATCTGTCCGCCGATCGCCTGATTCAGGCTTATCGTCATGGCTGCTTCCCATGGTTTTCCGAGGGCCAGCCTATTCTTTGGTGGTCACCAGACCCTCGCACCGTGCTATTTCCCGACGAACTGCATGTCTCGCGCAGCCTCGGCAAATTACTGCGCAAAGCACGCTACCAGGTCACCTTCGATCAGGACTTTGAGGCGGTGATCCACGCCTGCGCCGCCCCACGGGACTATGCCGATGGCACCTGGATCACCGAAGCCATGCAGGAGGCCTACATTGAATTGCATCGGCGCGGCTTCGCTCATTCAGTGGAAGTCCGGGATCAGGGCAAACTGGTCGGCGGCCTGTATGGCTTGGCGATGGGACAGCTGTTTTTTGGTGAATCGATGTTCAGCCGCGCGGATAACGCCTCCAAATATGGCTTTGCCACCTTGGTGCAGCACCTGAAGGACTCGGGTTTTGTGCTGATCGACTGCCAGATGCCAACCGATCATCTGCACAGCCTTGGCGCCCGGGCGATTCCCCGCCACGAATTCGCGGAATATCTGGCTCGGCATCTGGATCAGCCCAATGATGCGACCTGGGTTTGCTGAGCGACTTTTGCGCGCGTGGCTTACACTTAATTCACCAGCTTACCCCGAGGGTTGATCATGACCGAGTTGGCGCGTTTGAAGTTCTATGCCACTCAGCCCCACTCTTGCAGTTATCTGCCCGAGGAGCAGGCCACGACCCTGTTTCTCGATCCGAGCCAGCCCATGGATGTGCATGTTTACGCAGATCTGTCGGAAATGGGCTTTCGTCGCAGCGGCGATCATCTGTATCGCCCCCATTGCCAGAATTGCAATGCGTGCGTGCCTGCACGCATTCCGGTGGCGCTGTTCACCCCCAATCGTCAGCAAAAGCGCATTTTCAAGCGCAACGCCGATTTGCAGGTTCATCCGGCCAAACCCAAATTCAGCGAAGAATATTTCGACCTGTACCAGCGCTACATCGAACAGCGTCACGCTGACGGCGACATGTATCCGCCGAGCCGCGATCAATTCTCCACGTTTCTGGTTCGCGACCTGCCCTTCTCGCGCTTTTACGAATTTCGTCTCGACGGACGGTTGCTGGCGGTGGCAGTGACCGATTTGCTACCAAACGGCTTGTCAGCGGTGTACACCTTCTACGAGCCCGCCGAAGAGCGCCGCAGCCTGGGCCGCTTCGCCATCCTGTGGCAAATTGCCGAAAGCCAACGCATGGGGCTTGAGGCGGTTTACCTGGGTTACTGGATCAAGAACTGCAAAAAGATGAACTACAAGACCCAGTATCGCCCCATCGAACTGCTGATTAATCAGCGCTGGGTGATCCTGAACTAAACCCAAACCCTAAACCCCTTGGCGTAAACGCCATTTTTCGGGCACAATGCACGCCGCTTTTGCCTGGCGCAGTTGCACCGGGCCATTCATTGGATACCGAGGGCTTTACTGCATGTCGAAAGAAGACAGCTTCGAAATGGAAGGCACTGTCGTCGACACCCTGCCCAACACCATGTTTCGTGTGGAGTTGGAAAATGGGCACGTCGTAACCGCGCACATTTCCGGCAAGATGCGCAAGAACTACATTCGTATTCTTACCGGTGACAAAGTGCGCGTCGAGCTGACGCCCTATGACTTGAGCAAAGGGCGCATCACTTACCGCGCTCGCTAATCAAGTCAATACAGAACGCCCGGTTTATGCCGGGCGTTTTTGTGTCTGCACTTTAATGGTTTTGTGTGTATATCCGCTGCTGCGGATCCCTTTTTCAAACGCCGGAGTGCCGGCCCAGCAAAAAAACACCAAAAGGCTTTGCCCCTGACGCACGGCACTTCGCTGAGACTCAGTGCTCCCTCGCTACGGTTGAGCAACAGATCAAAAGATCGCAGCCTTCGGCAGCTCCTACATGGGGACTGGGTGTGTTCAGTGAAAATTCGGTGGCTGGTAAGCCGTCTTCGCCAGCAAGCTCGCCCCCCCCCCGGTGTCAGGATAGTTGTCGCCTCTCCGGTTTTTCCAAAAAAAGCATATCGGGGGCGGAAAGAGACTGGTCGTGCCGTACTATTCACCTGAACGCAGAGCCGCATTACTTAAGA
>NZ_CAXAON010000044.1:0-32593 GCF_963970495.1 Pseudomonas sp. EA_65y_Pfl2_P78 | reverse complement strand
GCTGCGACAGCTCGAGGGGGCGAGAGCCGAAATGGCCTTGGCGGTGAACGCCTATAACCTGAAAAGAGCGATTAACGTGCTCGGCGCACGTCAGTTGATGGCGTTGATGGGCTGAAACGCCCTTTTTCGTCTGCCGTCCGCACAAAAGCAAACGCCCCGAACAAGTCGGGGCGTTTGCTTGAAACCACCATCAGTGTGTTTTCACACAGTCTGCGAAGGTCGCCTTTTTCAGTCAGACAAGCGTGATCAGAATTCGTGATCAGCGCTGTCCGGGTTCAGGTCGGTGATGCCCAGCTTGCCGGCTGCGGCTTCGATCGAACCGGTCTGCTTGACCAGCGAGGCGATGGCGTCGCGCACGATCTGGTTGCCAGCGGTATTGCCGGCGGCGATCAATTGGTCGTAGTGCTCACCCTTGTTGGCGTGGTCGACCATGACCTGGATCTTGGCTTCGGTCGCAGCCAGATCGGCTTTCAACGCGGTGTCGGCAGCCGGGTCAGCCTTGGCCACCAGCGACGACAGGCTGGCGCCGGTCATTTTGGTGCCGTCAACACGGGTGTACTCGCCCAGGTAAACGTTACGAACGCCTTTGGCATCGTAGAAGTGCGAGTTGTGGGTGTTGTCGCTGAAGCAATCCTGTTCGTCTTCAGGGGAGTTGGCTTCCAGGGACACCTTCATGCGCTCGCCCGCCAGTTCGCCCAGGGACAGGCTGCCCATACCGAAGAGCATTTTGCGCAGGCCGTTTTCGCCGGGTTCGGCTTCCAGGGTGGCGCGGTAGTTGTCAGCCACGTTCGGCTTCCAGTTACCGACCATTTCTTCCAAGTCGCTGACCAGCAGTTGGGTCACGGACTTGAGGTAGGCACGACGACGATCGTTGTGACCGCCGGTAGCGCCAGCGCCTTCCAGGTAGTCGGAAGCCGGGCGGTTGCCCGCGCCAGGACCGGTACCGTTCAGGTCCTGGCCCCACAGCAGGAATTCGATGGCGTGGTAGCCGGTGGCAACGTTGGCCTCGGAACCGCCCAGCTCGTTCAGGCTGGCGAGTTTTTCCGGGGTGATGTCTTTCACGTCGACCTTGTCTTCGCCGACCTGCACTTCGGTGTTGGCGATGATGTTGGCGCTGGCGCCCGGATTACCCAGTGCGTGTTCGTAGGATTTGTCGACGTAGTCGATCAGACCCTCGTCCAGTGGCCAGGCGTTAACCTGACCTTCCCAGTCGTCGATGATGGTGTTGCCGAAGCGGAACACTTCACTCTGCAGATACGGAACGCGCGCGGCGACCCAGGCAGCCTTGGCGGCATTCAGGGTGTCGGCGTTCGGCTTGGCAAGGAACGCATCGACGGCGGTTTGCAGGGTTTTCGCGGTGGATTCGGCATCGCTGTAAACGGCGAAGACCATGTCGGCGTAATGCGCGACCACAGCCTTGGCGGCGGCGTCGTCGATTTTAGCGGCGGCGGCAGGAGCAGTGGTGCTGGCGGCTGGAGTCGGCGTGGTCGGGGCGGCGGGCTTGTCTTTGCCTTCGCCGCAACCGGCGAGGGAAATGGCGATGGCCAGCAGACTGGCGGTAGCCAGAGGCATACGAATCATGGCGAACATCCTGCTTCGGTAGTTGAGTGGACTCGCGCTGGGAGCGCAAAACTGCGACATAATGCAAATCTTTCGCATTATCTGTAAAGGGATGTGCCTGGAAATATTTCTTATTCGTGTATTGAGATCAAACGATCGCAGCCTCTTGGCACTCGGCAGCTCTTGCAGGCGAATGGGATTCACGAGAGCTGCCGAAGACTGCGATCTTTTAAAGGATGGCCGCGTTGCTGCGTTGCGCCTGCTTGAGGTAGGCGCTCAACTCGCGCGCCGGTAGCGGTTTGCTGTAGTGGTAGCCCTGACCTTCGTGACAGCCTTCGGAAATGATGTACGACTCCTGCTCGGCGGTTTCCACGCCTTCGGCAATCACCTGCATGCCCAGGCTCTTGCCCAGTTGAATGATCGCGCGAACGATGGTCGCATCGTCATCGTCATCCAGCAGGTCCTGGACGAAGCTCTTGTCGATCTTGATCTTGTCCAGCGGCAGACTTTTCAGATAACTGAGCGATGAATAACCAGTGCCGAAGTCGTCGATGGCAATCAGCGCGCCGGAGCGGCGCAGGCTCAGCAAATGCTGGGCGGCGGTGCTGATGTCTTCCATCAGGCCGGTTTCGGTGACTTCCAGCTCCAGACTGCGCGGTGGCAAGCGGTACATCTGCAGCAGATTGTTAACCACTCGCGGCAATTCGGCGTGGTGCAGTTGCACGGTGGACAGGTTGACCGCCATGCGCAGGTCGACAAAGCCCTGATCGTGCCATTCGCGCAATTGCTTGCAGGCCTGATCGAGCACCCATTCTCCGATGGCGATGATCGTACCGTTCTGTTCGGCCAGCGGAATGAACAGGTCGGGCGGGACCAGACCGTGTTCAGGGTGTTGCCAGCGAATCAGCGCCTCGACGCCAACCACACGGTGATCGCGGTAGCTGATCTGCGGTTGATAGACGAGGTAGAACTGATCGCGCAGCAAGGCATCGCGCAGGTCTTTTTCCAGTTCGCGACGGCGACGCATCTCACTGTCGACGCTGGCGATGTAGAACTGATAACGATTGCGCGAGCGGGTCTTGGCCAGGGTCATGGTCTGTTCGGCCTTCTGCAACAGCTTTTCGGTGCTGTCGCCGTCCTCCGGGAACAGGGTGATGCCGATGGTCGCACGCAGGCGGATTTCCTGGTCGTCGAGGGCGAACGGCGCCTCCAGATCATCAAGAATGCTTTGTGCCAGCTCCGCCGCTTCATAAGGCTGTTCGATATCGGCCTGCACCAGGGCGAACTGGTCGCCACCCAAACGGGCGAGGGCACCGAGGCGGCCGCTGTGGGCGCGCAAGCGATCAGCCAACGCCAGCAACAACTGATCGCCGGTCTGGTAGCTGAACTGTTCGTTGATACCTTTGAAATCATCCAGCCCCACGCACAACACCGCGACGCGGCGTTGCAGTTTGCCGGCGTCGACGAGGATCTTGTCCAGTTGCTGCTGCAGTTGCTGACGGTTCGGCAGACCGGTGAGGAAATCGTATTGGGCCATGCGCAGCAGGCTGTTCTCGGCTTCGTGGCGCAGGTGGGTATTGCGTTCGATGGATTCGAGCAACTGGTTGGCGGTGTTGATCCAGACTCCCAGTTCGTTTTTCTCGTGGCCCTTGAGTTGCGGAATCTTGTGTTCGCTGGGGCGATCGGGGTTGATTTCGGTCAGATGCTCGATGATCCGCGACAGCGGTTTGGTCAGCAGCCAGTGATAGACCAGATAAAGCACCAGGCCCATGGCCAGGGCACGCAATACACCGGAAATGAAAATGATCACCGAACTGACGATAAAACTCTCGCCATAGGTCGCGGTGTCGAGGGTGATGCTCAAGTCGCCGTAGTACTCGCTGTAGGGACCGCGACCCACCAGTTGCGTGGTGAAGGTGCGCTCCTGACCCAGAATCAGGTCGGTCAGCCAGCGGCTGTTGGAATGCTGCAACTCACGGGATTTTTGCGCGAGCATCGCTTCATTGGGATGGCCGATGGAGGCCTGGCGCACGGCGTCGTCCTGGAACAGGCCTTCGATCACCTGCATGCCCATCTCCCGATCCAGGCTGTACACAGCCTGAGTGGAGGGGTCGCGGAACATGTCGAGGATCCGTTCGGCGTCACCGACAACGGCCTGGCGTGTTTTATAGGCATCGAAAACAATTTGCGCGCAGCTCAAGACCACGCCCACGATCAATGCCGACAGGAGCACGACCCGGAGCAACTTCACCGACAAGCTGTTCTTGAGTTCCAGCTTCAAAGGGTTATTCCTTGTTCCGTGCGGGTAGCGTCAAGTTGCCGTGAGTATTGGCAATCCGGTGTTGGCAGTCAAAGGGACAATCAGGTCCAGAAAAATTTGCCCAGGGCCTGGGCCGACAGGCTGCTGACTAGAGTATTAGTCCTATTTGTACTGTGTCGGTAGTTTTGGCCCTCAACTTGAGCGTTGCGGGACATTTTTTCCTTTTTTGATGTTAGCCCTCTGTGCAAGGTCGGCAAGTGGCGGCAGCCCGCATTAAATGTGAGAAAAGCGCTATCTCCTGCCTGAATCAAAGGCATAAAAATGTATGGTCAGCCCATCTCCTGCAACCTCATGGGCTGTTTTCGGTAAAGCTGGCTTGCGCTAATGTATCCGGGCTCATTGTGAGCGTTGCTGCAACAACGCTCGACCCTCGATGAGTAGCCGCTCCCGACTGTCCTGAAAAAACCCTCAGCCTCTAAAGCTGATTTTTATGCCAGGTTCTCAGGTACCTGCGCCAATGTGCTGAGCAATTGGCCGCGGTTGGTTTTCTTGCGCAATACCTGATGACCTTTGGCATCCTGGCCATGCAGGTGGAAACTGTGTTTGCCAATGTCGATACCGAGAAGCGTTATCGTATTCATGAGAGATCCTCCGCCGAAAACGAGAAAAGCCCTGCAAGCGTAAACCTGCAGGGCTTCTCGGTCAGGCTGACCATCTCATTAAACCCGGCATCAGCCGGGTTTCTTCTCTGGCGCGCAGCTTAAGCGGTGAAGGTTTTGCCTTCGAACTGCTCAGCGACGAACTTCCAGTTGACCAGGTTCCAGAACGCTTCGACGTACTTGGGACGAACGTTGCGGTAGTCGATGTAGTAAGCGTGTTCCCAAACGTCGCAAGTCAGCAGCGGGGTGTCGCCGCTGGTCAGCGGGTTGCCGGCGCCGATGGTGCTGGCCAGTGCCAGGGAACCGTCAGCCTTTTTCACCAGCCAGCCCCAGCCGGAACCGAAGGTGCCGATCGAGGTTTTGCTGAACTCTTCCTTGAACTTGTCGAACGAACCGAAGGCTGCGTTGATTGCATCAGCCAGCGCGCCGGTTGGTTGACCGCCGGCGTTTGGCGCCAGGCAGTTCCAGTAGAACGTGTGGTTCCAGACCTGAGCGGCGTTGTTGAAGATGCCGCCCGAGGAAGACTTGACGATTTCTTCCAGGGTCTTGCCTTCGAACTCGGTGCCCGGCACCAGGTTGTTCAGGTTCACGACATAGGTGTTGTGGTGCTTGTCGTGGTGAAATTCCAGGGTTTCCTTGGAAATGTGCGGCTGCAGGGCATCGTGTGCGTAAGGCAGCGGCGGCAATTCGAAAGCCATGATGATTCTCCTAATCAGGTCTGTTGCGGTGAGCGCAAGGCCGATCACGGGCGGCCAGAAATGCGACGACGAGTTTTTACTCTTTGCGGCGCAGGGTTCGGATCATAGCACCGGGGTTGCGGCTTAACCACGCAACAACTGTGTGGGATAGAGGTTCCAGAGCCTTTTGGAATAAATCACGGAGCGAGTATCAATTGTCCTGCCACCGCGAACATCATCACCGCCACCAGCAGATCGAGGATCCGCCACGTACTCGGCCGGGCCAGCCACGGCGCGAGCCATGCCGCCCCCAGCGCCAGCGTGAAAAACCACAGCAACGACGCACTGGCGGCGCCCACCACATAAGCGCCCGGCACCGATTGTTGGGCGCCAAGAGAGCCGATCAACAACACGGTATCCAGATAAACGTGCGGGTTGAGCAAGGTCACTGCCAAGGCGCTGAGCATCACTGCCCGCAGCGAGCGCACGGTCTGGTTTTCGCTCTGATCCAGGCGCTGTTTCGAGAACGCCCGGCGTAGCGCCTGGCTGCCGTACCAGATCAGGAACACCGCGCCACCCCAGCGCGCCACCGCCAGCAATGTCGGGTTTTGTGCCAGTACAGTGGCAAGGCCGAACACCCCGGCTGCCACCAGCAGCGCGTCGCAGGCAACGCAGAGTGCGGCGACCGGCAAGTGATGCTCACGACGCAGACTTTGTGCCAGCACAAAAGCATTCTGGGTGCCGATCGCCATGATCAGCCCCAACGCCACCAGCAACCCGTTCACATAGCTTTGCCACATAGAATTCACTCCGCGTTGGCTGCGAGATCGCGCAGCACGTGCATGGCGCGTTCGGCGTCGGCCTGACCGACAAACAGGTGATCGTGGTAGTAACCGGCGATCACGTTGCAACTGATCCCGGCCTTGCCCAGTGCGGTGGCGAATGCGGCAGTGAGGCCGACGGCTTCGAGCGCCGAGTGCACGTTGAGGGTGATCCACGCGGCCACGTAATCGAAACTGAAGCCGGCCTGTTCGGCCAGCGAGCGTTGCAGAATCACGGTCAGACCTTCTTGTTCACGAAAGCAGCCGACAATCTCCAGGCCAATTGGCAGTTGCCCGTCGGGCAAGGTGCAAAACACATAGTCGCCGGCGTTGAGCTGCGGGCTCATGCTGCGCAGCAGAGTCGAGAGTGAGGTTTCGCCAGCCATGGAAAGGTCCTTGAGAGAGAGTGCTTGCTGGCTATTCTCCAGTCGGACGCGTTATAAGAAAAACCAATAATGCTGATCGCTCATTAGGAAAAATGATGTTCGATTACAAATTGCTGTCTGCTTTGGCCGCCGTGGTCGAGCAAGCCGGATTCGAGCGCGCGGCGCAGGTGCTGGGCCTGTCGCAATCGGCGATCTCGCAGCGGATCAAACTGCTTGAGGCGCGGGTCGGCCAACCCGTGCTGGTGCGCGGTACGCCGCCGTCGCCGACCGAAATTGGCCGGCGCCTGCTCAACCATGTGCAACAGGTACGTTTGCTTGAACGTGATTTGCAGACCCTTGTGCCGGCGTTGGATGAAGAAGGTTTACCCGAGCGACTGCGCATTGCGATCAATGCCGACAGCCTCGCCACCTGGTGGGCTGAAGCCGTGGGGGATTTCTGTGCCGAACAGCATTTGTTGCTGGATCTGGTGGTGGAGGATCAGACCGTCGGCCTCAAACGCATGCGCGCCGGTGAAGTGGCGGCGTGTGTTTGCGCCAGCGAGCGGCCGGTGGCCGGCGCCCGCAGCGTCTTGCTCGGCGCCATGCGGTATCGCGCGCTGGCCAGCCCGGCGTTCATCGCCCGGCATTTCCCCGATGGCGTGCGTGCCGAACAACTGCCGCGCACCCCGGCGCTGGTGTTCGGCCCGGATGATTTTCTTCAGCATCGCTATCTCGCATCACTGGGTGTCGATGGGGGATTCGAGCACCATTTGTGCCCATCCTCTGAAGGTTTTATCCGCCTGACTGAAGCCGGGCTCGGTTGGGGGCTGGTGCCGGAACTGCAAGTGCGTGAGCAATTGCAACGCGGTGTACTGCGCGAACTGTTGCCAGATAAACCGATCGACGTGCCGCTCTACTGGCATCATTGGCGCAACGGCGGTCAGTTGCTGGGCTTGCTGACCGAGCAATTGGTGCGATCTTCGCCACAATGGCTGGTGCCGTTGGACTGACGGCCAGCGTCAAGACACACGAATCAGGCAAATCGAAAGACAGCGGAGCTTTACATGAAAATTCTGGTCACCGGCGCAAGCGGCTTCATTGGTGGACGCTTTGCGCGTTTCGCTCTGGAGCAGGGCCTGGATGTGCGGGTCAACGGCCGCCGGGCCGAGAGCGTCGAGCACCTGGTCCGCCGTGGCGCCGAGTTTGTCCCTGGTGATCTGACTGACCCGGATCTGGTGCGCGAACTCTGCACCGACGTCGAAGCGGTGGTGCATTGCGCCGGTGCCGTCGGGCTGTGGGGGCGCTATCAGGATTTTCATCAAGGTAACGTGCAGATCACTGAAAACGTTGTCGAGGCCTGCCTGAAGCGACGGGTTCGACGGCTGGTGCATTTGTCGTCACCGTCGATCTACTTCGATGGCCGCGACCACCTGAACCTGACCGAAGAACAAGTGCCAAAGCGCTTCAGGCATCACTACGCGGCGACCAAATATCTGGCCGAGCAAAAGGTTTTCGGCGCGCAGGAATTCGGTCTGGAAACCATCGCCCTGCGCCCGCGCTTCGTCACCGGTGCCGGCGACATGAGCATCTTCCCGCGCCTGTTGAACATGCAGCGCAAGGGCCGTCTGGCGATCATTGGCAATGGCCTGAACAAGGTCGATTTCACCAGCGTGCAAAACCTCAACGAAGCCATGCTCAGCAGTTTGCTGGCCGCCGGTTCCGCGCTGGGCAAGGCCTACAACATCAGCAACGGTACGCCGGTGCCGCTGTGGGATGTGGTCAACTATGTGATGCGCAAAATGGAGATCCCAGAGGTCACCCGGTATCGCTCCTACGGGCTGGCCTACAGCGTGGCCGCGCTCAATGAAGGGGCGTGCAAGCTCTGGCCGGGACGTCCGGAGCCGACGCTGTCGCGGCTGGGGATGCAGGTGATGAACAAAAATTTCACCCTCGACATCAGTCGCGCCCGGCATTATCTGGACTACGATCCGAAAGTCAGTCTGTGGACCGCCCTCGACGAGTTCTGCGGTTGGTGGAAAGCTCAGGACATTCGTTGAAACGAATCGGCCGACCGGCAATGAACCGCACTACAGGTTGAGGGTCAATCCCTGCGGCTGTGGGGTTTATACTTCGCCCCCATCTGCCATCACCGCGTTTCACAAAGGTTGCCTCAATGTCCATGCGTAATGATGCCCACGACGATTTCGATGATGTACCGAGCCTGCGTGCCGACACTTTCGACGACGATGACATTCCGACCACCGCCCGCACCTCCGTGCACTCGCGTACACCGCCCGTGGTCAAGGTCAAAGCGGCAAGCACCGGGCCTTTGTGGGCGCTGGTTGGCGCATTGTTTTTCGCCTTCATCGGCCTTGCCTGGTGGAGTTTTCAGCAGATCTCGCTGATGGAGCAGCAACTGGTCGCAACCCAGGAAAGCTTCGCGCGCATCAGCGAAGAAGCGGCGGGGCGCCTGCAGGACATTTCCGGCAAGGTCGTCGCCAGTCAATCCAACGTCACCAGCGACAGCGAAGCGTTGAAGCTGCAGATCAAGCAACTGGAAGGCAAGTTGCTCGATCAGAGCAAACAGCAGCAGGGCGTTGCCGGCCAGACCAGTGAACTGGACAAGCGTCTGGCACAGATGAGCGCCCAGACCAGCGAGCAACAAAACGCCAACAGCCAGTTACAGGCACAGGTCAAAGCCCTGAGTACAGAGCTGACCACGCTGAAAAACGCCCCGGCCGATACCAGCAAGGTCGACGCCCAGCTCAAGGGTTTCGATGCGCAGCTCAAGAGCCTCGGCGCGGACATCGCCGCACTGAAGAAACAGGGCAATCCGAGCGCGGCAATTGATCGACTGGAGCAGGAAATCGTCGTTCTCAAAAGCGAACAGGACAACCGCCCGGCAGCACCGCAAGGTGCCGCCAATACCGCTGAGTTCGATGCGTTCCGTCGCCAGATGACCCGCAACATCAACACGCTTCAGGCGCAGATCCAGAACTTGCAGCAGCAGATCAATGCCCGGCCTTAAAGCTTGATCAAACGTGTGGCGAGTGGGCACGTTCCCTCGCCACAGCACGGTGTAATCTCCAGAAACCTTCTGAATGTCCCTGCATCATCCCAAGCCGTCTACGCTCTTGAAACACCAACAAGAACGAGGGATGCGCTATGGGTTTTTTGCATAAAGTGGCCTGGCTCGGCGTGATGCTCCTGGCCGGGTTCGGCCAGGCCAACGCCGCGACCACTGCCAAGGATGACAGCCAGGCCGCCATCGCCTTGCTGGAAAAAGCACTGGCCTACTACCACGACAACGGCGACAAGGCGTTCGCCGCGTTCAGTCGCCAGGGTGAGTTTGTCGACAAGGACCGCTATGTGTTTGTGGTCGACACCAAGGGCGTCATGCTCGCCAGCGGCGGGCCCTCGTCGGCGTTGATCGGCCGTGATGTGAGCGAGGTGCTCGGGCCGGATCTGCAGAAAGCCTTCAAAAATGCCTTGAAAGTGCCCGAGGGCAACGGCATCCAGCAAGCCGAGTACCGCTGGCAGAACTGGTCGGATGGCAAGGTCGAGCGCAAGCATGTGTTTTACCAGCGCATCGGCCAACGGATTCTGGCGGTCGGTTATTACCTGCCGCGGGCGTCGGCGGAGCAGGCGATGGCGTTGCTGAACAAGGCGGCTACCGATCTGGGCAAAGACGAGAAGGGCACATTGACGGCGATCAACTCGCTCAAGGGCGGCTATTTGCAGGATGACCTGTATGTGTTTGTCGTCGACCTCGATACCCGGCGCTATGTCGCCCACGGCACCAATCTGCGCTTGATCAATACCGACTTCAGCAAGGTCAAGGACCCGGAAGGCAAACCGGTGGGTGAGCCGATACTGGCGCTGATTGCCAAACAGGATGATGGCGAATACGAATACCGCTGGAAAAACCCGGTGACCGGCAAGGTCGAGGACAAGCATGCCTACCTGAAGAAGGTCGGCCATTTTCTGGTAGCGGTCGGTTACTACAGCCCTTGATCAGCCAGATCCTGTGGGAGTGGGCATGGCTGCTATTGGGTGCCGTGCTCTCTGCCGCGCAGCAAGTTGTTCGGCATCGCAATCGCCGCCGTCAGCCCCAGCAGCGACACCGCCGCACTGACCCACAGCAAATGCCGGAAGGTCACCGAAAGCTCCGCCCGCAAAGCGTTTCGAGCATCACCCGGCGCCGCGTTCAAACCATCAAGCAACACATTGCCCGAATGCCCCTCGCTCATCAGCGAACTGCTCGCCAGGTGGGCGAAACTGGAGTCCTGCAACAATGCCAGCAACAGCGCCGACATCAGCGCCACACCCACCGCGCCGCCGAGCGAGCGGAACAGGTTGGTGGTGCTGGTGGCCACGCCAATGTCGCGTTGCGCCACCGAGTTCTGCGTGCCTACCAGAGAGGTAGGGAACTGCATGCCGCCGGCAATCCCGCTGAGCAACATGAACACGCCGCTGAGCAGCGTGGCCTCTGGCGGACTGAAGGCCATGCCCAGGATCGAGATCGGCATCAACATCGCGCCGGTCAGAATCTGCGGTTTGTAACGACCGGTCACTGAGGTGCGACGCCCGGCAAAGTAGGCGCCGATTGGCAGCCCCATGGCCAAGGGCAGCAAGTGCAACGCGGCGCTGTCGGCCCCGGCACCGGTGACGCTTTGAAAACGCAGCGGCATCAGCACAATCAGCGAAATCGCCTGGAAACTGGTGAAGAAAATCGTGCACCAGCACAGCAGGGCGTTGCGGTTGGCGAACAGGTGCATCGGCAGCAAGGGCTCACGCGCGCGGCGTTCATGCCAGACAAACAGCGCCAGCACCAGCACCGCACACGCGAACAGCCCAAGCACTTCGCTGCTGCGCCACGAATGACCCTGACCGATCTGGGTGATGCCGAGCAACAGAGCGGTCAGGCCAATGATCATCAGCAATGTGCCGAGGTAATCGATGATCGGTTTGCGCTGCGGGATCGGCAGGCCGCGCAGGTTACGCCGCGCCACCCAATAAGCACCCAGGCCCAGCGGCAGGTTGATCAGAAACACCCAGCGCCACGACAGGTACTCGGTCATGTAGCCGCCCAACACCGGCCCGGCGACGCTGGCCACCGCGTACATGCTGCTGAAGTAACCCTGATAGCGTCCGCGTTCGCGTGGCGGCACGATGTCGCCGATGATCGCCTGACTGACCGAAATCATCCCGCCGGCCCCGATGCCCTGGAGAATCCGCGCCAGCACCAGTTGCTCCATGCTTTGCGCCATGCCGCAAAACAATGAGGCGAGGGTGAACAGGCCCATGCCGAACAGCATCAGTTTGCGCCGGCCATACAAATCACCGAGCTTGCCGTAGATCGGCACCGCCACGGTCATCGCCACCATGTACCCGGAAATCACCCAGGCCAACAGGTTGACGTCTTTGAATTGGGCGGAAATGGCCGGCATCGACACGGCGACGATGGTCTGATCCAGTGCGCCAAGAAAGATCGCCATCATCAGCGCGACCAGCACGCTGCGAATGGCCGGTTTGGGCGTTTCGGGATGATTGAGATGGGGCACGAACAACACCTGCGGGCAGTGAGAGTCCCGCAAATGGCCAGGCGAGCGGGGAGGCTCGCCAGTGTAAGTCGGTAGGAAGCTATTCGATAGCCTCGTAAGGAAGTCCGACGTAATTTTCTGCAATGGTTTTTCGCCCTGCTTGCGAGCTGACAAAGTAGTCCAGTTCCGAGGCGCTGATGCGCTGGCTGAAATCATCGTGATCGTCGAAGCGATGCAGCATCGACGTCATCCACCAGGAAAACCGCTCGGCCTTCCACACCCGACGCAGGCAGATTTCGGAATATTTCTCGAGCAGGTCGACGCGTTCTTCGCGATAGACCTTCAGCAGAATATTGAACAGTGTGCTGACATCGCTGGCGGCCAGATTCAAGCCCTTGGCGCCGGTAGGCGGGACGATGTGCGCGGCATCGCCGACCAGAAACATCCGTCCGTATTGCATCGGTTCGACCACAAAACTGCGCAACGGCGCGATGCTTTTCTCGATCGACGGCCCAGTGACCAGGTTTTCTGCAAGCGCCACGGGCAGACGGGACTTCAGTTCATCCCAGAAGCGCTGATCGCTCCAGTCATCGACGTTTTCATCCGCCGGCACTTGCAGGTAATAACGGGTGCGAGTTGCCGAACGCATGCTGCACAGTGCGAAGCCGCGTTCGTGCCGGGCGTAGACCAGTTCTTCATGCACCGGTGGCGTGTCGGCCAGAATTCCCAGCCAGCCAAACGGATAAACCCGTTCGAAGACCTTCAGGCTGTCAGCCGGAATCGACTGCCGGGCGACGCCGTGGAAACCGTCGCAACCGGCGATGTAGTCGCAGTCGACGCGCCAGGTTTCGCCGTCCTTTTCAAAGGTGACAAAGGCTTCGTCGGTTTTCATGCCGTGAGGAACGACATCGATCGCCTGATAAATCGTCGGTGCGCCCGCGTCCCGACGAGCGGCCATCAGGTCGCGGGTGACTTCGGTCTGGCCGTAGATCATCACGGTTTTGCCGCCGGTCAACGCGTGCAGATCGATGTGCACCTGGCGCCCGTCCAGCGCCAGATCGAAACCGCCGTGAACCAGACCTTCGGCGTCCATCCGTTGACTCACGCCCGCCTGGCGCAACAGCTCTACCATGCCTTGTTCAAGCACGCCGGCGCGGATTCTGCCGAGTACATAATCGGGTGTCTGGCGTTCGAGGATGAGGGTGTCGATGCCAGCGTTGTGCAGCAACTGGCCGAGGAGCAATCCGGATGGACCGGCGCCGATGATGGCGACTTGGGTTTTCAGCGTTTTCATTGTTTTTATGACTCGCAAGCTTCACACGGCCAAGACCGTTGAATGATTTTTATGGATCGAGTGCTTGCATTTTTCCCTTGCGGGTCTGTCAATTGAAGGTGAAAACTGAGCCGATGCCTGTACATTCTGCCAATCGGTGCGATTATCGCCCACAACCCCGAGGCCTGGATTGAAGTGATGAACAAGCCTGAGCTGCCTTCGATTCCGGTGTTCAAGCTCTACGGTGAAAGCCTGGACTGGCCAACCCCTGACTTGCTGCACTGTGAAACCATTTCTTCACGCAGTCGCGAACATCAATGGGAAATCAAACCCCACCGCCACGCCGATTTGTGCCAATTGCTCTTCGTCTTCAAAGGTCAGGCAGAGCTTGAAATCGAAGGTCAGCGCACACAACTGCACACGCCCGCGATTCAGGTGCTGCCACCGCTGTCGGTGCACGGCTTCCGTTTTTCCGAGGACGTCGAAGGATTTATCGTCACCCTCGCCACGCCGCTGATCCATCATTTGCAGGCGCAACTGGGCGATTCGGTACACGCTCTGGCCCTGGCTGAAAGCTATTCGGCGGGCAAGGACGGCGATTACCTGAACAGCCTGTTTACTGCGTTGCAGGCCGAGTACAACGGCCACCAACCGGCGCGGGAAATGCTCATGCATTCGCTGGTCAGCGTGATTATGGTCTGGGTCAGTCGTCAGGCGATCGTGCGCCATAACGCCAGCCAGCGGCCGCAGCGCCAGCGTGAATACCTCAACGGTTTTATTCAATTGGTGGAAGAGACGTATCGCCAGCATGTGAAGGTCGAAGACCTGGCGCATCGGTTGGGGATTTCGGTGTCACACCTTAATGGCACTTGCCGTGAACTGGCGGGGCAGCCGGCGTTGCAGATCATGCACGAGCGCCAGTTACTGGAAGCCAAGCGCTTGCTGACGTACACCAGCATGACGATTTACGAGATGTCGGAGTTGTTGGGGTTTTCCGATCCGACCAACTTCACGCGCCTGTTCCGGCGCCGGGTGGGGATTTCGCCAAAGGCTTTCCGCGACCGCCTGAAGGCCGAGCAGTAAACCTGTAAACACCTCAATCCCTCTGTGGGAGCAGGCCGCGTTTGCGCGTTGTTACATCAACGCAACGCATTCAGCGTGGCATTGTGTGGAATGCAGTGCTCCAGGTTGCAACTGGCGTATTCGCGAGGCAGTTGTCGCAGTTGCTCGACCCGCCAGGCTGCAGTGCCGTACAACGCCAGTGTGGCGGCGCAGGTGATGAAAATCGCGAGGTATCTTCTTGTTTTGATGTTCATGGTGTCTGACCTCTGAACGTATACCCTTGGGTACTACTTTGAGCATAGGTCAGCGGTGACGACTTGCCAGCGTCAGCGTTTGCGCATCTAGCGTGACATTCAGAGCCGTTATGACCGGGGTTACAGGTCGATATCCCACGTCGGGTTTTCTGGGAATCTGAGTACCAGAAAATCCAGCATGCTGCGCAGCGCCGCCGGCATGTGCTTGCGTGAGGCATAGACCGCGTAGATGTTCATCTGCCGCGGTTCGGCGTGGGGCAACAAGCGAATCAACTCTCCGGCATGAATATGCACCCCGGCCTGATAGGTCGGCAGCATCGCCACCCCCGCGCCGGCCAGCGTCGCGCGCAACAATGTGCTGGCCTCGTTGGCGCTGATGTTGCCCTGTACCGGCACCGACACCGGTTCGCCATCCTCTTGGAAATGCCACAGGCTCTTGCCGAAATACGAGTGGGTCAGGCAGTTGTGTTGACTCAACTCTTCCACCCGTTGCGGCGCCGGATGTTCCTGAAGATACGCGGGAGCCGCGCAGACCACCGAACGGCAAACGGTCAGGCGCCGGGCAATCAGGTTCGGGTCCAGATCATTGCTGGTGCGGATCGCCAGATCGATACGCTCATCCACCAGATTCACCGTGCGGTCGAGCATCTGCATATCGATGCTGACACCGGGGTAGCGCTTGACGTAGGCGGCCATCGCGTCGGCCAGTTGTGCCTGGCCGAACGAGGTGCTGACGCTGATCCGCAGCAACCCGCGCGGTGCATCGTGGGGCTCGCTGACAGCGGCCTGCATGTCAGTCGACAGCTCGATCATCTGCCGGCAGCGCGGCAGGATTTCACTGCCGGCGGCGGTCAGGCTCAACTTGCGCGTGGTGCGGTGCATCAGGCGTGCGCCGACCCAGTCCTCCAGTTCCGCCAGATAACGTGAAACCACCGGGCGTGAAAGGTCCAGATGATCGGCCGCCGCTGACTGGCTGCCCAGATCCACCACTGTGACGAACACCCGCATTGCTTGGAGACGATCCATGATTTGCCCGCTTTCAGAAACAAACTATGTCCAAGCATCGCATTTTTTGTACTGACTCATGCAACTAAGCTCTGTCCCATCGCCAGACACGGCATTCGGACACCGGAGCAACAGATGATCGGTTTCACCACTCTCAAACGCGTTTTGCTTGCCACTGCCACCCTCGGTTTCGCCGCGCATGCCGCTGCTGCCAACCTGACCCTCGATGTCTACAATCCTGGCACCCAAGCCATTTTCCCGGTGACTTCGGTACTGGTCAGTGGCGAAAAGGACGCGATCCTGGTCGACGCGCAGTTTGGTAAATCCCAGGCCGAGCAAGTCGTCGAAAAGATCCGCGCCAGCGGTAAAAAACTCACCACCATTTACATCAGCCACGGTGATCCGGATTACTACTTCGGCCTCGATACCCTGACCAAAGCCTTTCCTGACGCCAAGGTGCTGGCTTCGCAGCCGACTGTCGATCACATCAATCAAACCGTCGCCGGCAAACTCGCGTTCTGGGGGCCGAAAATGGGCGCCGACGTACCGGCCAAAACCATTGTGCCGGGCGTGCTCAAGGGCGACAGCCTGATGCTGGAAGGGCAGAAATTGCAGGTGATCGGGCTGGACGGCAAGCAACCGGATCGCAGCTTTGTGTGGATTCCGTCGCTCAAGGCTGTGGTCGGTGGTGTGGTTGTCGCCGAGAACATCCACGTCTGGATGGCCGACACCCAGACCGCGCAATCCCACGCCGACTGGCTGCAGACCCTGCATTCGATTCAAACCCTGAAGCCGAAAATCGTGGTGCCGGGTCACTACCTCGGTGACAGCAGCCGTTCGTTGGCCAGCGTGAAATTCACCGCCGACTACATTAAGGCTTTCGACACAGAAACCGCCAAGGCCAAAGACTCCACCGCATTGATCGCCGCGATGAAAAAGCGCTACCCGAAACTGGGTGAAGAAAGCTCGCTGGCGCTGAGCGCCAAAGTCGCCAAGGGCGAGATGCAGTGGTAACCCGATTCTGAAAACGCAGCACTCTCAAGCCAACTGGAGAATGTCATGAGCAAGATCGCAATCATTGGTGCCACCGGTCGTGCCGGTAGCCAATTGCTGGAAGAAGCCCTGCGCCGCGGCCACAGCGTCACCGCCATCGCTCGCGATACCTCGAAGATCGGAACCCGTGCGGGTGTGGCCAGCCAGAATGTCGATGTGCTGGATTCGGCGGCGCTGCAAGATGCCGTTGCCGGTCACGACGTGGTGATCACCGCCGCGCACTTCACCACGGTGCCGGCCCGCGCGATTGTCGGGCCGGTGAAGCAGGCGGGGGTGAAGCGTCTGCTGGTGGTTGGCGGTGCCGGTTCGCTATTGCTGCCGGACGACACGCGGGTGATCGACAGCGCTGGTTTTCCGGCAGAGTACAAAGTCGAAGCCAGCGCCGGTGCCGCGTTTCTGGATGCGCTGCGTCAGGAGACGGAACTGGACTGGACGTTCCTGTCGCCGTCGGCGGAGTTTGTCGAAGGTGAGCGCACCGGCACATTCCGGGTCGGCAAGGATCACTTGCTGGTGAGTGCCGAAGGTCGCAGCTGGATCACGTTTGCCGATTACGCGATTGCGCTGATCGACGAAGTTGAGGCGCCGAAGCATTCGCGTCAGCGGTTTACGGTCGGTTACTAAGCAACAGCGCAGAACAAATGTGAGAGCGGGCTTGCTCGCGAAGAGGGAGTATCAGTCAACCTGATGGGTGACCGATACACCGCTTTCGCGAACAAGCCCGCTTGTACATTCGATTAGGGTGTTCAGCGGGTGTGGGCCTGCTCCACCAGCCAGATCATCAGTTCTTCCAGCTTCGGTGATGGCTCCCCGCCTTGCGGCAACACCACGTAATACGCCAGCCCCGTCTTCACCTTCAGCTCGAACGGCATCACCAGTCGTCCGGCACGCAAGTCATCGCCGATCAGCGACCAATCCCCGATCGCCACACCCGTCCCGTGGGACGCCATCGACATCGCCTGATCCAGCGTCTCGAAATGCTGGCCCATGTTCACATTGCTCAATTGCAGATGGGCGGCCGTCAACCACACGGTCCAGTCCTGAGTGTCTGCGGTCGGATGCAGCAGCAGATGTTGTTGCAGATCGGACGGTGCGGATAACGCCGGCGGGCCTTTCAACAACGCGGGCGAACAGACCGGTGTCAGTTGCTCATCAAACAGATGCAGGGCTGTGGAGGAGTTGTCCGGCGGCGCTCCGTAAATCACCGCCGCATCGAATGGCTCGCGCTGGAAGTCCACGCCATGGGCCAGCGTGGTGGTCAGTTTGACCGGCACGTCAGGGCGTTCCCTCTGCCATTGCAGCAGACGCGGTACCAGCCAGCGCATCACGCAACTTGGCGCCTTGATTTGCAGGGTTTGGCGCTTGAGACCGATCTGCTCGGTACCTTCGCTGATCAGGCCGAAGATTTTCTCCACCCGTGGCAGCCATTCGCGACCTTCACTCGTCAGCGCCAGGCCACGCGCCTGACGAATGAACAGCTCATAACCCAGATGATCCTCAAGCCCGGCGATCTGTCGGCTCACGGCCCCCTGGGTGATGTGCAACTGCTCGGCCGCCCGGGTGAAGTTGCAGCACTGCGCGGTGATCAGAAAGGTGTGCAGGGCGGGCAGGGGAGGCAATCGCTTCATTGGGATCCAAGGTATGACGTGAGGACATGGCTAGTATGACTTTTAATCGATTGTTGCCGCTACCTGCTGCCCGTTCAATGAGCCCATTCCACGGCCCGCTCCCACCCAGGGCCCTGTGTTTCAACTGAATATAAAGGGCAATCGACATGGCGACGTGTGGCGAAGTACTGGTCAAGTTACTCGAGGATTACGGGGTCGAGCAGGTGTTTGGCATTCCCGGGGTACACACCGTGGAGCTGTATCGCGGGCTGGCCCGTTCGAGCATCAACCACGTCACGCCACGGCATGAGCAGGGCGCCGGGTTCATGGCCGACGGCTATGCGCGCACCAGTGGCAAACCGGGCGTGTGCTTCATCATCACCGGCCCCGGCATGACCAACATCACCACGGCGATGGGCCAGGCTTACGCCGATTCGATACCGATGCTGGTGATCTCCAGCGTGCAGTCGCGCAGCCAGTTGGGAGGCGGGCGTGGCAAGCTCCACGAGTTGCCGAACCAGAGCGCATTGGTCGCGGGCGTCGCGGCGTTCTCCCACACGCTGATGTCGGCCGCTGAGTTGCCGGTGGTGCTGGCGCGCGCCTTTGCGCTGTTTCAGGCCGGGCGACCGCGTCCGGTGCATATCGAAATCCCGTTGGACGTGCTGGTTGAGGAGGCTGATGAATTGCTCCTCAGCGTCCCGGTCAACATCGACCGGGCCGGCGCTGCGCCGGCCGCCGTGAGCCGCATGACCGAGTTGCTGGCCGGCGCCCAGCGTCCGTTGATTCTTGCTGGAGGCGGTGCCATTGATGCTGCCGCTGAACTCACCGAACTGGCCGAGTTGCTCGACGCGCCCGTGGCACTGACCATCAACGCCAAAGGCATGCTGGCGTCCAGTCATCCGCTGTTGATTGGCTCGACGCAAAGCCTGGTTGCCACTCGTGCACTGGTCGCCGATGCCGATGTGGTGCTGGCGATCGGCACCGAACTGGCCGAGACCGATTACGACGTCACGTTCGCCGGCGGTTTTGAGATTCCCGGCAAGCTGCTGCGCGTTGATATCGATGCTGATCAGACGGTGCGCAACTACCCGCCGCATCTCGCGTTGGTCGCCGATTCGCGCAACGCGGCACAGGCGCTGCTCAGTGCGTTGTCGCACAAACCATTGGCCGAGCGCCGCAACGATTGGGGCCAGATGCGTGCGGCACGTCTGCGTGATGATCTGGCCGCGACCTGGGATGCCCCGACCCTGGCCCAGACGCGTTTCCTCGAAACGGTCCTGGACGAATTGCCGGACGCGGTGTTCGTCGGCGACTCCACGCAACCGGTGTACACCGGCAACCTGACCTTCAACCCGGAGCGTCCACGCCGCTGGTTCAACTCGTCGACCGGTTACGGCACCCTCGGTTACGCTTTGCCGGCAGCCATCGGTGCGTGGCTTGGCGGCCACTGCGACAACGGTGCGCGCCCGCCAGTGGTGTGCCTGATCGGCGACGGCGGTTTGCAATTTACCCTGCCGGAACTGGCCAGCGCCGTCGAAGCGCGCACGCCAGTGATCGTCTTGCTGTGGAATAACCAGGGTTACGAAGAAATCAAAAAATACATGGTCAACCGCGCCATCGAACCGGTCGGCGTCGACATCTACGCCCCGGACTTCATTGGCGTGGCCAAGGCGCTGGGTTGCGCGGCCGAGGCGATCAGCTCGGTTGAGCAATTGCGTGGTGCGCTGCGCGCCGCGACGGATCGTCAGGGGCCGAGCGTGATCGAAATCGACCAGCATCAATGGATGCAGGCGGTGGCCAAATGATGAGTTTTCCAACCACACTCGACGGCCTCTACATCAACGGCCAATGGTCGGCCGGTCGCGAGCATTTGCGCGTGATCAACCCGGCCACCGAAGCGCTGCTGACCACGGTCAATGGCGGTGATGAGCGGGCCGTCGATCACGCGGTGACCGTGGCCGCCGAAGCCTTCAAGGATTGGTCGACCACCACGGGGGCCGAACGCGGCGCGATCCTGCGCAACATCGCCAACGGCGTGCGCAATGGCCGCGAGGACTTGATGAAGTTGCAATCGAGCAACAACGGCAAACCGCAATTCGAAGCGGGCATCGATGTCGACGACGTGATCGCCACCTTCGAGTATTACGCGGAACTGGCCGAGGGCCTCGACGCGCAACAAGACACGGAGGTGCCGCTGCCCAGCGATGATTTCAGCGCACGTCTGCGCCGCGAACCGTGCGGTGTGGTCGGGCTGATCGTGCCGTGGAATTTTCCCATGGTCACCACCGCATGGAAGCTCGCCCCGGCCCTGGCCGCCGGTTGCTGTGTGGTGCTCAAACCGTCGGAAGTCACGCCGTTGCCCGAGTTGGAACTGGCGGCAATCATCGCTGAATCGGGCCTGCCCAAAGGCGTCTTCAACGTGGTCTGCGGTACCGGTATGGCCGTGGGGGCGCCGCTGTCGGCGGATCCGCGTATCGCCAGGATTTCCTTCACCGGTAGCAACGCTGTCGGTGTGCAAGTGATGCAGCGCGCCGCCGAGAGTGTGAAGGGCGTGAGCCTGGAACTGGGCGGTAAATCTTCGCTGCTGGTGCTCGAAGACGCTGATCTTGATTTGGCGGTGGAACTGGCCTGTGGCGGCGGTTTCTTCAACGCCGGGCAGATGTGCTCGGCCACCAGCCGGGTGTTGGTTGCCGATGAATTGGCGGACGCGTTTCTCGTGCGCCTGAAGGCCCGCGCGGAAAAAATCCGCGTGGCCGAACCGTTCGATCCGGACGTGGAAATGGGCGCACTGGTCAATCAGGCGCAGTATCAGCGTGTGCTCGGCCACATCGACCGTGGGTTGAGTGCCGGGGCGAAGCTGGTGTGCGGTGGTAACCGTCCGGCGGATCTGCCGCGCGGCTATTTTTTACAGCCGACGATCTTCACTGACGTGCCCCTCGACAGTGCGCTGTGGTGCGAAGAGATTTTCGGCCCGGTGCTGTGCGTGCGCCGTTTCAGCAGCGAAGCCGAGGCGATTGCCCTGGCCAACGACAGCCAGTTCGGGCTGGTCGCCAGTGTGGTGACGCGTAACGCCGAGACCGCCGACCGGGTCGCCAAGGCTCTGCAGGCGGGCCTTGTGTGGCTCAACGCGCCGCAGGTGATCTTCCCGCAGACGGCGTGGGGCGGTTACAAGCAGAGCAGCATCGGCCGCGAATTGGGGCCGTGGGGCTTGTCGGCGTTTCAGGAAATCAAGCATGTGATCCGGGCGCTCTGAAATTGAGTGGCCCGGACTGACGCCATCGCTAGCAGGCTCCCACGGGGGTTCGTAGTGAACACAGATGTTGTGGACACCACCACTGTGGAAGCCAGGCTGCTGGCGATGAGGGCAGCGAACACAGTAAAAAGTCTGGATCAGACCGACTGCCGCAACCGCGCCAGATCCCGCAACGGCGGCGCGCCGAACAAACGGCTGTACTCGCGGCTGAACTGTGAGGGGCTTTCATACCCCACGCGATACCCTGCCGCCGACGCTTCCAGCCCTTCGGCCAGCATCAGACGCCGCGCCTCTTGCAGGCGCAATTGCTTCTGATACTGCAGCGGGCTCATCGCCGTCATCGCTTTGAAACGATGATGCAGTGTCGACACGCTGAGGTTCACTTCCTTGGCCAGATCGTCAATGCGCAGCGGTTGCTCGAAGTTGCCGTTAAGCCATTTGATGGCCTGGCTGATGCGGTGGCTCTGACTGTTGGCAATCGCGATTTCATACAGTCGATGGCCCTGCGGGCTGCGCAGCAGGCGATAGAGAATCTCCCGACGGATCAGCGGCGCGAGCATGGCGATGTCTTTCGGCGCATCCAGCAAACGGGCCAGACGCAGCACCGCGTCGAGCATCGCACTGTCGATTTTTTCAACGTACAAACCGCGTCCGGTCGGCCGGGTCGGTACACCGAGCGGGCCGGCGTCGGCGATCAGTGCGGTGATCTCAGCCGGGTCGATGTCCAGACGCACGGCGAGGATCGGATCTTGCGGCGACACGTTGACCACGCGCCCGCTCAGCGGCATCGAGACCGAGACCACCAGATAATTGAGCGGATCGTAATTGAAGAACTCGTCGACCAGTCGCACCTCTTTGCGACCCTGAGCCATGATGCACAGGGCGGGTTGTGCCAGCACCGGGGCGAAGTCGTGGGACTTTGTGTGGCGCGACATGAACAGCGAGCCGATGGCCGTGGCGTAACTGCCATCGTCCGTGGTGTTGCGGCGAATGATCGCCGCCAGTTCAGCGCGTTGCTTTTCCATGTCGGCGTCGAGTGGGGCTTGAATCGGATCGAATGACGTCATGCACGGCATCCTCGGCAAGGGATGTGGAGTGGAGCAGAGCATATGTTTGTGCAAGCGTGAACGGTAGACACATTCTGCGAAATGCTTGCCTGATTCTGCGCGGTGTTGCTCATGTTCCCGCCCATAGCGGGACGCAGAGCCTGGAACTTGCTTGAAACGCATGTGACAGCCATGTGACGAGGTTTTGCAGACGGTTGCAGCGACAACGCGCAGTCTCGCAGGATTGTGCAACGCGACGGCAGGAATCGACTAACGGCCCCTGGCGCTCGCCCCTTAATCTTGGATCCTGTCGCAGCCCGTCCCCGGCTGCCACGCGACTCCCTGGGAGGGTTGAACATGTCCAAGCAGATTCCCGTCAGTCATATGGCCTTGGTTCGAGCGCGCGCCGGGCGCTCGGCGGAACTCGGTGTGCGCCTGAGCGCATTGATCGAACCGTCCCGCGCCGCGCCCGGTTGCCTGAGCTTTGCCTTGCAGCATTCGCAGTGTGATCCCGAGTTGTGGATGGTCTGCGGTTTCTGGAGCAATCAGCAGACGATGACCGCGTATTTCAGCAGCCCGTCGATGGAAATCTTCGCCGAGCTGGTGCAGGAGCTCGTGGTCAACAGTCTGGATTTCCACACCTTCAAGGATGTCTCGCCAGCCCAGGCCCTCGGCCAATGTTCGGCACCGGTACACAAACTCGCCGGTTGAGGGTTTAATGTCCGGCTTAATTGACTGAGCCAGGACTTGCGACATGGCACGTAAAGAGTTCGAACACTTCGAAGCAGTTTCCGCAGTCGTCCCCGTCGAACTGGGTGGCAACAAGGGTTATTACGCGGCAATCGCGGTCAAGGCCCTGGTGGATGGCGGTGCACCGCGCTTTCACAAATTGCTGGATGATCAGGTGTTTCCCGGCGCCATCGCCGCCGATGACGCTGCCATCAATGAGCTGGATCGCCTCAAGGGCGTCACTGAAGACGCCGAGCTTATCTGGTAATCCGTTACTTGGCGGCCCCCGGTCGCCACATCTTGAACAGGGCTTCAGGCCCTAGCTGGAAATAATCCGCCGGCCCGCCGCCGCGCAGAATCGGTTCTGCCGCGGCGGTGTCGTAGATCCCATCCTTCAACAGCCACTTGGCGATATGCACGGCGACCACTTCGCCGAGGATCAGCCAGCTCGGCACTGTCTCGCCATCGGCGCGTTGCAACTGAATGATCTGCGTGACCTTGCACTCGAAGGACACCGGGCTTTCGGCGACGCGGGGCACGGAAATCACCCTTGATGCGACTGTCGTCAGGCCTGCCAATTCAAACTCGTTGACCTCAGGTGCAACCATCGCGCAGCTCTGGTTCATCTGCTCGGCCAGCGGGCGGGTGGCGAGGTTCCAGACGAATTCGCCGGTCTGTTCGATGTTGTTCAGGCTGTCTTTGCGTCCGACGCTGGAGAAACCAATGATTGGCGGAATGTAGTTGAAGGCGTTGAAGAAGCTGTAGGGCGCCAGATTCAACTGGCCGTTGGCATCCTGCGAAGAAATCCAGCCGATAGGGCGCGGGCCGACGATGGCATTGAACGGATCGTGGGGCAGACCGTGGCCGTGGGCGGGTTCGTAGAAATGGATGTCATCGGGCATGGCTTGGGATCCTGGAGTGCATTGGGTAGGGGCAATAGTGCAAGCCGGGTGATGCAATTTCCAGACAAATGCAAATCTTGTGGAGTGGGTTTGTTTGCGAAGAGGTCGTGTCAGTTGCCATCAGTATCGACTGAACGGACGCCTTCGCGAGCAAGCCCGCTCCCACAGGGTTTTTGTGTGGAACCCTACATTTTGTTTGCCCCAGAAATGACTGAGCCCGGCCGAAGCCGGGCTGTGCGCTGGTTAATGAATTATCAGCTGATCGAAGCTGGTTGGGTGCGGTCGTAGCCGTCTTGAGCGACGGTGGCGGAGCCGGTGCGGTCGTAGCCGTCTTGAGCGACGGTGGCTTAGCCGGTGCGGTCGTAGCCGTCTTGAGCGACGGTGGCGGAGCCGGTGCGGTCGTAGCCGTCTTGAGCGACGGTGGCGGAGCCGGTGCGGTCGTAGCCGTCTTGAGCGACGGTGGCGGAGCCGGTGCGGTCGTAGCCATCTTGAGCGACGATGGCGGAGCCGGTGCGGTCGTAGCCGTCGGCGGCAATGGCCGAGCCGGTGCGATCAAAACCGTCGGCTGCGAAGGTGTTGGCGGCCAGTACGGACAGGGTCAGGGCGAGGATCAGTTTGGTTTTCATGTTCGTTACTCCAGATTCGTTGGGGGTGTGTCTTGCATGGGTTAAATGCTACGCCAATAAAATTGATTAAAAAGCGCAAAATAATGCTAAAAACAATCGATTAATTTGATGTTAAGGGCGGCGCATTTAAATCGCTTACGTCTTCGCAGCAAACAACACGCAGGTCATCGATCAGGTGTTGGCAGGATGCAGCGCCAGGATTAATCAGCGATTAATCGCTGTTTTGCCGTTTGTGACAGATTTTTCATGAATTCCCGACCGCTTTTTCACCGCTGCAACGCCAGTCTGCCCTCGGCCAGAAAACCAAGAACCGGCCGTCACACAATGGAGCGTTACCCGCGATGAATAAACTGCCTCAAATCACCCTGGCTTTCTGGATCATGAAAATCTGCGCGACGACCCTGGGGGAAACCGCGGGGGATTTGCTGTCGATGACCCTCAATGTCGGCTACGCGATCAGCTCGTTGATTCTGATCAGCGTGTTCGTCCTGACGCTGATCACGCAATTGATGGCCAAGACCTACAAGCCGCTGCTTTACTGGATCGTGATTTTGTCCACCAGCACCGCCGGCACCACCATGTCCGACTTCATGGACCGCACGCTGGATTTGGGTTACGCCACCGGTTCGATGATCCTGATCGCGATTCTGTTGGCGATCTTCTCGGCGTGGCGACTGAGCGGTGACTCGCTCAATGTCAGCAAGGTGCAGACCTTGCGTGGCGAGATGTTCTATTGGATGGCGATTCTGTTTTCCAACACCCTGGGCACCGCGCTTGGGGATTACCTGGCCGACGATTCGGGGCTTGGTTTTGCCGGCGGCGCATTGCTGATCGGCTCGACCATTGCTGTGGTGGTGCTGCTCAAGTACTTCACGAAGATTTCGACAGTGTTGTTGTTCTGGGTGGCGTTCGTATTGACGCGGCCGTTTGGCGCAACGCTGGGCGACTTGATGACCAAGTCTCATGAGAAGGGTGGGCTGGACTTCGGCACCATTGGTTCGTCGGCGGTGCTGGCGGGGATTCTGCTGGCGATGATCGTGGGGGCTTCTTATGCGCAGAAACGTTATGGCACACAACACGCTACTGCCGAGTTGACTTGATATCGAGTTACCCCTTCGCTGGCAAGCCAGCGAAGGGACCCGCACAGCCACGGTTGCAGTGGCTGTGAAACCCGATCAGTCCGTCACGATCCGCGAATGCTTCTGGGTGTCTCTCATGGTGATGTACACCAGCAATGACACGGCGATGCACGCGGTGACGTACCAGTAATAACCGCTTTCCATGCCAATGCTCTTGAACCACAGCGCGATGTATTCGGCAGTACCGCCGAAGATCGAGACGGTCAGTGCGTACGGCAGGCCGACGCCCAGCGCACGGATTTCAGTCGGGAACAATTCCGCTTTCACCACGGCGTTGATCGAGGTGTAGCCGCTGACGATGATCAGCGCTGCCATGATCAGGAAGAACGCGCCCCACCAGGTTTGAATGGTGTGCAGGGTCATCAGGATCGGCACGGTGAAGATCGTACCGAGCACGCCGAAGGCGATCAGGATCGGACGACGACCGATCTTGTCCGACAGGCCACCGATGATCGGTTGCAGGCACATGAACAGGAACAGCGTGGCCGCGGAAATGGTGGTCGAGTCGGAGATGCTCATGCCGACGGTGTTCACCAGGTACTTCTGCATGTAGGTGGTGTAGGTGTAGAACGCCAGTGTGCCGCCCATGGTCAGGCCGACCACGGTCAACAGCTCTTTGGGGTGACGCATCAAGGTGCGCATGGCGCTTTCCTTGGCTTTTTCTTTTTTGGTGAACGACTCGGTTTCTTCCATGCCGCGACGCAGGTACAGCGCAACGACTGCGCACAGCGCGCCGATGGCGAACGGAATACGCCAGCCCCACGCGTACAACTGCTCGGTGGTCAGGGTCTGTTGCAGCACGATCAACACGCCCAGCGCGATGAGCTGGCCGGAGATCAGGGTCACGTACTGGAAGCTTGAGAAGAAACCGCGACGTTCCTTGGTCGCCATCTCCGACAGGTAGGTGGCCGAGGTGCCGTATTCGCCGCCGACCGACAGGCCCTGCAGCAGACGGGCAAACACCAGCAGGATCGGTGCACCGATGCCAATGGTTTCGTAATTGGGGCTCAGGGCGATCAGCAAGGAGCCAAAGCACATCAGGTAAACCGAAGCCATCAGGGCTTTCTTGCGCCCGACTTTGTCGGCGTACAGGCCCATCAGCCAGCCACCGATCGGGCGCATCAGGAAGCCCACGGCGAAGATCGCGGCGGTGTTCATCAGTTGCGCGGTGGAAGAGCCCGCGGGGAAAAAGGTCTTGGCGAAGTACAGCGAGAAGGCGGCATAGACGTACCAGTCGTACCACTCGACCATGTTGCCGACGGAACCGCTGAAGATCGACTTGATCCGGCTGGCGGTGGTTCGTTCTTTGACCGGCACGGCAGCCGACCCAAGAGGCAGGGCGTTGGAGTTATCCATTGAAGGATCCTTCGTTTAATTGTTTTTGTGGAGCGCGTAGAAACGCAGCCTGCTGGGGCTATAGCAGGAGCTGTGCCAACGGGGAGAGGGCCGGTTTAGAGGGGGTGGCGGTTTTTTTTGAGCGGAAATCCGCTTATGGCTGGTGGGTGGTGAGCGGAAAATTGCTCATTGAGGTGGGCAGGTCTTTATTGCCTGTGCCGGCCTCTTCACGGGCAAGCCACGCTTGCACCGGACAGACCGTGTGAACACTGCCGACCACTGTGGGAGCGGGCTTGCTCGCGAAGTGGCCCGAATCGGCACCGCAACATTCAACTGCCTGGAACAAACATCTCCCGACTCAACCCATGGCGCTGCATCTTTTCATTGAACGTGCGGCGCGGCAGTTGCAGCTCTTCGAGCACCGCTTTCACATCGCCCTTGTGCCGGGTCAGCGCGGCGCGCAAGCACTGCGCTTCAAACGCCTCCTGCTGCGCTGCCAGCGACTGCCCCGGATCAATTCCCGGTGCCGGCTCATCCAGCCCCAGCACCTGACGTTCAGCAACGTTGGCCAGTTCGCGCACGTTGCCCGGCCAGTCGTGGCTGAGCAGATGACTCAACTGCGCACCTCTCAAGGATGCAAAGGTTCGGCCCAGACGCAGAGCGGCATTCTGGGCGAAGGTCTCGAACAGCAAGGGAATGTCTTCGCGGCGATCTCGCAACGGTGGCAGGCGCAACTCGGCAATGTTCAGGCGATACGCCAGGTCTTCGCGAAAACGTCCGGCCCGGGCTTCATCGAGCAAGTCGGGTTTGGTCGCCGCGACGATCCGTAAATCCACCCGAATACTCTGGTTCGAGCCCAGGCGCTCAAGCTTCTGCTCTTGCAACACCCGCAGCAACTTCACCTGCTGAGCCAGCGGCATGCTTTCGATTTCATCGAGAAACAGCGTGCCGCCATCGGCGTATTCGAGCTTGCCGATGCGCTTGCCGGACGCCCCGGTAAACGCACCGCTTTCATGGCCGAACAGTTCGGCCTCGAACAATTGCTCCGGGATCGCCGCGCAGTTGAGCGCCACGAATGGTTTGTCCGCACGCGGGCCGAAATCGTGCAGACAACGCGCCACCAACTCTTTGCCGCTGCCGGTTTCGCCACGGATCAGCACGTTGACCGGCAACGCTGCCAGATCCAGTACCTGCCGGCGTAGCGTCTGCAACCCACGGGACACGCCGAGTAACGTCGCATCGAGTTTGGCGCGGTTGTCGGCCTGCTCGTGCAGGGCACGGTTTTCCAGGATTAACCGGCGTTTTTCCAAGGCCCGGCGCAGGCTGCCGAGCAATGTTTCCGGGCTGAACGGTTTTTCCAGAAAGTCGTAGGCGCCGTCGCGCATCGCTTCGACCGCCATCGGCACATCGCCGTGACCGGTGAGCAGAATCACCGGTAAGTCGGCATCGCGGCGCTGCACCTCGGCCAGCAGTTCCAGACCACTGAGACCGGGCATGCGCACATCGCTGAGGACCACTCCGGGAAAGTGCGCGGGCAGTGCGGCGAGGCATTCTTCGGCGCGGCTGAACAGTTGCACCTCAAAGCCCGACAGGCTCAACCACTGCTCGACTGCGCTGCGAATGCTGCTTTCGTCATCGACCACCATTACCGAATTGAGCATCAGATACGTGCCTCCAGATCGATCGGCACAGACAGGGTGAACACCGCACCGGTCTCGCCATTTTCCACACTCAAACGTCCACCGGACTCATGGACGATGGCGAAAGATACCGCCAGGCCCAGACCCAGACCGTCGCCCACCGGTTTGGTGGTGAAGAACGGATCGAATACCTGGTTCAGATGCTCTGCGGCAATGCCGCCACCATTGTCGCTGACGCTCAGTTGCCACAGTTGCTCATCGGCCTGCAAGCGTATTTCCAGACGCTTGCACGGTTTGCCTTGCATCGCATCAAGTGCATTGCGCAACAGGTTGATCAGCACTTGTTCCAGACGGATCGCATCACCGCGTACCCACGCCGGACGAGTCAGGTGCAGCACCAGACTGACCTGTTCGTCGCGCAGCCGCGCATCGAGCAGTTGCAGGGACTGATCAACCACCGTCGCCAGATCCAGGCGCTCGCGCAAACCGCCGGGGCTTTTTCTGGCGAAGGTTTTCAGGTGGCCGGTGAGGGCGGCCATGCGCGTGAGCATATCGTCTACCGGTTTGAGTGCCTTATAGGCGTCATCGACCCGACCATGGTCGAGCAGCAGGCGCAGCGTCGCCAGTTGCATGCGCTGAGCGGTCAGCGGTTGATTGATTTCGTGGGCGAGCGCGGCGGACATCTGGCCCAATGCCGCGAGTTTGGCCGATTGCACCAGACCGTCCTGTGCGGTGCGCAACTCGCGAGTGCGTTCCTCGACCAGTTGCTCCAGCTCTTCACGGTTGCGCTGGCGGATTTTCGACAGGCGCCAGCGCTGGTTGAGAAACAGCAGCAGAAACACCAGCGCCAGCCACACGCCGGCAGCGGCGAGCCCGGCGTTGCGCAGGTCTTCGAATGCCACTTGCGGGCGACGCAAAAGGTGCAGCGTCCAGCCTTCGGCGGCCAGCGGCAGCGATTCCCACAAATAATCTGCTGTGCCTTGCGGGCCTTCGACCCGGCGCAGTTCGCTGTTGTCATCGAAAAGGCGCAGCGACAGATGGGTCAGTTGCACCAGCGACTGTTTGTCGTACTGACGGGTGGCCTTGATCTCGGCCAGATCGCTGGCGCTCAACGGTCGCAACGAGCGATAGCGCCAGCCGGGCTGGTTGGCGATGAAAATGATGCCGCGTGCATCGCTGACCAATAGCGTGTCGTTGCCCTGGCTCCATTCGCGTTCAAGTTCGGGGAATTCCAGCTTGACCACCATCGCCCCCAGGAACTCATTGTTATCGCCGAGTACCGCGCTGGAGAGGAAGTAGCCGGGAATCCCGCTGGTCACGCCCACCGCGTAAAAACGCCCGCTGCCTTGGGTGCGGGTCTGGCTGAAGTAGGGGCGGAAACCGTAATTGTGGCCGACGTAACTGCTCGGCAAGCGCCAGTTGCTCGCCGCTACAGCGAGGCCCGTGTGATCAAGCAGTTCAAGGGTCGAGGATTGCGCCGCGCCGTTGATCTTTTCCAGCTTGAGATTCAGCGCCGCCTGCTCGTCGGCATCGACCGGCCCGGCCAGCGCCGAACGTAATTGCGGATCGAGCGCCAGCACAGCGGGCAGGGCGCGGTAGCGGTCGATCAGGGTGTGCAGGGAATTGGCGTACAACGCCAGTTGCTGGTTGGCGCGGGCGGCGTCTTCCTCCAGCGCCTGGCGTTCGGCGTGGCGGATCGCAAGCATGGCAGCAAGCGCTGCGCCGGCAATGATCAGCAGGGTATACAACGACAGACGCAAGGTACGGGAAGTCGGCAGCATGCTGGGCGAAGGGTCGGCAGGATGGGCGGGCACGATAGCATGCGCCCACGTGGCGAAGCGCGATGTTCGCGCGAACCACGTCGCTCAGACAGCGGTTTCCCGCGCCTGGCGTCGAAGCTGGAGATTCAACCTCGGTTTGGGAACGGGTCTGGGTCTCGGTTCTTCAGTGATTGATTGTTCCAGTTGCTGCAGACGTTCGGTAACCTCTTCGGCTTCGCTACGCGCGTTGAGTACTGTCTGAGCTGTTTCCTTTATCCTGTCGATGGCATCGAACGGGTCGACTCCGGTCCTCGCCAGCTTCATGACTTGACGTTGTTTTTCGTCATCCAGTGAGTCCAGCTGTTTGTAGAACCTTTGCTGAATATCCTCAGAGTAGGCGTTGAGGTTATTGGTGAAGGTTTTTATGCCGTCGATCAGGGCGGCGCCGCCATTGACCAGATCCTTTACTGTTTCGACCCCGTTTGAAACAGTCTCGCCGAGCGTATTCAGGCCATCCTTGAGTTCTTGAGTGTGTAGCGTTTGCGCCAACTTCAGACCTTTCTTGAAGAAGTGGTAGCGTAACAAAGGCATCGCCACGGCTCCGACAACCGCACCGACTGCCAGGCCGATGGCATTCCCGGCACCCGGTACGACGCTGCCCAAGAGCCCGACTACCGTACCTCCCGCAGCTATTCCCTTGAAGACCGATTTTATGCCGTGTTTTGACTTGAGGAAGGTGCCGAAAGTCATACTTGCACGCAGTTCGTTGATGTCGGCGTTTTCCGGAACAAGCCCGTCGAATTCAGTCGCCAGATTATGTATCTGGTTCGCCGCTGTCTGAGCCTTGTCCAGCATCCCGAGAAAGTCGCCAAGCAATTCGAATACGGCTTTTTTTCCGCCGGTCCTGTCGACGTACAGGAGTGGATTGTTGCCAACCATGGCGTACAGGTTCAGGCCATCGACATCGCCATTCGGGTCGGCGCTTATCCAGCGCTGTAACCACGGCGAGTAGTAGCGCTCGCCGTAGTAGTACAAGCCACTGACATCCATCTCCTTGCCCGAATAACGGATGAATTTGTAGCGCACTTCGACGGCGTGGCGTGCGGCCATCCACGCTGTGGCACCGAACGGGTAGTAACCCTCCTGGCTGATCAGGTCGCCCTGTTGATCAAGCTCCATCACGCAGGAGCCGAGATGATCTTCGAGGTTGTAACGCACTTGGTCATTGGCGATTTCATCGGGTGGTTTTTTCGCCCAATGCAGGCAACGCGCACTGCCTACCGAGATGATGTGCAGTTCTTCGCAGTTGTCCTTGTTGCGGATTTCCAGGCCCGGCAGGTAGCGCACCTGATGAAAGTGCACAGTCCTGTAGGTGTACGTTTCATGGCGTTTGAACACCCTCACGCCCTGGCTGTAACGGTAGTGTTCGGCATCGTCATCGGTGCCGTCTCGGGCAATCAGCGTCACGCGTTGCAGTTCATCCCGTGCATTCCAGTGCATGGCCTGTCCCGGTTGCAGGTTCTGCTGGTTGCCGTGGCGGTCGAACAGTGTGCCGAAGTCAGGCTCCGGATCATCCGGTTTCCAGCGCACGCCGCGATTGCTGACTGAATCAATGCGCATCTGCACGGTGCGGTTGGCGCCGGCCCGTACATGCACCAGTTTCACCAGATTGCCGCCGGTGTCGTAAGTGTAGGTCTGGGTATAGTTGAGGCGGTTGTTAGGGTCGGTGGGCGTTGGCAGGCCGGGAATGTCCGAGAGCGGGCCGTCGTCGTAACCGCTGGCGCTGACCAGTCGGTACAACGAGTCGTAGCTGAAATCACGGTGACCGTCGACCAGTTGGTTGGCGAAATAGACCGGCTGGAAGGCATGGTCTTCGATGCGGGTAATGTTGCCGACGGGGTCGTAGAAATATTCGAGGTCTTGCAGCACTGCGCCGGTGTCTTTGCGACTGGACTGAGTGTGCAGACGACTGTCTGCCGGGTCGTACGTCCAGCGACTGAGGACAAGATTACCGGCCTGCTGCTCGA
>NZ_CAXAON010000043.1:0-33654 GCF_963970495.1 Pseudomonas sp. EA_65y_Pfl2_P78 | reverse complement strand
GAACCCATGCCGTTGGTTGGCGACGCTGATGAAGAAGTTGTTGCCGCGACACCGCGCCGAGGCAAACGCAAGCCACTGTCGGCTGATCTGCCGCGTATCGAAGTCATCCACGAACTACCCGAACACGAACTGACCTGTGCCTGCGGTTGCCGCAAGCATGTGATCAGCGAAGAAACCAGCGAGCAGCTGGATATCGTGCCGATGCAGATCCGCGTCATCAAACATATCCGCAAGATCTACGGTTGCCGTGGTTGTGAACGTGCACCGGTCACCGCCGACAAACCGGCGCAATTGATCGAAAAGAGCATGGCCAGCCCGAGTGTTCTTGCCATGCTGCTGACCACCAAGTATGTCGATGGCTTGCCGTTGCACCGGTTTGAAACGGTACTGAGCCGACATGGCATTGATATTCCTCGTCAGACGCTGGCGCGCTGGATCATCCAGTGCAGCGAACACTTTCAGCCGCTGCTGAATTTGATGCGTGACCGGCTGCTGGAAAGTGCGGTGATCCACTGCGATGAAACTCGTGTTCAGGTCCTCAAGGAACCGGATCGAGACCCGACCAGCCAATCCTGGATGTGGGTACAAGCCAGCGGCCCACCCGATCGTAAAGTCGTGTTGTTTGACTACACGTCCAGTCGTGCGCAGGAGGTGCCGTTACGGCTGCTGGAAAGTTATCGCGGTTATGTCATGACCGATGATTACGCCGGCTATAACGCCTTGGCGTTGCAATCGGGTGTGGAGCGCCTGGCGTGCATGGCCCATGCGCGCCGCAAATTCGTGGACGCGCAGAAGGTTCAGCCCAAGGGCAAGACCGGGCGGGCCGATATTGCACTGACGATGATCAACAAGCTGTACGGGATCGAGCGTGAACTTAAGGAAGCCGACGATGAACAGCGGTTTATCGCTCGCCAGGAAAAGAGCCTGCCGATCTTGGGGCAGCTGAAAGTCTGGTTGGATAAAACCCAATCCCAGGTGACGCCGCAAAGTGCATTAGGCAAGGCGGTGCATTATCTGGCGAATAACTGGAGCCGACTGGAGCGTTATGTCGAAGCGGGTTATTTACCCATCGACAACAACGCGGCCGAAAGAGCGATCAAGCCGTTTGTCATCGGACGCAAGGCCTGGTTGTTCAGCGATACCGTCAACGGCGCCACTGCCAGCGCAAAGATCTACAGTCTGGTCGAGACCGCCAAGGTCAACGGCCAAGAGCCCTATACGTGGCTGCGCCTAGTACTGGAGCGGTTGCCGCATGCCTCGTCGGTCGAAGAGTACGAAGCGTTACTGCCGTGGAACTGCTCGCCGCAGATGCCACGGTAGACCGTTGCTCCACCACTGGGTAGGTGGGGTTTATGGATCGCATACCATTCGGTAGCCAATTTGCCGAAGCGGGAATGCTGGATCATGCTTTGGGCAATGGTCAGCGTTTTTCTCACTTGAAGGATCCGCAGGTTGCCTATCAGCAACTACTCGGCATTATCGGAAAACCACAAATATTCGTACAACGGTTGGCCGAATGGCGAAAAAAAGCACCCGTAGCGCACCGCAAGGCTTTAGAACAAGCGGATCATGATCGCTCGCCAATACCAACTTCGGGGCTTCAATGCGTTGTACCTCAGAAACAAGCCCTAGACGATCAGGACTGGGCTATAGTTCTCAGCTCTCCACTATTGTCAATGTTCGAGAATGCCAAGCAATTTCAATTGATCGCTCAAGAGTTCCAAAGTAGCTTGCGAATTAACGGTCTTTTCGACGTAAAACGCTACCATCGTGTACCCGCTGCAGCGCCTAAGGTAGCAGCGCTTTCGTTGGACTCGACTAGCGTGCTTTACATCGTCCCCGCAAGCTTATCCATAATTCAGCTTAGCCCCCTAGATCGTTATAATGTTCGGGTAACTCAAGGTTTAAAAATTAGTGCTCAGTTTGAATTAAGCTCAGATCAGCAAGACGAGCATTTGATTTTACCCCAGCCCAGCCCTAAAAACTGGTCAGCATTTTCACCGTCAAACCGTCGACTACCGCCAGACAATCTGCCTGTAAATGAAACACCCCCCTATTGGCAAATTGAAACCACTGAGCTCCCTGCATGACATTTAAATTGGACACTCCATATGCTGTAAGTGCATATTACAGCAACAACCAAGAAGCGTTGCCGCCACCCAAATCGGCACAAGACCTCAATCGTTCAGGTACCTTTGATACTCATCTTGCTTTTGGTCACTACGCATACCTAGAGCCAGAAATGGAAGTCACTGCCCAATTAGAGAGTAAAGAGCAGTCAGCATATCGCCGACAGCGGGAGACGGGACACACTGAAAATATATACTGCAGCGCGAGCCGCTGGCAATTCCAAAGCACCACTAAGATTCCACATCTACTATTTATACTTAAATTAATTTGTATCTCTTTCGTATCAGCTGTTTGGGGACTCGGAATAGTCACTGAGTTCGCCCCCAAGACAGGGAGAAGCGATGTTAATGCGTTTTATATGTTAATTGGATGCATAGCTGTCGTGGCTGCCATGTATATTTCACTTGCGCTATTCATGAGTGGCAAAAAACTGGTGCATCAGATCCAAATCGGCGGTTTCGTAATTTTCGCCGGTACCGTTATATGGAGGTATGGTTCACTTTTTGGAACTGACAGCATGCAAGTTTGCCTCTGGCTAGGCACGTTTCTTTATTTCGTAGCAACTGTCGGGACTGATAGCCTGCTGTGGCTGTACGACAGAATGAGCACCCACGACGGAAGCGAGTTCAATCGCCTCGACGGAATGCTCCGCTTCAAGCGACGTTTTCGTAGAATTTTCGTAGCACCCTTTGAAGAATTTGATCCGGTGCTCCAACTACTGCCTAGCGGTTATGGTTCTCACGACTACGCCCTGTGGCTTCATCACCGCTACACCGACAACAAGATTTGTCTGGCGACCAAAGTCCACGCCCTGGGCCTCGACCAGCCGAATGCGCTGGCCTTCTGGGATTGCCTGCAACGTTACATGGACGTCACACAACCGCTGCCGGACCTGCCGGTGCTTGAGCAAAGTCGTCACCTCGACCCGGTAACCGCCGCCTACGACGCCAAAACGGGCCGTAACCCACGACGCTGGCGCGACCAGTCGGAAAAGGGCTGGCTGGCAACGGGCTCCAAAGCGCTGAGCAAGCAGCTCGAAGAATATCCATGGCAACAAAAACCATGCATTGTTAAAGCACGTATTAACCCATCTTTAACAATTGAGGCGTATTACCGATCCCAAGAAGCGAAAGGTATATTTGCCACCCCCAAGGCCGATGATTTTGATGATGTGCATCGGCCCTGAAGAGGTAGAGGTAGGCTTCAGCCCAACTGACGAACCTGCCTCTCCAACTCCACCTTCAACCCCGGCTCCAGCTTCAACTGCCGCGCCAGTTCATCCAGATAGCTCTTCTCCATAAAGTTCTCCTCATCCACCATCATCACGCTCGCCACGTACATCTCAGCCGCCATCTCCGGCGTACTCGCGGCGCGGGCGACGTCGGTCGGGTCGAGGGGTTTGTTGAGTTCGGCGTGCAGCCAGTGCTGCAGTTCCTGATCATTGTCGAGCTTGGTGAATTCACCCTCGATCAATTGCCGCTCGCGATCGTCGATGTGACCGTCGGCTTTGGCGGCGGCGACCAGTGCCTTGAGGATTGCCTGACTGTGCTGCTCGGCTTGCGCGGGTGGCAGGCGGTCCAGGGTTTGCGGTTCGCTTTGCGGGGCGGTGCCTTTTTGGGCGTTGTAGTTGCCGTAGGCTTTGTAGGCCAGCACGCCGAGTGCGGCGAGGCCGCCGTAGATTGCGACTTTGCCACCGACCTTGCGCACTTTCTTGTTGCCGAGCAGCAGGCCCATGGCGCCTGCCGCCAGTGCGCCACCGCCGGCACCCGACAGCAGACCGCCAAGGCCACTACCGCCGGACGATCCGCCAAGCAAGCCGCCCAACCCACCGGCAGCCGTTTTGTTTTGCGACCCGCCGGCCTTGTTCTGCAACAGATCCTGGCCGGATTTGAGTAGTTGATCGAGCAATCCACGGGTGTTCATGTTCCGCCTCCAAAACAGGGGTTATCCGGATCTATAAGGCACTCAGCCTAGTTCGAAAGTGCCCCAGCCCTGTTTGCGAGTGTGCTTCCAGATGTTGCTCAGTAGGCGCAAGGCGTTCGCGAAAATAGATATACACTCAGGCCAATCTATAAAAACCGCCCACCGGGTACCCCGCTCATGATGACCTTGCGTCAGATCCGTCACTTCATCGCCGTGGCCGAAACCGGCTCGATCTCCGCCGCCGCGCAAACGGCGTTCATTTCCCAATCGACCCTGACCCTGGCGATCCAGCAACTGGAAGAGGAAATCGGCGTCAGCCTGTTCAGCCGACACGCCAAGGGCATGACGCTGACACATCAGGGACACCAATTCCTACGCCAGGCTCACCTGATTCTGGCGACTGTGGACAATGCCAAACGCAGCCTCCAGCAAAGCACCGATCAGGTCGCCGGGCAGTTGATCGTCGGTGTGACCAGTCTGGTCGCCGGTTATTACCTGGCGGATTTGTTAACCCGATTCCAGCGTGCCTATCCCAACGTTGAAATAAGAGTTATGGAGGACGAACGGCCCTATATCGAGCACTTGCTGGTCAGCGGCGAAATCGACGTCGGCGTGTTGATCCTCTCCAACCTCGAAGACCGCCATGCCTTACAGACCGAAGTCCTGACCCACTCGCCACACCGTTTGTGGCTGCCCGCGCAGCATCCGCTGCTGGAGCACGACAGCATCAATCTCGCCGACGTCGCTCGCGAGCCGTTGATTCAACTGAACGTCGACGAAATGGATAGCAACGCTCAACGTCTATGGCAGGGCGCCGGACTGCAACCGAAGATCACTCTGAGAACCGCATCGACCGAGGCCGTGCGAAGTCTGGTCGCAGCGGGCCTGGGCGTGTCGATCCAGCCGGACATGACCTATCGCCCGTGGTCGCTGGAAGGCGACATCATCGAAGCCCGCCCCATCGCCGACCTCAATCAGACCCTCGACGTCGGCCTGGCCTGGCGCCGTGGCACTGCGCGCCCAGCATTGGTCGACCCATTCCTGACCGTCGCTCGCGAACAACCCCACGGCGGGCGCAAGCCATCTATTTAATCGAATGCCACCTTCAGTATTTAGAATTTGTCGACCTCGGAGCCGCGCACTAGTCTTGCTGCATCTATAAGACGGTCGGCTCCCGGTGACAGAGGGAGCAACAATGACCACACAAGAAAAGAGATCGCGGAAAATGGCTGGCGCGCAGACCCCGATGTGTACCGCGTTGTTGATCGACGGCCAACTGGTCGCCGGGGAAGGTTTTGTCGAGCCGATCCTCAACCCGGCCACCGGCGAAATTCTCACGCACATTGCCGAGGCCAGCACCGAGCAGGTCGAAGCGGCGATCCTCGCCGCCCACCAGGCCTTTGCCCAATGGTCGCGCACGACGCCGCAGCAACGTTCCAACCTGTTGCTCGACATCGCCAACGCCGTCGAAAAACACGCCGATCACCTCGCCCGCCTCGAATCGCTGAACTGCGGCAAGCCATTGCACCTGGCGCGTCAGGACGACTTGACCGCGACCGTCGATGTGTTCCGCTTCTTCGCCGGTGCCGTGCGCTGCCAGACCGGCCAGCTCAGCGGCGAATACCTACCGGGTTACACCAGCATGGTCCGTCGCGATCCGATTGGCGTGGTCGCCTCGATCGCGCCGTGGAATTACCCGATCATGATGGCCGCGTGGAAAATCGCCCCGGCCCTCGCTGCCGGCAACACGCTGGTGTTCAAGCCGTCCGAACACACGCCGCTGTCGATCCTCGCACTGGCGCCTGCGCTAGCCGAGATCCTCCCGCGTGGGGTGATCAACATCATCTGCGGCGGTGGCGAAGGCGTCGGCAGCCATTTGGTCAGTCACCCGAAAATCCGCATGGTGTCGCTGACCGGCGATATCGTCACCGGCCAGAAAATCCTCCAGGCCGCCGCGAAAACCCTGAAACGCACTCACCTCGAACTTGGCGGCAAAGCCCCGGTAATCGTGTGCAACGACGCTGATCTGAAAGCTGTCGTCGAGGGCGTGCGCACCTACGGTTATTACAACGCCGGGCAGGACTGCACTGCCGCCTGCCGGATCTACGCGCAGGCCGGGATTCACGACAAATTGGTCGCCGAACTCGGTGCCGCCGTCAGCAGCCTGCGCTTCGCTGGCAAACGCGATGCCGACAACGAGATCGGCCCGTTGATCAGCACCCGCCAGCGTGACCGCGTCGCCAGCTTCGTCGAGCGCGCCCTTGGCCAGCCGCACATCGAACGCGTGACCGGTGCGGCGGTGCATTCCGGTGCCGGTTTCTACTATCAACCGACGCTGTTGGCCGGTTGCAAACAGAGCGACGAAATCGTTCAACGCGAAGTGTTCGGCCCGGTGGTGACCGTGACCCGTTTCGACGAACTCTCGCAGGCCGTCGACTGGGCCAACGACTCCGAATACGGCCTGGCCTCGTCGGTGTGGACGCAGAATCTGGACAAGGCGATGCAGGTTGCCGCCCGCCTGCAATACGGCTGCACCTGGATCAACAGCCATTTCATGCTGGTCAGCGAAATGCCCCACGGCGGGCTGAAACGCTCGGGTTACGGCAAAGACTTATCCAGCGATTCGCTTCAAGACTACAGCGTGGTGCGGCACATCATGGCCCGCCACGGCCAGCATCTCTGACTACGCTAATAACAAGCCGCCAACGGCATGCTTCACCGCGTTCACAACTGCCCCGACCATAATTTAAAGAAGAGGGTTCAACCATGTTCGTGCACAAGACCGCACTGCTCAGTGCAATCACCACGGCCTTGCTGGCCAGCGCCAGCCTGCAAGCGGCAGAACCGCTGAAGGCTGTCGGCGCCGGTGAAGGTCAGTTGGATATCGTCGCCTGGCCGGGCTACATCGAACGTGGCGAAAGCGACAAGGCCTACGACTGGGTGACCGGTTTCGAGCAGGAAACCGGCTGCAAGGTCAACGTGAAGACCGCCGCCACCTCTGACGAAATGGTCAGCCTGATGGCCAAGGGCGGTTACGACCTGGTCACCGCGTCGGGCGATGCTTCGCTGCGATTGATCGTCGGCAAGCGTGTGCAACCGATCAACACCGCGTTGATCCCGAACTGGAAGACCCTCGACCCACGCCTCAAAGATGCGCCGTGGTACGTGGTCAATAAACAGACCTACGGCACCCCGTATCAGTGGGGCCCGAACGTGCTGATGTACAACACCAACGTGTTCAAGACTGCGCCAACCAGTTGGAATGTGCTGTTCGCCGCGCAGGATTTGCCCGACGGCAAGCCGAACAAGGGTCGCGTGCAGGCCTATGACGGCCCGATCTACATCGCCGATGCGGCGCTGTATCTGAAATCGACCCGGCCTGAACTGGGCATCAAGGATCCGTATCAACTGACCGAGGCGCAGTACAAAGCCGTGCTGGATTTACTGCGGGCGCAGCAGCCGCTGATCCACCGCTACTGGCATGACACCACGGTGCAGATGAGCGATTTCAAAAACGAAGGCGTGGTCGCGTCGGGCGCCTGGCCGTATCAGGTCAACAGCCTGGTGAACGAGAAGCAGCCCATCGCTTCGACCATTCCGAAAGAAGGCGCCACCGGTTGGGCCGACACCACCATGTTGCACGCCGAGGCCAAACATCCCAACTGTGCATACAAATGGATGGACTGGTCGCTGAAGCCCAAAGTCCAGGGTGATGTGGCGGCGTGGTTCGGCTCGTTGCCGGCGGTGCCAGCGGCGTGCAAGGAGAGCGAGTTGCTCGGCGCCGAAGGTTGCAAGACCAACGGTTTCGACCAGTTCGACAAAATCGCCTTCTGGAAAACTCCGCAAGCTGAAGGCGGCAAGTTCGTGCCGTATAGCCGCTGGACGCAGGATTACATCGCGATCATGGGCGGTCGCTAGTCTTTGAATTGACGCCGCGCCCCCTGTGGGAGCGGCGGTGCGACTTGCTCGCGAAAGCGGTGTGTCAGCCAGCACCCATGCCGAATGATAGACCGCGTTCGCGAGCAAGCCCGCTCCCACATCGGGATCACCAACACCAGCAAACCGCAAAACGTTTCAGCTTTTTCAGAAGTCCAGGCAGGGCCGCTGCGACGGCTTTCGCCTTTTTGGAGCACCGCACCATGACGCTTGCAGTCCAGTTCACCAACGTTTCCCGGCAGTTCGGCGAAGTGAAGGCCGTTGACCGGGTTTCCATCGATATCCAGGACGGCGAGTTCTTTTCCATGCTCGGCCCCTCCGGCTCGGGCAAAACCACCTGCCTGCGACTGATCGCCGGGTTCGAGCAACCGAGCGCCGGTTCGATCTGCATCCACGGCGCCGAAGCGGCCGGTCTGCCGCCGTATCAACGCGATGTAAACACTGTATTTCAGGATTACGCACTGTTCCCGCACATGAACGTGCTGGACAACGTCGCCTACGGCTTGAAGGTCAAAGGCGTAGGCAAAGCCGAGCGCCATAAGCGCGCCGAAGAAACCCTGGACATGGTCGCCCTCGGCGGCTACGGCGCGCGCAAACCGGTGCAGTTGTCCGGTGGTCAACGACAGCGTGTCGCCCTGGCCCGTGCCTTGGTCAATCGCCCTCGCGTGCTGTTGCTCGATGAGCCACTCGGCGCACTCGACCTGAAACTGCGCGAGCAGATGCAAAGCGAATTGAAAAAGCTGCAACGCCAACTCGGCATCACCTTCATCTTCGTGACCCACGATCAGACTGAAGCCCTGTCAATGTCCGACCGCGTCGCCGTGTTCAACAAGGGCCGCATCGAGCAGGTCGACACGCCGCGCAATCTGTACATGAAACCGACCACCACGTTTGTCGCCGAGTTCGTTGGCACCTCGAACGTGATTCGTGGCGATCTGGCGCGCCAGCTCAGCGGACACCCGCAGCCGTTTTCGATCCGACCGGAACACGTGCGTTTCGCCGAGGGCCCGCTGGCCAGTCACGAAATAGAAGTCAGCGGTTTGCTCCACGACATCCAGTATCAAGGCAGCGCGACCCGTTATGAACTGACGCTGGAAAACGGCCAGACCCTGAGCATCAGCCACGCCAATAATCAGTGGATCGACAGCAGCGCGCAGCACCAGACCGGCCAGCGCTTGAGTGCGCGTTGGGCGCGTGAAGCGATGATTACGCTGCACGACACCGTTGCGAGCGGGGTGTGAGATGAGCACGCTCGCGACGACTCCATCGCCACCGTTGCGCAGGTTTTCCAACCTGCTCTATCGCAAGCCCAACCTGTACCTGTTGATGTTGCTGGTGCCACCGCTGCTGTGGTTCGGCGCGATCTATCTAGGCTCGCTGCTGGTGCTGCTGTGGCAGGGTTTCTATACCTTTGACGACTTCACCATGGCGGTGACGCCGGACCTGACGCTGGCGAATTTTGCGGCGCTGTTGCGGCCATCGAACTTCGACATCATTCTGCGCACGTTGAGCATGGCCATTGCCGTGTCGATGGCCAGCGCCCTCGTCGCGTTCCCGATTGCCTACTACATGGCGCGTTACACCACGGGCAAGACCAAAGCGTTTTTCTACATCGCGGTGATGATGCCGATGTGGGCCAGTTACATCGTCAAGGCTTACGCATGGACGCTGTTGCTGGCCAAGGGGGGCGTGGCGCAGTGGTTCGTTCAGCACTTGGGGCTGGAGCCGGTTTTGCAATTCATTCTGGGCATACCGGGCGTGGGCGGCAGCACCCTGTCGACCTCGAATCTGGGGCGGTTCATGGTCTTCGTCTACATCTGGCTGCCGTTCATGATCCTGCCGATTCAGGCCTCGCTGGAACGTCTGCCGCCGTCGCTGTTGCAAGCGTCTGCCGACCTTGGCGCCAAGCCGCGCCAGACGTTTATGCAAGTGATTTTGCCGCTGTCGATTCCGGGGATTGCGGCGGGTTCGATCTTTACGTTTTCGCTGACGCTGGGCGATTTCATCGTGCCGCAACTGGTGGGCCCGCCGGGCTACTTCATCGGCAGCATGGTGTATGCGCAGCAAGGCGCGATTGGCAATATGCCGATGGCAGCGGCGTTCACTCTGGTGCCCATCGTTCTGATTGCGGTTTACCTGTCCATCGTCAAACGACTGGGGGCCTTCGATGCACTCTGAGCGCGCTTCACTGGGTCTGCGCATCGCGGCCTGGGGCGGGTTGGTGTTTCTGCACTTCCCGATCCTGATCATCTTCCTTTACGCCTTCAACACCGAAGAAGCCGCGTTCAGCTTTCCACCGAAGGGCTTCACCCTGCACTGGTTCAGTGTGGCGTTTTCGCGGCCGGACGTGCTGGAGGCCATCAAGCTATCGCTGCAGATTGCAGCCATCGCCACGTTGATCGCGATGGTGCTTGGCACGCTGGCGTCGGCGGCGCTGTACCGGCGTGATTTCTTCGGCAAACAGGGCATCTCGCTGATGCTGATCCTGCCGATTGCGCTGCCGGGGATCATCACCGGGATTGCGTTGCTGGCGACGTTCAAAACGCTGGGAATCGAGCCTGGGATGTTCACCATCATCGTCGGCCACGCGACCTTCTGCGTGGTGATCGTCTACAACAACGTCATCGCCCGTCTGCGCCGTACTTCGCACAGCTTGATCGAGGCCTCGATGGATCTGGGCGCCGACGGTTGGCAGACCTTCCGTTACATCATCCTGCCGAACCTCGGCTCGGCGTTGCTGGCCGGCGGCATGCTCGCGTTTGCGCTGTCGTTCGACGAAATCATCGTCACCACGTTCACCGCAGGGCATGAACGCACGCTGCCGTTGTGGTTGCTCAATCAACTGAGCCGGCCACGGGATGTGCCGGTGACCAACGTCGTCGCCATGCTGGTGATGATGGTGACCATGCTGCCGATCCTGGGTGCCTATTACCTGACCCGAGGTGGCGAAAGCGTGGCGGGGAGTGGCGGCAAGTAAACGTCCCCCCCCCTGTGGGTGCGGGCTTGCTCGCGAAGAGGCCAGCACATTCAACATTGATGCTGGCTGCCTTACTGCTTTCGCGAGCAAGCCCGCTGCCACCGTTGAACCCGGTTTCTTCTGAAAAATAACAATGGCTTCAAAGAGGACAAAAACATGCAAACCAAACTCTTGATCAACGGCCAACTGGTCAACGGCGAAGGCCCGGCGCAACCGGTGCTCAACCCTTCGCTCGGTGAAGTGCTGGTGGAGATCAACGAAGCCAGCGAAGCCCAGGTCGATGCGGCCGTGCGTGCCGCCGACAACGCCTTTGCCGAGTGGTCGCAAACCGCGCCGAAAGACCGCTCCTTGCTGCTGCTCAAACTCGCTGACGCCATCGAAACCCACGGTGAGGAGTTGGCGAAACTGGAGTCCGACAACTGCGGCAAACCCTACAGCGCCGCGCTGAATGACGAGATCCCGGCGATTGCCGACGTGTTCCGTTTCTTTGCCGGCGCCAGTCGTTGCATGAGCGGATCGGCCGGCGGTGAATACCTGCCCGGCCACACCTCAATGATCCGTCGCGACCCGGTCGGCGTAATCGCCTCCATCGCGCCGTGGAACTACCCGTTGATGATGGTCGCCTGGAAAATCGCCCCGGCACTGGCCGCCGGTAACACCGTGGTGCTCAAGCCGTCGGAACAAACCCCGCTGACCGCGTTACGCTTGGCCGAACTGGCGTCGGACATTTTCCCGGCCGGCGTACTCAATCTGGTGTTTGGTCGTGGGCCTACCGTTGGCAGTCCTTTGGTGACTCATCCGAAAGTGCGCATGGTCTCGCTGACTGGCTCCATCGCCACCGGCTCGAACATCATTTCCAGCACCGCCGACAGCGTCAAACGCCTGCACATGGAACTGGGCGGCAAGGCGCCGGTGATCATCTTCGACGACGCCGATATCGATGCGGCGGTTGAAGGCATCCGTACGTTCGGCTTTTACAACGCCGGGCAGGACTGCACCGCGGCCTGCCGGATCTACGCGCAGCAAGGCATTTATGACAAGTTTGTGGAGAAGCTCGGCGCGGCCGTCAGCAGCATCAAGTACGGTTTGCAGGATGATCCGTCCACCGAACTGGGGCCGCTGATCACTGCGCAACATCGCGACCGCGTCGCCGGTTTCGTCGAGCGTGCCGTGGCGCAACCGCACATCCGTTTGATCACGGGTGGCAAGTCTGTGGACGGCAATGGTTTCTTCTTCGAACCCACCGTGCTGGCCGATGCGCAGCAGGACGACGAAATCGTCCGCCGCGAAGTGTTCGGGCCGGTGGTGTCGGTGACCAAGTTCACTGATGAAGCGCAGGCGCTGGAGTGGGCCAACGATTCGGACTACGGCTTGGCGTCCTCTGTGTGGACTGCGGATGTAGGACGCGCGCATCGGATGTCCGCGCGGTTGCAGTACGGCTGCACCTGGGTGAACACGCACTTCATGCTGGTCAGCGAAATGCCTCACGGCGGTCAGAAATTGTCTGGCTACGGCAAGGACATGTCCATGTATGGGCTGGAGGACTACACCACGGTTCGGCATGTGATGTTCAAGCACTAAGCCTTTAAAAGCTTCGCGTCACCCCGGCTTCAAGGCAGAAACCGGCTCTACGCACCACCAGGACTCCAAAACAATAACTACCGAACCGGGCGGCGCCCTTAGGCCCCGCCACGGCCTCGGCCATCCGAAATCTGCCGATTTCACGGAGCAAACACACATGAGTGCATCACCCTATCTCTCAGCCGCCGTTGCCGACAGCGATGCCGAACAACTGCGCCAACTGGGCTACACCTCCAACTTCAATCGCAGCATGAGCCTGTGGGAAAACTTCGCCCTGGGCTTCACTTATCTGTCACCGGTCGTAGGGGTTTATACCCTGTTCGGCCTGTGTCTGGCCGCAGGCGGGCCACCGATGTTCTGGGCCTACTTGCTGGTCGGTTGCGGTCAGTTGCTGGTGTGCCTGATCTTCGGCGAAGTGGTGTCGCAGTTCCCGATCTCTGGCGGCGTCTATCCATGGGCGCGCCGCTTGGTGGGCAAGAAATGGGCGTGGATGGTCGGCTGGATCTACTCCATCGCCCTGTGCGTGACCATTGCCGCCGTGGCGGTCGGCGCCGGCCCGTACCTGGCCGCCATGATGGGCTTTGAGCCAAACAACAACACCAACATCGTCATCGCCCTGGTGCTGACCCTGTTCGCCACACTGGTCAACCTCAGTGGCACCAAAGTGCTGGCGCGCATCGCCATGTTCGGCTTCCTCTGCGAACTGGTCGGCGCGGTGATCGTCGGCGTGTACCTGCTGATCTTCGAACGCCACCAGCCGCTCAGCGTGCTGTTCAACACCTTCGACATCAGCGTCAACGGCTCGTACCTGCCAGCCTTCCTCACTGCATCGCTGGCGGGGATGTTCCTCTACTACGGCTTCGAGGCCTGCGGCGACGTCGCCGAAGAAACCCCGAACCCGAGCAAGAAAATCCCGGTGGCCATGCGCATGACCATCTACATCGGCGGCATCGCGGCAATGTTCGCCTGCCTGGCGCTGATCCTCGCCGTGCCGGACATGCAAGCGGTGATCAATGGCACCGACAAAGACCCGGTCACCACCATCCTCAACAACGCCTTCGGCCCGGTCGGTTCGAAAGTGGTGATGGGCGTGGTGATGATTTCCTTCATCTCCTGCGTCATCAGCCTGCAAGCGGCAGCCAGCCGTCTGCTGTACTCCTACGCTCGCGATGAAATGGTCATCGGCAGCCGACTGCTGAAAAAGCTTTCTCCTACGACCCAGGTGCCGGTGGCTGCACTGTTCGTGGCCGGCGTCCTGCCCGCCCTGATCATCGTCCTCGGCTTCTTCCTGCAAGACGCCGTGGCCACCATCGTCAGCTTCGCCGCCATCGGCATCTACCTCGCGTTCCAGATGATCGTGCTGGCCGCCCTGTATGCGCGGATGAAAGGCTGGAAACCCAGCGGCAAATTCACCCTCGGCGTGTGGGGCTGGCCGGTGAATATCGGCGCACTGGTGTATGGCGTTGGCGCGATCATCAACATGGCCTGGCCACGCACGCCGGATGCGGCTTGGTATGTGAACTACGCGATGGTGTTGAGCACCGTAATCGTGATTGGTTTGGGCCTGGTTTACATGTGGATTGGCAAGCCGTATGACCATGGGAAGGCGCCGGCCGGGGATGCCTGGAAGGTGAGTCGCTAAGAAGAATCACCCCGGAATCAAGATTTGATTCCGGGGTCTCCCCGAAGCACTCTCATCAATTCATCTGTACGCCATTTGATCTCCGCTTTACCTCTGACAGCTTCGAAGCGATCCAGATCGATCACCTTTCTCTTTTTACCTCTCGCTTCGTCTTTGCTCACAGAATTACTTCTCCCGTTTTCCCGGTTGCTAACTCATAAAGGAAAATCTTCGGTACAGGGATGGTTTCGCAGCAAGAGCTGCAAAAACAGGCATTTCCTACAGACACAACCTTCCGGAGAAAGCCCCATTTCCTACGCCGTGCGTCGACAGAGTAGACTTGGCGCCGCTAGCGCCTGACCGATAGGCTTTGTCCCGTCGCTGCCAAATCAGCGGCCCGGGGTCGAAGCCGGAACATCATCAACTTGGCGCAACTGCGTCCTCCATAGAGACCGGGGCTTTTTTGCCTTTCAGTTTCGCGTTATGGCGGATCGTGTGGTGCGGGCCTCTCGGCTTCCATGTTGATCGAGAATGTTCCGACTTCGAACGCCACACGGTTCGCCACCCAAAATCTGTCGAAGGATTCGTGGCGACTCTCATTTCAACATGGAGTCAGAAATGCCTAAGCACACGCCAAATCCACCTGAAACCCACCCGCACTTCACCCCCACCGTCTTCACCCGCCACAACCGCTTCCTCCACGCGTTCATGCAAGACCACGAAGCCTGGTTCTGCGTCCAGGATCTCGGTCGCCTGATGGGTTATCCGCTGAACGAACGCCTCACCCTGAAACTCGATCCCGACCAGCGTCGCAACGTCCTCATGCGCAAGGACGGCGAAATCGTCGATTGCGCGACGGTCAGCGAGTCCGGCCTGTACGCCCTGCTCGTCCATCACTTCGTGCCGCAAAACCGCAATCTGCGCCAATGGCTGAGCCATGAAGTGATTCCGATGCTGCGCGAAAGCATGGCAACGCCTGTGCAGAACGGCCCGAGCCTGAGTTCGGTTAACTGGGCTGGGGTCACCGTCCCTCTGCTTCACTGGCAGCAGCAGGCGTGGGTCAAATGGCGTGACGTGCCGGAGTTGATGCACGGCCAACAGCCGTATCCGGTTTTGGGAACCTGTAGCTGAAATCCATCCAAAAAAACTGTGGCGAGGGCGCTTGCTCCCTCGCCACAGGCTATCCCAACGTTAAAACCGCGAAACACTCCTCATCGCATCCACCAGATACCGCATGGCGATCCGGTCGCTCTCCGAAAGCTCCCGATAACGCTCCAACAGTTTCAACTCATCAGAGCTGAGCCTACGCCTTTTGCGACCGCTGCCAAGGCAGGGAAAGATGCCCAACATGTCAGTGATGCCTTGTATTTTTGCCATGGACGATGTCCTTCTCTAATACGTCAAAGAACTGCTCAACCACCACATCGCCCTGCCCCTTTCAGCAGCGTCGTGTGCCCCACCGGTCTGAAGGTTCGCGACCGGTCATGTCCATAGAATAGAAATTTAATCGGTGCTGAAAAGGGCTTTTTAGAGTAATTAGTCGAAAAAAGCAGAAATGCCCTGTAAATCAGAAAGTGCCGTCGGAAAAAATACCGACATGTCTTGTTTCATTGCCAGACTGAGCCTCGTAATCAATCATTTTTGCTCGACAATCGAACGGTTTAAGCTAGCCGGCATCTGTTTATAGTCCGCAGCGTTTGGCCGAAGGCTTGTCCGAACCGTACTTTCTGATCCAGCACGTGCCAGGAACGGCGCGGGATTGCACACGACAGGTTGTATTTATGCACCGCAGGAATTTGCTTAAAGCGTCCATGGCCATTGCGGCTTACACCGGTCTTTCAGCCTCAGGCCTGCTGGCGGCGAATGCCTGGGCCGCCAGCGGTGACGTCGCTGATGGCGACGCACAAGCCTTCGATTTCCAAGCCCTGAAGCGCAAGGCCAAACAACTGGCCGGCAGTGCCTACCAGGACACCAAACAGGTGCTGCCGCCGACGCTGGCGACCATGACCCCGCAAAACTTCAACGCGATCCGCTACGACGGCGAGCATTCGTTGTGGAAGGAGAACAAGGGTCAACTGGACGTGCAGTTCTTCCACGTCGGCATGGGTTTTCGCCAACCGGTGCGCATGCACAGCGTCGATCCGAAGACCCGTACCGCCCGCGAGGTGCATTTCCGCCCGGCGCTGTTCAACTACGAGAACACTTCGGTCGACACTCAGCAGCTCAAGGGCGATTTGGGGTTCGCCGGCTTCAAGCTGTTCAAGGCGCCGGAACTGGATCGTCATGACGTGCTGTCGTTCCTGGGCGCCAGCTATTTCCGTGCAGTCGACGCGACTGGCCAATATGGCCTCTCGGCGCGTGGTCTGGCGATCGACACCTATGCCAGGAAGCGCGAAGAATTCCCTGACTTCACCCAGTTCTGGTTCGAGACACCGGATCAGAACGCCACGCATTTTGTGGTTTATGCCCTGCTCGACTCGCCGAGCGCGACCGGCGCCTATCGCTTCGACATCGATTGCCAGGCCGAACGCGTGGTGATGGAAATCGACGCGCATATCAACGCACGCACGGCCATCGAACAATTGGGCATTTCGCCGATGACCAGCATGTTCAGTTGCGGCACCCACGAGCGCCGCATGTGCGACACCATCCACCCGCAAATCCATGACTCGGATCGCCTGGCGATGTGGCGCGGCAACGGCGAGTGGATCTGCCGTCCGCTGAACAACCCGGCGACGCTGCAGTTCAACGCATTTGCAGACACGGACCCTAAAGGTTTTGGTCTGGTACAAACCGACCATGAATTCGCCAACTATCAGGACACCGTCGACTGGTACAGCAAACGTCCGAGCCTGTGGGTCGAACCGACGACCGCATGGGGCGAAGGCTCTATCGATCTGTTGGAAATCCCTACCACCGGCGAGACCCTCGACAACATCGTCGCGTTCTGGACGCCGAAGAAACCGGTGGCCGCCGGTGATTCGCTGAACTACGGCTACAAGCTTTACTGGAGTGCCCTGCCACCGGTCAGCACGCCGTTGGCGCGGGTGCAGGCGACCCGTTCCGGGATGGGCGGATTCACTGAAGGCTGGGCACCGGGCGAGCATTATCCGCCGGTCTGGGCGCGCCGTTTCGCCGTGGATTTCACTGGTGGCGGTCTGGATCGCCTGCCGCAGGGCACCGGGATCGAACCGGTCATCACCTGCTCCAACGGCAAGGTGCAGGACTTCAGCGTGTTGGTGCTCGATGACATCAAGGGTTACCGGATCCTGTTCGACTGGTACCCGACCAACGACAGCGTGGAGCCCGTGGAACTGCGGTTGTTCATTCGTACCAATGACCGCACGTTGAGTGAGACCTGGCTGTACCAGTACTTCCCGCCGGCGCCGGACAAGCGTAAGTATCCTTGAGGGTTTGAGGCGCCTGCTCGCGAAGACGGCAGCACTGGCAAAACAGCCGCCAACAGAAAAAACAAAGCCCCGACCCTCACTGGCCGGGGCTTTTTGCATGTCAGCGACGCACTCAATCGCGCAAATCAGACTCATGAATCGGCTGATCACGATGGGTCGCACGCTGATACTGCGCCGGCCACACCGCTTTGCGTCCGCCCAGATCATCATCGGCGTGCAACGGCCAGTACGGATCACGCAGCAACTCGCGGGCGAGGAAGATGATGTCGGCCTGGCAGGTACGCAGAATGTGCTCGGCCTGCGCAGGTTCGGTAATCATTCCCACAGTGCCAGTGGCGATGCCTGACTCTTTGCGCACGCGTTCGGCGAAGCGCGTCTGATAACCCGGCCCGACAGGAATCTCGGCGTTGGCTGCCGTGCCACCCGAGGAAACGTCGATCAGGTCCACACCCAATGCTTTAAGACGCCGCGCCAGCTCAACGGTTTCGTCAGGGTTCCAGCCGTCCTCAACCCAATCGGTGGCCGACACACGGACAAACACTGGCAGTTCCTCTGGCCAGACTGCCCGTACCGCTTCAGTGACTTGCAGCACCAGACGAATCCGGTTTTCGAACGAGCCGCCGTACTGATCGCGCCGTTGATTACTCAGCGGCGACAGGAACTGGTGCAGCAGATAACCGTGCGCGGCGTGAACCTCAACCACACTGAAACCCGCTGTCAGCGCGCGTTCTGCGGCATCGACAAAGGCTTGGATGACTTCGGCGATCTGCCCTTCATCGAGCTGTTTGGGTTGCGTGTGCTGCGGATCAAAGGCAATCGGCGACGGCCCGACCGGTGTCCAGCCGCCATCATCCGGTTTGACGCTGCCGTGCTGGCCGATCCAGGGTCGATGGGTGCTGGCCTTGCGCCCGGCGTGAGCCAGTTGAATGCCGGCGACCGCGCCCTGCGAGGTGATGAAACGAGTGATACGTTGCAGTGGTTCGATCTGTTCGTCATTCCACAGGCCAAGGTCTTGGGCGGTGATCCGACCGTCGGCCGTCACCGCCGTGGCTTCGGTGAACACCAGCCCGGCGCCACCCACGGCGCGGCTGCCAAGGTGTACGAGGTGCCAGTCGTTGGCCAGACCGTCGACGCAGGAGTATTGGCACATGGGCGACACGGCGATGCGGTTGGGCAGGGTCAGTTGGCGCAGAGTAAAGGGTTCAAGCAGCAGACTCATGGGGCACCTCTCAAATCAGTGGGCAGGCTCCAGGGTTCTGTTTGAATAGTCGTCGAGTGACAGGAAGAGATGCAGCACCCGCCCCCGCGGGCAAAAAACGACAAGACGTCACAAGGCCAATCAAGCAGTGCTTAGAGCCTAGTCGACAACCGGGGATGCGGGAGGGTTCAGAGTCATTCCGTGTGGGAAAGTCCGCCTTCGCGAGCAAGCTCGCTCCACCAGGAAAACACCGGACCTGTGGGAGCGACTTTGCTCGCGAAGGGGTCAGCGCGGTTCGATGTGGGCAATCATCAGTTGCACGGTCTCATTGCCACGAAACTCGTTAACGTCGAGCTTGTAAGCCAGTTCGACCCATTTGATCGTCGGATTCGGCCAGATGTCGCGGTCGATACCGAAGGCGATGCCGTCGAGTTTCACCGAGCCGCACTCGCTTTTGAGTACCACTTTCAAGTGTCGCTCACCGACGACCCGCTGCTCGACCAACTGGAATACACCGTGAAACAGTGGCTCCGGAAAGTGCTGACCCCAAGGCCCGGCATGGCGCAGGGCGCGGGCCAGCTCAAGGTGGAATTCTTCAACCGCCAGCGTGCCGTCCGACAACATGCGCCCGGTGAGGTCTTCTTCGCGAAGTTGCCTACGCACTTCGGCGTCAAATGCCTCAGCGAACAACGGAAAATTCTCCTGCGGCAAGGTCAGGCCGGCTGCCATTGCGTGGCCGCCGTATTTGGCAATCAGGTTTGGATGCTGCGCTGCAACCACGCTCAAGGCATCACGAATATGGAAGCCTTGCACTGAACGCCCCGAGCCCTTGAGCAAACCATCGCCAGCATCGGCGAAGGCGATGGTCGGACGGAAATAACGCTCTTTCATCCGTGAGGCGAGGATGCCGATGACGCCCTGGTGCCACTCCGGATCAAACAGGCACAGACCGAACGGCATCGACTCAACGGGCAAGTCCTTCAACTGGGCCAGCGCTTCGCGCTGCATGCCTTGCTCGATGGTTTTGCGATCCTGGTTCATACCGTCCAGTTGCGCGGCCATTTCGCGGGCCATGTTGGCGTCGGCGGTGAGCAGGCATTCGATGCCCAGGCTCATGTCATCCAGGCGCCCGGCGGCGTTCAGGCGCGGGCCGACGATGAAACCCAGATCCGTGGAGGTGATGCGAGCCGCGTCACGCTTGGCCACTTCAAGGATCGCTTTGATCCCCGGCCGCGCACGCCCGGCGCGAATCCGCTCCAGACCCTGATGCACCAGAATCCGGTTGTTGGCGTCCAATGGGACAACGTCGGCGACACTGCCCAACGCGACCAGATCAAGCAACTCGCCGATGTTCGGCTGCGGCTTGCTTTCGTACCAGCCGAGGCTGCGCAGGCGCGCGCGCAACGCCATCAACACATAGAAAATCACCCCGACACCGGCCAGCGCCTTGCTCGGGAACTCGCAGCCTGGCTGGTTGGGATTGACCAGCGCATCGGCCAGCGGCAGTTCATCGCCGGGCAAGTGGTGGTCGGTGATCAGCACTTTGAGCCCATGACGCTTGGCAGCGGCCACGCCTTCAACGCTGGAAATGCCGTTGTCGACGGTGATCAGCAACTGCGGCTCGCGAGTCATGGCAACTTCGACGATTTCCGGGGTCAGGCCGTAACCGTATTCAAAGCGATTCGGCACCAGATAATCGACATGAGCAGCACCCAGCAGTCGCAGACCGAGCATACCCACCGTGCTGGCCGTGGCGCCGTCCGCGTCGAAATCACCGACGATGAGGATGCGCTGGCGTTGCTCCAGCGCTGTCACCAGCAGATCGACTGCCGCATCGATGCCCTTGAGTTTCTGGAACGGAATCAACCGTGCCAGACTCTTGTCCAGTTCCGCCTCGGATTGCACGCCCCGCGCCGCATACAAGCGGGTCAGCAGCGGCGGCAGGTCACCGAGAAAAGGCAGAGTGGCAGGCAGTTGACGAGGTTCGATACGCATGGGGTGACGGAGACTTCTCTTGAATACGTGGGATTAATCAGATGACAACGCAGGATCAGCCGCGCTCACCTTGCAGCCATTGCAACTGGACTTCGTGTTGACCGCGATCGTCGGTGACGAAAATCGTCCCTTCGCTGATCATCACGTCCCACTTGATGACGCGGGGCATGTCCTTGGCCAGGGTTTCCAGCACTTCTTGCGGGACGGCGGCAATGTTGACGTTTTTAAGGTTCTTGATCGCCGGGATCACCTTGGTTTCCCACACGCGCAGGCTGCCGTAGGCCAGCAGGCTGGTGCGTTCGGTGCGACGCGAGCACCAGGTCAAACGGTCGGCGTCGGGCTGGCCGACTTCGATCCAGTGCAGAACACGATCGTCCAGGCTCTTTTCCCACAGCGCAGGTTCATCCACGTCTGACAGACCACGGCCAAACGACAACTGCTCGTTGTACCAGAGGGCGTAGGCCAGCAGCCGCACAGTCATGCGCTCTTCGGTTTCCGAAGGGTGACGGGCGATGGTCTGCTTGACGCTCTCGTAGACGCTGCGGTCGAGGTCGGTGAGGTTCAGTTCAAACTTGTAAGTGGTCGAAGGCTGGGCCATGAACGGGCTTCTTGATACGAGGAAAGTCGGCAAGTCTAACCGATGCGGTAGGCAATCATCGAATTGATGGCGATCAACCTGCGGCGCCTGACAGCCGGCTATGCTAAAACGCTGTATCCGCTCAACCTTGTCCTACAGGATTCAGCATGCCGTTTACCAACAAGCCGCTCAGCGGCGTGAAAGTCATCGAACTGGGTACATTGATTGCCGGGCCGTTTGCCTCGCGTATTTGCGGCGAGTTCGGTGCCGAAGTCATCAAGATCGAATCGCCGGACGGCGGTGATCCGTTGCGCAAATGGCGAAAGTTGTACGAGGGCACCTCGTTGTGGTGGTTCGTTCAGGCGCGCAACAAGAAGTCGCTGACCCTCAACCTCAAGCATCCCGATGGCTTGGCGATCCTGAAAAAACTGCTCAGTGAAGCCGACATCCTGATCGAAAACTTTCGCCCCGGTGTGCTGGAAAAACTCGGTCTGAGCTGGGACATCCTGCACGCGTTGAACCCGAAACTGGTGATGGTGCGCCTCTCCGGCTTCGGCCAGACCGGGCCGATGAAGGATCAGCCGGGGTTCGGCGCCGTCGGCGAATCCATGGGGGGGTTGCGCTACATCACCGGTTTCGAGGATCGGCCGCCGGTGCGTACCGGCATCTCCATCGGCGACTCGATTGCCGCGCTGTGGGGCGTGATCGGCGCGTTGATGGCGCTGCGTCATCGTGAGGTCAACGGCGGGCTCGGCCAAGTGGTCGATGTGGCACTGTACGAAGCGATCTTCGCCATGATGGAAAGCATGGTGCCGGAGTTCGATGTGTTCGGTTTTATCCGTGAACGCACCGGCAACATCATGCCCGGCATCACGCCGTCGTCGATCCACACCAGCGCCGACGGCAAACATGTGCAGATCGGCGCCAATGGCGATGCAATCTTCAAGCGCTTCATGCTGATCATCGGCCGTGAAGATCTGGCCAATGACCCGACACTGGCCAGCAACGACGGTCGCGACAATCGCCGCGACGAGTTGTATGGCGTGATCGATCGCTGGGTCAATTCGCTGCCGCTGCAATCGGTGCTCGACCTGCTCTATCAGGCTGACGTACCGGTCAGCCGGATCTTCAGTGCCGAAGACATGTTCAGTGATCCGCAGTACCTGGCTCGGGAAATGTTCCTGTCTGCCAAACTGCCGGACGGCAAATCTTTCAAGATGCCGGGTATCGTGCCCAAACTCTCAGAGACACCGGGCTCCTCCGAATGGGTCGGACCGCAACTCGGTGAACACAATGCGCAGGTACTCCACGATCTTGGCTATGACGAAAAGCAGATCGCCCAACTGCGCGAAGACGGAGCCATTTAAGCTGAAGCACCGACAGGCATCGGACGCCAACCGCTCCCGCCACGGATGGACGTGGCGCCTGTTCGGTCTGTTGTTTCTGCTGACCCTGCCCGCTTGGGCGCAGGCAAAACCTACGCTGATCTGGTTACTGCGCGACTTGCCACCGATGACCATTTTCGAAGGTCCGAAAAAGGGCCAGGGGGTGATCGATCAGTTGCTGCCGATGCTGATCGCTGGCATGCCGCAATACGAACATACGCTGATGCGGGTCAATCGCGCCCGTGGCTTGCAGATGCTCCATGACAACCCTTTCGCCTGTGACCCCGCGCTGATATGGAACCAGGTACGCGCGCAGTCGGTTGCGTATTCGATCCCTGCGATTCGCGCGGTGAGCAATGGTCTGGTGGTTCGTCGGCAGGATCGGGCGGTGCTTGAACCCTATCTGGTGAATGGCGAGGTTGATCTGTCTGCGCTACTCGCGAATGGCAACAGGAAGGTCGGCGTTGTCGCCGAACGCAGCTACGGCGAGTTTCTCGACACTATCCTGCATCAAGCGCCCAGCGGCGCGCTGACTGCGCATTACGGCAATGATGCGCTGGCCAATCTGCTGTCGATGCAGCGTCTGGGCCGGTTGCAGGTGGTGCTGGGTTACTGGCCGGAAATCCGCTATCAGGCGAAGCAGGCGCAGATTGCCGAAGATGAGCTGGAGTTTTATCCGATCCAGGGCGTCGGAAAATATCTCTCAGGTTATATCGCCTGTTCCGACACCACGATGGGGCGTCAGGCCATCGGCGAGATCAACCAACTGCTACGCACCCTGCCCCACGAACATCTCAATCGGCTGTACGCCGCGTGGCTTGACCCCAAGCAACAGGCCGATTATCTGGAACAGGTACGGCTGTTCTTCGAACAGCAGGCCGCGCAGTAAACGGCAGACAAAAGAAACCCCGAGAAGTGGGGAGACGACTCGGGGTTAAACGTGGCCCGTAATAAAGACCCGTAGCAGCAAGCGACAAGCACCGGAGCACAATGCTTGATCCTGCTGTTACGAGGTCTGACTGACAGAGATGCAGGAAGTTTCCCACAAGAGACATTTCATTTTCAGAGCGCCGCACGCTTGTCCAGCGCCGCATTGCGCAAGGCCGCGATCACGCAGGGCTCCAGGCGCCCTTCGGCAATCAGGACGTCACGGTGCAAACCATCGACGACATCGGTCAACTGACGCTTGTCGGTCAGTTGTGCCTGATTGAATGGGCGTTCCACGACAATGGCGCCGCTGCTGTTCTTCAAGGTCACCAGGCATTCACCCTGGGCACCGCTTGGAGACAACGAAACCTGATACGGGCTCAGAGCCTCACCGAGCAATAGACTGATACTTTCCATCTCGATCTCCACTCAATAGTCCGAAAACATTGTGTCTGGGGCGTGTCCACAGTAAATGACCACCGGCCCGAGAAGAAAGTTCTGCATGCCGGTCGCAAGCACTGCAGCGTCACCGGTCTGTCAGAGCATGCACGGTGAAGATGACAGAAAAATAACCGTGCCCTTCAGACCCCGACAGGCTGCGAAGCAGCGATCAGGTAGCCGTCCAGCAAACCTCTCATCAGCACTGCCGAGACCGGCGTTTGCAAGCGCCCCAATAATCGCAACCGATGCTCGCGCAGCAACGGCTCGAGATCGCTCAGCAGACTCGGCGCGACCGCCCCCAGCAGGATCAGCGCACGGGCTTCACGCTGTACCGCCAGATGCTGAATCAGAGCCAGGCCATCGCCGCCCTTGAGTTGCGGATCGCAAATGGCAATATCGACCACGCCGCGGTGGCCCAGCGAACACAGGGCCGACGCCAGGGACGGTGCGGTCAGTACGTCATAGATGCCGATGGCATTGAGCATTTGATGCAATGCCATCAGCTGAAACGGATTGGGTTCAAGAATCAGAACTTTAAGCGAGCGCATGGGCGACCTCCGGAACGACAATCGCGGACTCTCACCGCAGTTGTCGCTCACTCTAGGGCAGCCGTCTTAAGCCTCCCATAGGAAAAGTAGCCGCGTCTTATAGGAAGTTTCCCATCTTCACTGCAGACATCGGCACCCGCTCTCCGTCCTACGCTGGGTGATGTCGGTCCAGCCGCCCAGCAGTCCACGCAACTGGCCGTCGGCACTGTAGAACGGCACGGTCCACTGATAGACCTCGCGCGGGCCATTCTTGAATTGCAGTTGGCGTTTACTGAAGCGCGACTTGCGTGTGCTCAGTTGCACGATGAACTCGTCGTGCAGCATCAGGGCGGTCGCTTCGGGCAACACATCGATCTCGATCAGCAAACGCCCCTGCACCTGATCCAGCCGAACCGAAAGAGCCTCCTCGTAGCTGCGGTTGCACATGATCAGTCGACCGTGCAGATCTCGGACAAACATCGGATCAGGCATGGAATCAATCAGCGCGCGCTGAAACGCCAGTTGATCGCCCAGCACCTTTTCCGCCTCGCTGCGCTGTTTGATCACCGCCGTCAGGCGCCGATTCCATACCAGCGACAACAGGCCGAAAACACCCAGCCCACCCATCACCCAGCAGCCCCATTCGATCATCCGCTGCCACACCGACGGTATGGGCGCCGGCGAAATACCCTCCAGCCATTTGAGGCGAATGGCGCGTAACTCGGCAGGGGGGAACGCCTCCAATGCCTTGTTGAGAATACTCAAAAGTTCCGGCATGCCCTTGCGTACCGCCAGATGATCAGCCTCCCATTTGCCTTCCACCAGTGCACCGACCTTGAGCAACCCCAACGGATAAAGCTGTGCACCGATCTCGTTTTCGATCGTCGCGTAGGCCTCGCCGCTCTCGACCAATGCCCGTGCTTCGGCGTAGGTTTTGACCGAGCGGATTTCGATTGAAGGGTAATCACGTCGGATCACGTCTTCCAGTGCATGCCTGGCGGGCAGCACCACCACTCGCTTGGCCAGTTGCTCCAGGGACTCCACCGAGGGTGCCCCGGCGCGCCCGACAAATACCCAGCCCGCGCCGCCGAATGCGTGACTGAAATCAAGAAACGCCTTGCGTTCGTCGCTTACGGCCAGCGTTGTGCTGATGTCCGCCGCCCCGCTCTCGAGGCGCTCAAGCATGTGATCCGTGGAAAACGACTCATGATGCACAAACTGCAACCCGGTCATCGCCGTGACGCGTTTGAGCACATCGTTGTTCAAGCCGCTCCACTGACCATGCTCATCCTGAAACAGATACAACGGGTACTGCACCGACGCGACCGTCACCGTGGGGTTATCGCGAATCCACTGGCGCTCATGTGCGTCCAGTTCGATGGGCTGAACGTTGAGGCCCACCGCGTCATCGTGCAACGCCAATTGCGCGGCCACACTGCCGTGCATCACTCCCAGCAATCCGAACAAGCACAACCAGCCCAGTGCCGGTTTCAAACCTCTATAAAACAGCATTGCCACTTCCTTCGTGATCGACTCACCCGTCCTTCGAGGGTGAAAACCCGAGCAGTGTGGCAGCAGAAACAAAAAAGCCCGTCAGGAGACGGGCTTCAAAATGTGACAGCTTTGCAGGTTTAAAGCGGCTTGCCGCGGTTGCCATGCTGGCTGACAAAGGCCTGCACGGCTTTCAGCTCGTTTGGCAGAACGGTGCAGCGTTCGTTTCGCTCAAACAAATCAGAAAGGTGTGCAGGTAGTTCGAGCGCTTTTCCTACACCCGCTTTCTCTACCGCGTCCGGGAATTTCACCGGATGCGCCGTGCCCAGGATCACCATCGGGATGTCGAGGCTGCGACGGCATTCGCGTGCGGCCTTCACGCCAATGGCGGTGTGCGGGTCCAGCAGTTCGCCGGTCTGCGCATAGACTTCGGCGATGGTTTCGCAGGTTTGGGCATCGTCCACGGCCAGCGAATCGAACAGTTTGCGTGCTTCGGTCCAGCGCTCTTGCTCGACGCTGAAACCACCGCCCTGCTTGAACGAATCCATCAAACCGGCAATCGCTACACCGTTGCGACCGTGCAGGTCGAACAGCAGGCGTTCGAAGTTCGACGACACCATGATGTCCATCGACGGCGACAACGTGGCGTGCAGGGTTTGCTTGACGTACTGATTGCCGCTCATGAAGCGGTGCAGGATGTCATTGCGGTTGGTGGCGACGATCAACTGATTGATCGGCAAGCCCATGTTGCGCGCCAGGTAACCGGCGAAGATGTCGCCGAAGTTGCCGGTCGGCACCGAGAACGATACCGAACGCGCAGGGCCACCCAACTGCAGGGCAGCGTGAAAGTAGTAAACGATCTGGGCCATGATCCGCGCCCAGTTGATCGAGTTCACCGCCACCAGGCGCGTGCCCTTGAGGAAGCTCTGGTCGGCGAAACTGGCTTTGACCATTTCCTGGCAGTCATCGAAGTTGCCTTCGATGGCGATGTTGTGGATGTTCTCACCGAAAATCGTGGTCATCTGGCGACGCTGCACTTCGGACACACGGTTGTGCGGGTGCAGGATGAAGATGTCGACATTTTCGCAGTGTTTGCAGCCTTCGATGGCGGCCGAACCGGTGTCACCGGAGGTGGCGCCGACGATGACTACACGCTCGCCGCGCTTTTCAAGCACGTAGTCGAGCAGACGACCGAGCAGTTGCAAGGCGAAGTCTTTGAACGCCAGGGTCGGGCCGTGGAACAGCTCCATGACCCATTCGTTGCCGTTGAGCTGACGCAGCGGCGCGACGGCGCTGTGCGAGAACACACCGTAGGTTTGTTCAAGAATCCTTTTGAAATCGGCGTCAGGAATGCTGCCGGTTACAAACGGGCGCATGACGCGAAAGGCCAGCTCGTGATACGGCAGGCCAGCCCAGGAAGCGATTTCTTCCTGGGTAAAACGTGGCAGGTTTTCCGGGACGTACAGACCACCGTCGGTGGCAAGACCAGCCAGCAGGACGTCTTCGAAATTCAGGGCCGGTGCCTGGCCGCGGGTACTGATGTAACGCATAAGGGCAAACCTTCGGTTTGGGCTACAAGCGGTGAGCTTCAAGCTACAAGTGAAAAGCGCCTCTGCTTTTACTTGCAGCTTGAAGTTTGAAGCTTGCTGCTGTTAATTCAAGTGTTCGACGCGGATCCGCATAACCGGACCGTTGACGCCGGCCAGGGCTTCCAGGGCTGCGATCGCATCATTGATGCGCTGCTCGACCACGCGGTGGGTCAGCAGGATCATCGGCACCAGACCGTCCTGCTCTTCGACTTCCTTCTGCATGATCGACTCGATGTTGATGCCACGCTCCGACAGAATGCTCGCCACCTGAGCCAGTACGCCCGGGTGATCCTTGGCTTGTATGCGCAAGTAGTAAGCGCTTTCACAGGCTTCGATCGGCAGGATCGGATGGGCCGACAGCGAGTCTGGCTGGAAGGCCAGATGCGGGACGCGGTTCTCCGGGTCGCTGGTCATGGCGCGAACCACGTCCACCAGGTCGGCGATGACCGAAGAGGCCGTTGGCTCCATGCCGGCACCGGCGCCGTAGAACAAGGTCGAACCGGCAGCATCACCGTTGACCATCACCGCGTTCATCACGCCGTTGACGTTGGCGATCAGGCGATCGGCCGGGATCAGCGTCGGGTGTACGCGCAACTCGATGCCCGCAGCCGTACTGCGCGCCACGCCGAGGTGCTTGATGCGGTAGCCCAGTGCTTCGGCGTAGTTGACGTCAGCGGTGGTCAGCTTGGTAATGCCTTCGGTGTAAGCCTTGTCGAACTGCAGCGGAATGCCAAACGCAATGGAAGCCAGAATGGTCAGCTTGTGCGCGGCGTCGATGCCTTCGACGTCGAAGGTCGGATCGGCTTCGGCGTAACCCAGCGCCTGAGCTTCGGCCAATACGTCTTCAAACGTACGGCCCTTCTCGCGCATTTCGGTGAGGATGAAGTTGCCGGTGCCGTTGATGATCCCGGCCACCCAATTGATGCGGTTGGCGGACAGGCCTTCACGGATCGCCTTGATCACCGGAATGCCACCGGCCACCGCGGCTTCAAACGCCACGATCACGCCTTTCTCGCGTGCCCTGGCGAAAATTTCATTACCGTGAACGGCAATCAGTGCCTTGTTCGCGGTGACCACATGCTTGCCATTCTCGATGGCCTTGAGTACCAGCTCGCGGGCAACGGTATAGCCGCCCATCAGCTCTATGACGATGTCGATCTCAGGGTTCGTGGCCACTTCGAAGACATCGTTGGTAATCGCAATACCGGTCGTCTGGAACTGAGGCTTTGGCGTGCGCATGGCAATTTGTGCCACTTCGATCCCACGCCCGGCACGACGAGCAATTTCCTCGGCGTTGCGCTGAAGTACGTTGAAGGTACCGCCACCGACGGTCCCTAACCCACAGATGCCTACTTTGACCGGATTCACTGTGAACTCCCCATGAAACGGCCGACTCAGGGTCGGCCGGAAAACAACCGCGTGCTCGCGGCTCTCTATTAATGGCCCGGCGATGCGGCTACCGGACCATGATCGTCAAAGGCTGACCGTGACGATGCGAATTACTTCGCGCCCAGCGCCAGTTTGGCGACTTGTGGCGCAGGCTGATAGCCCGGAATGACTTGCCCATCGGCCAAAACGATGGCCGGTGTACCGTTCACGCCGATCGACTGACCGAGGGCGAACTGTCTGGAAACCGGGTTCGCGCACTTGGCGGCCTTGATTTCCTTGCCATCGACCATTTTGTCCATGGCCGCTTTCTTGTCTTTGGAGCACCACACGGCTTGCAGTTGCTCATCACCCGGCGAGCCCAGGCCCTGACGCGGGAACGCGACATAACGCACTTCGATGCCGCGCTTGTTCAGCTCGGGCACTTCGGCGTGCAGCTTGTGGCAGTAAGGGCAAGTGGTGTCAGTGAACACGGTGATGTGCGATTTGGTCTCGCCCACGGCCGGGTAAACCACGGTTTCAGCCACCGGAATGGCGTTGATCAGTTTGGAGATGCCCAGGCGCTCGGTCTTCTCGGTCAGGTTGACCGGTTTGCCGTCCTTGAGCTGAAACAGGTAGCCCTGAACGATGTACTGGCCATCGGCACTGGCGTACAGCACACGGCTGCCTTTGAGCTTGACTTCATACATGCCAGGCAGAGGGCTCGCGGAAATGCTGTCTACCGGAACATCGAGCTGGAGGTTTTCCAGGCTTTTACGAATGGCTTTGTCAGCCGCATCATCGGCGACGGCAAAGGTGCTGACCAACGCAATGGCGGCGGCGGCGAAAATCTGGGTCAGACGCATGAGAACTCCTGAGGGCGGACAAATGGAACGGTCAGAACGCCCGGGCCGGAACACCGGGTCATAACCGTCCATCGTGCAAACCGGCAAAGCCTAACACATAAGGTCACGGTGGCCGAATGCGCCTGTCGCCAGACGCACAGGCGGATGCAATTGCTTGCACATCGATTGTTTGTTCAGCCACGCGGGTGGTGTTTGGCATGCAGATCCTGCAACCGTGCCCGCGCCACATGAGTGTAGATCTGGGTGGTCGACAGATCACTGTGACCGAGCAACATCTGCACCACGCGCAAATCCGCGCCGTGGTTGAGCAGGTGCGTGGCGAACGCGTGCCGCAAGGTGTGCGGCGACAGCGATTTGCCGATCCCGGCGACCTTGGCCTGATGTTTGATCCGGTGCCAGAACGTCTGCCGGGTCATCTGCTCACCGCGCTGGCTGGGAAACAGCACATCGCTGGGGCGCCCGCCGAGCAGTTCTGCACGCCCGTCACGCATATAGCGCTCGACCCAGACAATCGCCTCCTCGCCCATCGGCACCAGCCGCTCTTTGCTGCCCTTGCCCATCACCCTTAATACGCCTTGGCGCAAGTTGACCTGCTCCAGGGTCAGGCTGATCAGCTCGGTTACCCGCAGGCCGCAGGCATACAGGACTTCCAGCATGGCGCGGTCACGCTGACCGATGGCTTCGCTCAGATCCGGTGCTTTGAGCAATGCCTCAACGTCGGCTTCCGACAAGGATTTGGGCAGCGGCCTGCCGAGTTGCGGCATGTCGACGCGCAATGTCGGATCGACTGTGATCAGCTTTTCGCGCAGCAGATAACGATAAAACCCACGTACGCCGGAGAGAAATCTCGCAGTGGATCGCGGTTTGTAGTTTTGCTCCAGACGCCAGGCGAGATGATCGAGGATCAACTCACGGCCGGCGTTGATCAGCTCCAGGTTTTTCTCCTGCAACCAGCCATTGAACAGCGCAAGGTCGCTACGATAGGCGCCACGGGTGTTGTCGGACAGGCCCTTCTCCAGCCACAAGGCGTCGAGGAATTGGTCAATCAGTGGATGGTCGATGGCAGGCATGGGCGCTCAAGGCACACAGTTCAACGACTGCGCGCAAATGTAGAGTGAACGGTAGGAATGGGCGCTAGTCTTTCATAGCCCGCAATTTCAAGGAACAGGGAGCATCAATGAACGAGCAGCAAATTCTATTGGCATTTGGCGGGATAGGCGCAGCGGCGCTAGGTTGCCAATGGCTGGCGTGGCGCCTGAAGCTGCCGGCGATTCTGTTTCTGTTGCTGACCGGCATTCTGGTCGGCCCGGTATTGGGGTGGCTCGATCCGCAAGAAATGTTCGGGCCGCTGCTGATGCCACTGGTATCGCTGGCCGTGGCGCTGATCCTGTTCGAGGGCAGCCTGACGCTGCACCTGTCGGAATGGAAGGAAATCGGCAGCGTCGTCCATCGACTGGTGACTCTCGGCGCCCTCTCGACATGGATTGTCATTGCGCTCGCCACTCACTTTTTGCTCGGCTTCGACTGGATGCTGGCGATCCTCTTCGGCAGCCTGACGCTGGTCACGGGCCCCACGGTGATTGTGCCAATGCTGCGAGTGGTGCGGCCCAAAGCCTCGATCGCCAACATTCTGCGCTGGGAAGGCATCGTCATTGATCCGATCGGCGCCCTCCTCGCCGTGGTGGTCTACAGCTTCATCATTGCCAGTGCCGAAGGCCATGGCCTCAAGCAGAGCCTGTTCACCTTTGGCGGGGTGATTGCCTGCGGCGCGGCGTTCGGGGTTGCCGGAGGCTGGTTGCTCGGCACGGTCATTCGGCGGCAATGGCTGCCGGAGTACCTGCACAACCTCGCTTCGCTGGCGGCGGTGCTGGGAATTTTCATTGTCTCCAACGAGGTGATGCATGAGTCCGGCCTGCTGGCGGTGACATTAATGGGCATGTGGCTGGCCAACATGAAAGGCGTGGATGTACGGCACATCCTGCACTTCAAGGAAAACCTCAGCGTGTTGCTGATTTCCGGGCTGTTCATTCTGCTCGCCGCAAGGCTGGACTTGAACGCCTTGATCGGGCTCGGGCCGCTGGTGCTGATCCTGCTGCTGGTCATCCAGTTGATCGCCCGACCTTTGAACGTTGTGCTGAGCACCGTGGGATCTAGCCTGAACTGGCGTGAGCGGGCATTGCTGTGCTGGATCGCCCCACGCGGGATTGTCGCGGCGGCAGTGTCGGCGATTTTCGCGATTCGCCTGGATGAAGCCGGGCATGAAGGTGCACTGTTGCTGGTGCCACTGACCTTCGCGGTGATCATCGGCACCGTCGTGCTGCAAAGCGCAACGGCGCGACCGTTGGCGCGTTTGCTCAACGTCGCAGAGCCGGCACCCAGTGGTTTCCTGATCGTCGGCGCCAATGGGCCGGCCCGGGCGTTGGGCAAGTCGTTGCAACAATTGGGCAGCCGAGTGTTGCTGACCGATTCAGGCTGGGAAAACATCCGTGCCGCGCGCATGGAGGGTTTGCCGACGTACTTCGGTAATCCGGCTTCGCAGCATGCCGATGCGCATCTGGATCTGGTTGGCCTGGGGCATTTGCTGGCACTGTCGCCGTCGGGCGAACTCAACACGCTGGCAGCCATGCGCTTTCGCCATGACTTCGGGCATCAGCGCCTGTTTGGCCTGGCCAGCGGTCAGGAAAGCCGTCGCAGCGACAAGCATCGCGCCAGTCTTGAGCATCGCGGCAATCAACTGGGCAGCGAGGCACTGACCTACGCCAAACTGGCCGGCCAGATGGGTCAGGGGGCCGAGCTGTATAGCACCACGCTGACGGATGGCTTTGGCTGGGAGGATTACCGTGCGCTGCATGGCAAGCGCGCCACGCTGTTGTTCATGCGCGATGACAGCGGATGGGTGCATGTGGTGACGCCAGAGACCGCTTTGAAGCCGGGATCGGGGTGGACGCTGCTGGCGTTGATCCAGCCTTTAACCAGCGGCGCCTGACCTGACGCATTCGCGAGCAAGCCCGCTCCCACAAGAAACCTCGATCCAGTTCAAGCCTGCCCCCACAGGAGACCTCGATCCAGTGAGGGAGCGGGCTTGCTCGCGAATGGCGCGGCTCGGAAGTGGATCAGGCCGCAAACCCCGGCAGCACCGGCACCGGTCGTTTGTCATCATCGATGGCGACAAAGCTGAACTGCCCATGGATAGCCTTCTCGCGCCCGTCACAACTCATGCTTTCCACAAACACTTCCACCTCGACCTTGAGGCTGGTGTTACCGACCTTGATTACTCGCCCCACCAGTTCGACGATGGAACCGGCCGGGATTGCATGATTGAAGTCGATGCGGTCAGTAGACACCGTCACCAGCGGCAAACGGCAAAAACGCGTGGCGGTGATGAACGACACCTCGTCCATCCACGCCAGCGCGGTGCCGCCGAACAGGGTGTTGTGGTGGTTGGTGGTCGGCGGGAACACGGCTTTGGTTACACGGGTCACCGAGAGCTCGGTACGGCGTTCGATTTCCTGGTCACGGGGGGTCATGGTTATGGCCTGAAATAAAAATGCTGTGGATAAATTGCAGACAACAAAAAAGCAGCCCGTACAGACTGTGTGAAAACACACTGATGAAGGCCCAACAAAACGCCCCGACTTGTTCGGGGCGTTTGTTTTTGTGCGGGCAACAGACGAAAAAAGGCCTTTCAGCCCATTAGCGCCATCAACTGGCGGGC
>NZ_CAXAON010000042.1:0-37927 GCF_963970495.1 Pseudomonas sp. EA_65y_Pfl2_P78 | reverse complement strand
CATTTCCTCCAGTACGGCTTCATGCTCCCAGCGTCGAACCCGCCGTTCCGTGCTCGGTGTGCACTGCGGTTTCATTGCGCAGCCCCGGCATTTCGAACTCCAGTAACGGTGCAACGTCAGGCCTTTTCAACGTTGGTATAGCGCCAGATCAGCGCCTCTCCAGCCGGGCAAATGTATTCGTTTTTTGCCGCGTCATAGATGAAGGCATCGTTATTGAAACGCCCGTCTGCCTTGGCTCCAGAGGTCATCGGCTTGGGCACATAGGCGGTGATACCTGCATCGTGACAAGCCAGATTTGTTCGCTTTTGAAGTAACCTCGGTCAGCCACTACCGACAACGTATCTGACGCCATCGCCTCGCGGGCCTGCTTGGCCATTGAGCTGAGTTGATCCCGGTCGGAACCGACGTTGGTCACCTCATGTGCAACGATCAAATGGTGCTGAGTATCGACCGCTGTCTGCACGTTGTAGCCGACGATTCCTGTGCCGCGCGTCATCATGGAACGGGCGTCTGGATCGGTCAGTGAGACCTGCTTATCCGGCGATTCATTGAGCTGGATTTCGATCGCTTGAAGCTCCTTCATTTGAGTTTTTAGCTTGGCGATTTTCTCTTCCAGCCTCCCGGCACTGGGCTCGGAAGCTGTGGGTTCTTGCCGATCGGCAGCATCGAGTGCCGCTAGGTAACGGTTGATACTCGATTCAATTTCTTCCATGCGCCGCTTCAGTTTGGCGCTGGTGAAATTGCGGTCGCGGTTGTTGGCTGCTTTGAATTTACTGCCATCAATGGCGACCAGATGTTCTCCGAACAGTCCCAATTGCTGACATAGCATAACGAACTGGCGACAGACGCCTCTGATGGCCTTGCTGTTGTCTTTTCGGAAGTTGGCGATGGTCTTGAAGTCCGGCATCAAACGCCCGGTCAACCACATCAGTTCGACGTTGCGCTGGGCTTCTCGCTCCAAACGTCGGCTCGACTGGATGCGGTTGAGATAGCCGTAGATGTAGATCTTCAGCAGGATCGCGGGATGGTAAGCGGGCCGGCCTGTATCGGCGGGAATGGCACCTTCAAAACCCAGATTGACCAGGTCGAGTTCGTCGACGAAGACGTCGACTACGCGCACCGGATTGGTATCGCTGACGTAGTCGTCGAGGCTCTCGGGAAGTAAGGTACCTTGGCCTCGATGTTCACCTTGGATAAAGCGCTTCATGGGCGATCCCTGCGATGAAATCCTCAGAAATCATAGCAAGAGTTCGCGAAGGCGTTTTTACACACTCTGGGCCTGTAGCTGTACTCAACCCCTAGCCTTTTACAGACGTTTAGCCACCTGTTTTGCCTGCGCAATGCCATGGAACCTCTTCGAACACTCCGCTAGCTGTCAGCATTGCGCCGAGCTCATAAATTAGTTGCCTATTGAGAGTGGGGTGGTCGGCAACTCCGAAAGCGCTCCAAGAGTCGCTGTCAATTCGGCAAGTTCCAAACTTACTTTCTAGACGGGAGTGAGATGCCCATATGCCATGTTCATTGGTGTTGACTGAGAATCCCAATGGTACCAATACCATGCGGAGCGCCTCCTGAAACCCAATGTCCGATGGCTGTGGATAGAACTCAACTAGCAGTTTTTTACTGCCATAGCCTTCTCTAATCGCGAAAGGGTACATGACCGTCCTCTTGAACTATTTCGAGCTCTTTGCACCGTCCGTGAAAATTTAACGAAGTACAAGGCATCGGTTAGGTTACGAAGCCATCGACAACATGTCTAGAAGCAGGAGTGGTTAGCACCTCTGCCAACACACGTCCGCTCATGGCCGACAGCTGCCCTCAACCAAAGGCTGCTTTGGATCGCTTTCTGCCTCTCGCGACGGGCAGAAAGAGTCAGCTCGGATGCAATTGACTGGTCAGTGGCAGGCAAGCCGGTGGTCAAGTGAACTGCAATTATGCATGCCTGGCCGTTTGGGCGCTGAACCTATATCCAGACGTCACTCAATGCAGTTCGCTCACCCTGTTCATGGCCCGTGTTCAAAATACCTCGTGGTTCGATCATCATCAGTTTCGCTTCACTTTGCGCCGCCGTCCTGTGCACTACCCCGCGCGGCACCACATATAACTCCCCAGGATTCACATGGACGCATCCCTCTGGGAGGTCGATGCGCAAGGTGCCTTCGAGCACAAGAAATGCTTCGTCGGTCTCAGGGTGTGAGTGCCAGATGAATTCGCCTTCGATTCGCACAACCTTGAACTGGTAGTCGTTCATTTCAGCGACGACCCGAGGGCTCCATTGCTGATCGATCAGCGAAGCCTTTTGCGCCAGGTTTATGGGGAGCGATGTTTGTGGGTGATGGGACTCAGGCATGACAGATCCTCTGTAGTTGAGGTCGTCAGCCTATCGAACAATGAATGCATCGCGCTTGTACGATCCTGCAAGTCAGCGTGCGGGCCGCAAGCGTTCCAGCCAACGCATGGGTGGGACGCCATAGCAGCGTGTGAAATGTCGGGTCATGTGACTCTGATCGTGAAAGCCTGCGGCGAGGGCGGCGTCCACCAATGTGAAACCGTCGAGGACAAGACGGCGAAAGCGGTCAAGACGTCGTAGTGTGACAAAGCGGTAGGGGCTGGTGCCATAGAGCGTTCTGAAGTCGCGTGACAGGCTCCAGCGCTCTCTCCCGCTAGCCTGCTCGAGCATTTCCAACGTAATGCCCAAGTGCATATTTTCCAGGATGAATGCTCTGGCGCGTTCGGCAGAGAGATAATCCAGACGCTTACGGCCACGCGACTTACCCGCGACGGCACGCAACGCCATTGCCAGGTCATACAGGGCGTCCTGTTCCTCCAGCGTCTCCATAGGGTTATCCATCGCTTGCACAAATGCTTCGCTGGCATGGTAAAGGCGCGGATCGTTCGAAAGCCCACCGGCGATAAAGGGCAAAGGTTCGCCCCCCAAGATTGTCTGGATCAATGCTGGATCAACGTAAGCCATACGGTAATGAAAACCTGCTTGCGTGCCGGCCATGCCGTCATGAAGTTCATCGGGGTGAAGCACGAGCGTGTTGCCCTGCACCCCGTGGCGTAGCGAACCCTTGTAGTGAAAACTCTGCACGCCCGCCAGCGTGCGACCTATCGAGTAGGTGTCGTGACGGTGTGGGTCGTAGCCGTGGCTGCCGAACCAGGCTTCGATACGCTCGATGCTACCGGGTTGAGTGCTGCGAATAACCCAGTCAGAGGTGCTCGGTTGGCCTTTTTTCCGGTCCATGCCAGTATTTTCCAGTTTCTGCGCAGTCGTCGCGGTTTTCCTTTTCGGGAATATACAAGTACTCGCAGTCGGATATCTCCTTTTGACCCAGGCTGTGAAAAAAATCGACGCTCGCCGTTAGCTCAAGCCACTGTTGAATTGCTCACTGACCAGTTCAGCCAGCATCCGCACAGGTTCGGTAAAGCTTCGGCGAGAATGATGTATCAGCCCGATATCACGGTGAAACGTGCGCACGCCGAAATCGAGCGCCCGGACACCGGCCGGCCAAGGACTGGCTGCACAGCACGCTTGGCGGTTGTCCCACCGTCGTTGAGCCCAGGCTTTCTAAAGCCTGAGCAGCATGTTCGCGAAGGGGTCGTATCAGCCACTATCACCTCAGCTGACACACCACTTTCGCGAGCAAGCCCGCTCCAACAGGTGAGCCGTGGTTAATTGTCGATTGGCGTGATGATCTCAATCCGCGTAATCCCCACCCGTTCAGCCTGCGCAATTATCTCTTGGGGTGTCGAGTCCGCCGTGGGCATGACCAGGCCATTTTCCGCATCGCCCAGATGCAGTTCCAGCAGGTGCATCGCAGCCTCGTGTTCGGCCAGTTGTGGCTGTTTGAGTTCGAACAGATGAGTACGAGGCTCATCGTTGAAACGGTATTGCAAAAGGTAGTTGTGCATGGTGTCACCCGCGTATGAAGGAAGAAGCCATTGATTATCCTGACGCACCGGTCAGTTATTAGTTCAACGGCATGGCGACTGCGACTTACTGGCGGTAAACAGATAAATCTCGGCGCTCAATCCAAACTTTTCGCCGCGCAGGGCGTCCTTTCCTTACACTCCCCCAAAAGCTGAGTACAGCTAAGGACTGGCGATGACCTTCTTCATTTTTCTTCTGGCCTGCGCGGCTGCCGCGAGCACAGGCGTCATTTTCAAACCGGGCCCCTGGTATGCATCGCTGACCAAGCCTGGCTTCACGCCGCCCAACTGGGCGTTTCCGGTGGCCTGGACGGTGATCTATCTGTTGCTGGCCTGGGCCGGATACCGACTGAGCCTGATCCCCGGCAGCCAAACGGTGATGGCGTTATGGGCGGCGCAGATCGCGCTCAATACCCTGTGGACGCCGGTCTTCTTTGGCGCCCACCACGTTTTCGCCGCCATGGTGATCCTGACGCTGCTCTGGCTGGTCGTCGCGGCCATGGTGGTGATGGCGTTGCAGCTTGATCTGGTCACCGGCCTGATCCTGTTTCCCTATCTGGCTTGGTTGTGTGTCGCCGCTGCGTTGAATTTTTCCATCTTGATCAAGAATCGCGGATGACTCACCCACGCAGCAAGACGCCTTGGCCGCAGGGCGAGCGGGAGTTGGCGCAAGTGCGTGACTTCAACAAGAAGCTCGCCTGGTTACCGCGCTTTAAGATTCGCAATCGCGTCCTGCCACGGATGATTCAAACACTGCTGCGCGCCAGCCAGATCGGTGGCGCTGATGTTTGCCGGCGAACTGGACCCGCTGCGCGACGACACCCTCGAAATCGCCGAGCGCTGGAGGGCGTCAGCCCCTGTCGAGGTGTACCAACTGCCCTCTTCCCCCCATGGTTTTATTCACTTTCCGACCGCGATTGCCAACAGCGTGCTGGCGTACAGCCGTGAGTGGATCACGGGGCGAGTTAATGCGTGCACTGTGCTTACCCCCCCTTCTTGAGTGCTGGATACCGCCTGCGTTATTCGCGCCGTTCAACCTTGGAATCGGTCAACGCGCCCTCATAACCATCGCTATACCCAACATCCTCAAAGGGAAGGACAAACCATGACCAGTCAAACCGAAACCGCCATCCTCGCCGGCGGCTGCTTCTGGGGCATGCAAGACTTGCTGCGGCGCTATCCGGGCGTGTTGCAAACGCGGGTTGGCTACACCGGCGGCGATGTGCCGAACGCCACTTATCGCAATCACGGCAATCATGCTGAAGCCATCGAAATCGTTTTCGATCCTGCGGTGATCAGCTACCGGCAGATCCTTGAGTTTTTCTTTCAGATACACGACCCCAGCACACCCAACCGTCAAGGCAATGATCGTGGCCCCAGCTATCGCTCGGCGATCTATTACCTCAGCGAACAGCAACGCGACATCGCCGAGGACACCGTTGCCGATGTCGATGCCTCACAGCTATGGCCTGGCCGCGTGGTGACCGAAATCGCACCGGCGGGGCCGTTCTGGGAAGCAGAACCGGAGCACCAGGATTATCTGGAACGCATCCCGAATGGCTACACCTGCCACTTCATTCGTCCGAACTGGAAACTGCCCAAGCGTGCCTGAGAACCAGTCTCACGTTGCCATCGTGCTCGCAATCGACTCAATTGACGTCCGACGCCTTCGCGTCGGGCCAAGGGCGCTTTTAAAAGACGAACGTCATCAGTGCGTTGAACACCAGCGCCGCGACAAAGCCCAGAGGTGCCGCGCGAAACAGGAGATGCTGAAACAGCGAAGCGCGGCTCTGCTCCGTGGGGCACGAGCCGAGGATCAGGCTACCACCCGAGGAAAACGGCGAGATAGAGGTCGCTTGGGCGCCCACGACGATGGCAACGAACAGGATCATCGGATCGAGCCCCAGCGTCGAAGCAATCGGCGGCACCATCGGGAACAGCGCTGGCGTCACGACCCCCAGCGTGCTGGAGAACAGCGACATGAAAGCCGCCACGATGCCGAAGACGATCGGCACCATGATCGGCGGGATGCTACTGCCCATCCACGAGGCCAGCACGTCGATGGTCCCGGCCTTGATCGCAACCGAAATCAGCATGCCCACGCCGCAAATCATGATCAACGTTCCCCAAGGCACCGTCGCCATGACCTTGCGCTCGTCACCCAGTTTGAGCAGCAGCGCAATCACTGAGAACAGACTGGCGATCAGCCCGATGTCCATCTTCGAATTGATAAAGCTCACGGTCGCGTTGGCCGGGAAAACGATATGCGCGATGGGCGCGGCCAGTACGATCGCCATCATCGCCAGCGTCAGCCAAAGCGTGGTTTTCTGCTCTCGATTCAACGGCGTAGGCTCGGTTACTAAATAAGCGCTGGCTTTCATCGCCTTGCCATGGCCCGTGAGGAACACCAAAGCTGAAATCACCAGAAGAGGTATCACCAACGTGCTGGCGAAGATCGCTGCTGAGTTGATGAACGCGTCATTTTCCGCGATCCCCGCGTTGACCATCAGTCCACGGAAGATGATGCCGCTCTGGCTCGAGACGAAATTGGCCCCGCTCAAGGCGCCGTAGTTTACCGTCATGCCGCCAATGATCAGGCTCATGCCTGTGCGTTCGCAGAGCAGCAACGTGATCGGCGCCATGAATGCCAGCACCGTGTAATAACCCGCGCCCATCCCTGAAATGACGGTCGCGGTGAAGAAGACCGCAAACGGCAACAGTTGCGGCATCGACCGGCTGCGATAAATCAGGTGCTCAGCGAGTTTTTCAAGGGTGCCGTTGACCGTGGCGAAGCTGTAGAACAGGCAAACCGAGAAAATAATGAAGAAAATCTTCAGCGGCCACATGCCGATGACTTCCGACGGGCTGAGGCCCATGCCGTAACAGCCGATCAGGTAGGCAAACGCGATGGCGAACAGACCGATATTGATCTTGGTTTTGTAACCAAGGGCGACGGCGACAACGATTGCCGCGACGACGAGCAGGCTCATCATGATGGAAGTCCTATTGTTGTTATTGATTGTTTAGCGGGAAACGTTGAATCCGAACAGCGTTGCCGGATTTTCCTTCAACACTTGGGCGCGCTCGCCCGCATCCGGCAGCAACCTTTCGATGAAGGCCACCTGCTGGTCATAGCTCGTTTGATCTTCGAACTGGGTGTTGGGCCAGTCGCTGCCCCAGAGGAGTCGCTGGATGCCACCGCTCGCCTCGCGCAGCAGTGCCAGCACTTGCGTTGCCTGGGCCAGATCGGATTGGCTACGGTAGGGAGCGGACAACTTGAGCCATACGTGCGTGTCTGCCAGCAGTGCGAGAAAAGCCGTATGAGCGGGATTCTCAAGATCGATGCCACCTGTCGGCAGGCCAAAGTGGTCAATCACAACCGTCACGCCGCACGCCCTGATGACGGGCACGATCAGCGCCAGATCATCGATGCCCCGCTGAACCTCCACCTGCCAGCCGCGCCGTGCCAAACGCACGAACAGCGCAACCCAAGCAGGACTGCTGTAGTCGGCCAGTGTCTTGCCAATCAGGTTCAGACGGATGCCCACCACACCGGCCTCGGCCAATTCATCCAAGTGGTTTTCGCTGACATCAGCGTCAACGACCGCCACCGCACGCAGGCGCTGTGGATAGCGGCGTAACGCGTCAAGCATGAAGTGATTGTCGGTGCCCAGAAAGCTCGGCTGAATCAACACGCCGTGTGACAAGCCATTGCGATCAAGATGGCCCAGATACTGCTCAACCAAAGCATCGTAATGCGGGCTGTAGCGACGGCTGGCAACCATCGCCAGGTCTTGGCGGAAGATGTGGGCGTGGGTGTCCACACCACGGAGGGCAGGCGCATGAAGACTGGTCATAAACAGATAACCCTGAGCGTTTGTTGTTATGGCTAACAATCTGCAGCGTTCGTGAGATCGGGCCATGAGGCCCAAGCGACGGTTGGCGGCAGATTCATATAAATACATCTATTCATATATATGACTACACCACCATATATTCAGCGCTGGATATCTGTCAAACGACTTGTTGGTGATAAAGTAGCGACGCCTGCCGGAATGGACTGCCCCAAAAATGAACGCCTCGACACTCGGATACGACGAGCGCTTGCCGCTTTATCAGCGCCTGCGAGAAGAAATGCTCGCCAAGATCGCCGCTGGCGAATGGACGCCAGGGGCGCCCATTCCCACCGAAGCGGAGCTGACCAAACACTACGGTGTCGCGATCGGCACGGTGCGCAAGGCTGTGGAAACGCTGGTCAATGAAGGCCTGCTCCTGCGCAGCCAGGGCCGCGGCACCTTCGTGCGCCGACCTAATTTCGACGCCTCGCTGGCGCGCTTCTTTCGGCAGGTGAATGCCAGCGGCGGACGCGAAATACCCACCAGTCGCATCCTTGCCAAAACGCTGCAAAAACCATCGCTAGCCGTGGCCAATGCGCTAAAGCTGCAAGACGGCGAGCAAGTCGTGAGCATGGAACGCCTTCGGATGGTCGAAGGCCGCACACTGTTTCACGAGGACATCTGGCTACCCGCCACACGTTTTGGCGCATTGCTGAGCATGGATTCCGAAAGTTTCGGCGAGCTGCTCTACCCTTTGTATGAAACCCAGTGCGGCCAATGCATCGCCTCGGCAAGCGAGACGCTGACGGTGGGGGAAGCCGACCCGGCCATGGCCACAATCCTCTCGATCAAGGAAGGCTCCCCGGTCGTCACCATCGAACGCACTGCATTGGGGTATGACCGCAGCCCACTCGAATACCGAATTTCCCGGGCGGCGGCGGAAGGCTTCAGGTACCAGATCGATATTTCTTGAGGCGTTGGGTGAGGCGCAGCAAGCGAATCGCCCGGTAGCGCCCAGCCGTTGCGAACCGTTGAAGGTGCTGCGCGTCTTCCCGCGCCGCCAGCAGCTAAACCAGAACGTTGAGCAGTTGAACCGGTGTCAGCTTCGTCACCATCATCAGCACAATCACGAACATCCCGGCAAAACCGGCAACGCCCATCCAGAACCACCTTCTGTAAACGGCTCGGTAGCTTTCATCGAGCCCCTTCCCGGCCTCCCCCGCGCTCGACGCCATCGCGCAAAGCTTTTTCTGCAAGAGCAAAACCGGCAACCAAAGCGCCCCGACGCAAAAGAAGATGATCAACGAAGTCGCCACCCACTCCGTGGTCATGGGCAGGCCCGAGAGTTTCATCAGAAAAAAGCCTGTGATGATTTGCACCAAACCGGCCGGCGTGGTGATCCAGGTGTCGAAGCGCACCACCATGCGGGCGACGTGTGCGATCACCAACGGGTTGGCCGTACGGCTGGCGGCGATCAAATACAGGTAGGAACCCATGCCGAACCCGAACAGGAAAATCGCCGCGATGACGTGCAGGTACTTCAGGCCCAGATAGAGCATGCTCAGCGCGGCCCTTTGGAGAAGTTCACGACCAGGCGCAGATTGTCCGGATCGTTGATGGCCGCCATGTATTCATCGACGCTGATTTCGCCGACGCAAGGCCGGGCACCGGATTGCGGCACATAGCCTTGGGCCATTTTCATCGCCAGCGCCACGGCCGCGCAGCTGGGGATTTGCGGACCTTTGTCATTCAGGGCTGTCAGTTGCGCAGTCATCGCCAGCGGCAAGCCATCAACATCGAGCCCGTGAACGTCGATGTACATGGCGCTTTTACCGTCGCCGAAACGTTCGAATCGCACGCCCAGACGATGCAAGCGCGCAGCCCAGCGAACGTGGTCGCGAACCAGCCCGATCTTCAGCGCCTGCGCCAGCAGGCCGTTGGCGATACCGCCTAGCTTCAACCCCGCGCCGGCCTTGAAGCTCAGAGTGTGCGCGCCATAGCGGCTGGCGAAAATATCCATGTCCGGCACATCGACATTGGCCAGCAAGCGAGTGCCCAGTGGCGGCATTTTGCGCAGGGTCAGATCCTGCCAGCCCGGCACCTCATGCACCTTGCCGTTCCTGAGTTGCTTGATGGGTTTGCCGGCGTAGGCCAGCACACCTTCGATCGTCGACAGCCCCGGCATCTTCGCCGAGGACGAGATGCCATGCTCAATCGAGTCGATGCGTGAGAAGTGATGGCGCTGCTGATCAATGATCGCCGACGACAACGTCGGCACCGAGCTGCAGCCGCTAAGAACAGCCACGCCCGCGGCTTTCGCCCGCGCATCGAGGACGCCCACGCCATTGACGAAAGTCCGACAGTCAGCAAGGTCGCAGTAACTCACCCCAGCCGCTATACAGCTCTCGGCGACCGCATAGGATTGCCCCTGAAACGGGCCTGCGGTGTGGACGACCAACTGGATGTTCATCGAGCGCAACGCCGGACTGAACGCGCTGCCCATGGCATCGCCGCACCAGCCTTCGCAGACGTTAAGCGACTGGCTATTCAACTCATCGACCTTGCGCTGTAACTTGTGCTGATCACGCCCCGAAAGCACCAGCTCGACGCCCGGCATCAGCGCCAGATGCTTGCAAACGATGCTACCGAAGTTGCCGTAGCCCCCCACTACCATCACCCTGAACGGCATTCAATTCTTCCCTAACTGACAGGCTGTATTCAGCCATTGACGGAGACTCATCCAGCGGCGGGAAGAATATAGCGCCGAGCGTCAGCAGGCCAATCAACAAATCCAGGGGGCTGGCCCGTCAGCAAGCAGATCTCTGCGGTGAGGTCGCAAATTAAATGAACCCACCACGCCACACGCCCCCTAACAAAGACCATCAGGAGGTAGCCAATGCAAAATGAAATCGTATGGATCGTACTGGCGGCAGTTCTTCTGCTCATCGAGCTTTGGGCCATCAACCGGGTACGCAAAAGCGAGGGGAAGTCCAATAACAAGGGGGTTTGGATTGTGTTGATCGTATTTGTGCCGCTGTTCGGGCTGATTGCCTGGGCGATCGCAGGCCCCAAACATATCAGCCAGGACACCGCGTCACATCCCGGTCGCTAAAAAGCACTGTGTGAGCTTCGCGTTTAAAAACTTCGCGGTCTTCAGGCCGATACTGTCAAATTCCGCCAGGCGTTTCTCGAACGCCTGGTGTCGACTTCGAGGTAATCGGTAGGGGCAGTCCTCAGGATCTGTTCGATGCTCAGCTTGATGTACGCGAATTGCTTCGCGCCCAGGACAAAACTGAATGGGTAATCATCTCGACAGGCATGTTCACCAGCTTCCTTTTTGAGCCTGTATTCGAAGTGGTTGACTTGGAAAACGATACCGTGAACGCGCTAGACAGTCTTGAGAACAGCGTGACGCTCACGACGCCATACGACATTGGTGCGCTGACAGCGGCAATCGTTTTCTTCGAACCTCGCTTGCGCAACCAGATCGTGTATCTATCGGGAGACACGGTGACGTACGCAGAGGTTGCGGGTCTCCTTGAACGTGTACTGGGGCGCCCGTTCAAACGTAACGTGTGGACTGTTGCGTACCTGATCCGGGAATTGGAGAAAGATCCGACTCACCACATCAAGAAGTACCGTGCTGTGTTTGCCCAAGGCAGAGGTGTGGCTTGGCCGAAAGCGGGCACTTTCAACGAGCAGCAGTCGATTGAGGTAACGACCGCCGAGCATTGGGTTCGGAAAAACCTCGCAAACATCTGAACGCAAAAGCAACGCAACCTTCTGCCTCACAATCTGGCGCACCAAGCGCCCAAGGTTGTGAGTGGCTGCTCAGGTCGAATGCAAACAGCACGGCACCCACTCAACTCACCAGCAAGGCTTCATGGACATTGATGACGGGGATAGCTGTGTCTACGCGTTGGCGGTCGAGCCAGCCTCTGGTTCTAACCACATCAAATATTTGCCCCTGTTCAATCAACGCCAACAAGAGCTCGTCGGCCACTCGATATCGCCCGCAGTCGGGGCAATCTCTTTCCTCCCACGGGCCGTGACAGTGAATCCGCTCGGCGGCGCCTGCACACACAAGACAGCTCATCGCACTTACCTTTTATAGTTTTAATCGGCCAGACCGGGTTGATGCGGTCGATGGCCGGTCGACCGGCATAAACCCGCAAAGTTCTTCGCGCTGACGTTTTCAATACAAACACGTCGCATTTGTCGTGCCATGAGACCTGTATGAGAGCGTTGAGGGTGAGCTGCAAAAGAGATGTGGCCACGAGTAACATGGTCGCTTATTGCTAAAAAGCCATTGCTGAGTACACGGAGTCATCCACATGGAAGTCATCAATCAATTGCAACCTATCGAATGTGCCGACATGCTGGACATTCGACGCGAGATCGACAGTCTGGACCACGCCGTAATCAAGCTGTTGGGCAAGCGTTTCCAGTACGTACTGGCAGCCTCGAAATTCAAGACTTCAGCAACATCCGTGCGTGCGCCGGATCGCTTCAAAGCCATGCTCGCAACGCGCCGTGAGTGGGCGCAGACCGAAGGTCTGAATCCGGACGCCATCGAGAAAATGTACAGCGATCTGGTGAATCACTTCATTGCCCAAGAGATGGCGCATTGGGCGGTGCATCAATCCACGTCCTCAGTTGAGAATTGAGGCGTGGGCACAGCGTTTGAAGACCGACCAGTGATATTTGTCTTAACGATTTTGATCAGGAGCCTCACCCATCATGGATGAAACCATCACCTATCGAACCGCAACTGCCGACGATGCGTTGACCCTGTGCGAGTTGGGCCAATTGCTTAACGCCGTGCACCACGCTGGGCGCCCCGACATATATGCGGCGGCTACCGACGATGTTTCCCGCGACCTGCCGCACTGGTCAGGCGTTTTCGAAAAACCGGATCATGTAGCCTTCATCGCCCATGTGGGTGATCAGGCCGCAGCATTCATTACGGCCAACCTGTCGGCGAGCTCCGGGCCGCTGATGCAGCGGCAGAATGTGGTTCGTATCGGCTCGGTGTGCGTCGCCGAGCCGTTTTCGGGCAAAGGGATTGGTCGTGCGCTGATGCAACTCGTCAAGGACTGGGCCGTTGAGCATGATGCTCAGGATTTGCGCCTGACGGTTTGGCCGTTCAATGAGCGCGCTGCGCGTATGTATGCCGAGTTCGGATTCGAGCAACGCGCCGTCGAGATGGGAATGCGGCTGGTATGAGCAGGCAAGCCCGACTCATAATGATCGTCCTCGGCTGGCTGGTCGGCAAAAGCGTTGAGCATTCTTGATGGCACCGCTGACATTGGGATGATCCAAACCTGCGTCGGCGACCAGCTAAACCGATCGGCCCGGCGGGTATCCGCGGGGCGATGTCATATGTGTCATGGAACGCAAACACCTGAATCGTAGACAGACGACTGTCTTGCAGAACTAACAACCCGAGTAAAAACATGAATCGTCAGAAAAAACTGAAGCAGTTGTTCAAGGAAAAGGCCAAAAAAGCCAGTGCCAAACTGGCCCCGAAAAAGCCGAAATACATCAGCAAGGCTGACCGGGCGAAGCTTGAGGCTCAAGCGGGTTGTGACTCGGTGGCTTGCTCTGAGAGCTGATCAAGGTTCAAGGCATATAGCACTCACCTGGGGCATCGTCAATGTAATGGCTGTTTTCATGCTTGATACCCACTGAGCAGGCGCATACGGATAGGGGTTCGAATGCAATGCTCAGCGTGGAGTAACTGTCAGTTTGACCGGCACCGACCATTCCAGGGTTTGCCCGTTTTCGATTGACTCGGTATTCACTCCGTAAAGTGTACTCGCACCATTTTTCTCCCTTGCTGCAAGCCCACCCTAAGGTCAGCGCCGACCGAACGGTGGCGCTGACCAGGATGTGGTCTCACCGAACCAGTTCGATCTCGCTCGGCCGCCACTCTTTGGTGAAGAACGGCTCAAGCGGACTGTAGAGGCGCAAGATCGTGAACCAGCCTTTGTCGGGCATGGTCTGGATCCAGTTGCCGGCCTTGGCCTCTGCAGGCTGGGAGGGGCCGAAATAGAGGGTCGTGGTCCCATCGGCGTTTTCCGTGGCTGCCGGCGTAGGATAAGTCTGGCTGCCTGCACGCGGATAGCGCTGCGGAGTCTGGAGCATGGATCGCGTCTGGTTGTCGTAAACAGTGAATGACCAGAATTTTGCCGCAGGAATCTTCGGTGGCAGGGTTACCTTGTAGGTCTTGCCACCTTCGAAAGGATTTTTTTCGGCATCCGTAAAACCCATGAGGTACTGCGAGCCCGCGTTAGGCAACCGCATAATCATGCCCGGAGAATCCATGGTGTAGCCGTAATAGAACGCCGCACGGGAATCGAGTGTCCGTGCGCCGGTTGGCGGGAATGGTTTGAAAAAGCCGTCCTTGGTAATCATCGGCGGCGGAGTCTCGAAGTTATAGCCACCCTGCCACAACATGTTGGCCCACATTGAATTTGGATAGTAGGCCCAACCGGGATAGTCGGCACCACTCCAGTTTAGCGACCGCCCCGCTGCGTTGCCCACCGCCGCTGCGTCGGTCAGGATACTTTTCATCCGGGCATCGGGATTGAAGGGGTGACCTTTGGCGATGCCAATGGCAGCCAGTTGGCCAAGCAGTTCCGGATCGAACGAGGTTGCCGGTTCCAGTTGCACAAGCTTGTCGAGCATCTGGAAATAGGAAAAATCGTTTGGTGGAATGGTATTGAACGACTTGTCACTCCCTTCAACGAACTTCGTTGGAGGAACAGGCGGGTTGTCCTCAGCGCCAATGCTGTGAAAGCCCTCACGAATCGCATAGGCCGAGGCGCCCGAGAAACTGTTCATGAACGCGTCTATGCCGCGAGTGAACGCCAGGGTGCCGTAGACATCTTGTGTGGTTTTCTCGGTCGGAGCGCCATCCTTGAACTCCAACACACCGATACGCGTCTCCATGCGATCAGGCGTAGTAATGGATGGGGGGATTTCGCCGCCAGCTTGCACCATGGTGGACAGAGTATCGCTAATGAGACGAAAGCCGACAACACGGTTTTTGGTTTGAGAGATTGCGTCATAGTGCTTTCCTTGTTTATGACAAATGCATTAACTACTCAAACTGAGGGACTAATGGCTCAGCGATTTCTCTCAGAGCATACTCAGTCACAATCGTTGCGTTCTGGTCATATATGAGTGGAACCTGCCTGGTTCACCCGGATGACCCACAACAAATATTGCGCACATTGTCGAAGCAGCATAGTCCGTTTAATTGGTTATTCCAGCACACCCAGCCTAGATGCATATTTGCCATCGTTCATCGTCCAACAAACAATAGTTGAAGCTGGACGCACTTAAGAAAGTGCACAAATGGACAATGTCGAATCATCAGCGATACGTCACTTCGCCTTAATTACCCGGTTGGGCGGATGGGTGACATGCCTGTCGATCAGACCAAACCCCTGTCCGGCTGTCGTATGTCGGGCGAGTTCGATAACGCCTGGATTCAAGCTCTTTCAACCAACATGACCTGACGTTACTGATCAAAAGAACCTGGCGTAACACCTCACCCCAAAGGAGTACTGCTACGTGAACTTTTCTCATAAGGCGATAGTGGGTGCAGCACTGGGCAACTCAGCAATAGTTAATCTGAGAACACTTGCACTGGAAGTGACGACAACGATGCCTGACAGCAAAGGCATTGTTGTCGCTTGCCGGCTCTGAGAGTCAGTGAGGTCAACTCATCTCTGGGGCCAGATGACTCATGAACGTAAGATTTTCAATCGCGTGCATATATTCAGAGAATCTCGGATCTCCATCGCTGAACGCCTTCGCCACTTTTTGGGCGTTCTCAAGACTGTCCCACATGGCTAAGTCCGCGAAGATTCGGTTGTCGTTCATGGGGCAGTAGGCGCGGTATTCGATCAAACCAGGGAAAGTCTTTAACGTTTCACGAAGCCCTTCGCGTAGCGCAGGCACTTGCGCAACGCATTCCTGTTTGACCTTGAAAATGGCTAATTCGAGTACATGAGATGAATGCTGCATAGGGATGACCTGCTGTGTGTTAGGAAGTCCCAATTATCAGTAGCTCATACTGACAGCGTAGTGTCAGTCGTGGTGATCGCTTTCCACTGGCTTGCCTGATGCTTCATATACGTCTGGAGATCAAGGGCCGGATTGTCAGGTGTTGGTTGTTCGGCAATAGCGATGGAGGCGATGCGATCGACCCGAAAATCGCGGTAAGCCGCCTTGGTACTGCACCAACTTCCAACCGTCCATTTCCCTCCCCAGTAAAAAAGGCCAAGGGGAGAAATAAGACGTTGCGAAACCACTCCGTCCAGTCGGGTATAAATTATTCTCAGCGCCTGAGTGTTTTCGATGGCATTTCGAAGGATTGCCAGGTGGCGACGCGTCAAAGCGGGTGTTGTTCCTAGTGCCCTGATTTTTGCCGAACCGGGGTCGACCTTGTGCTGGACTACGCAAGCGGAGATTTTGCTCAACAGCATTCTTGCCGCAGCACCTAGATCGTCATCGGCGGAAGCTGAAAGCATTTCCATCCCGAGTATCAGTGCGTCCAGTTCGAGCTTGTTCAACGCTAAAGGCGGCATCTCAAAATCGGCATCCAAGGCATAGCCCACGCCAGCAGTACCGTAGATGGGGATGCCACTGAAGGAGAGGTCGTCGATGTATCGATAGATTGAGCGAACGGAAACGCCGATTCGGCTAGCCAGTCGTTCAGCAGAGATTGGCTGATGGACACGAATCAGATTGACCAATTGAAACAAGCGATCAGCTTTACGCATCAGGTGTGCTCGACGGAGTACCCTGCGCAAGTTCAATAGCCGCCTGAATGGCGGCCCGGGCTTGAGGGCTGTTCTTCCAGCAAGTCGATCCCGTTGCTGCCGATGCCTGAGCGACGATGTCACAAACATTGGCTTTGCTGAGCGCCGCCAGCGAGTCAATACCCATCTGCTCAAGGCGAGCAATAACGGCCGGCCCCACGCCCCTCAGGGCCAGTAACGCATTATGTTCCGTCAGTGGAAATGGCATCCGTAAACTCCTGTTATCGGCCAATGAGGCAACCAGAGTTTGCCCGACGAGAGTTGGCATCTCAATAGATGGGCACCCTCGCCACGGCGCTTACCACCCCATCCCAGTATTCATCCAGCTTTACCCGTCAACCAAGCCCCCCAGAACAGACTGCTGAAAAACCGCGTAGCCTCGCCAAAGCCGGCCTCATGCAACAGCGCCTGAACCGCCGCCTCGGAATGCGGCGGGTCTGCCCCCTGAAGAATCTTGCCAAGCTTGGCCCTCACCTCCTCCGCGCTGGCACCCTGCTGCCGCCAACGCTGCCCCCATGCCGCCAGTAATAGAGGTTGGCTGGCGTAGGCGTAATGGTTGCCTGCCACGATCAGTGGCGCGCCCGGTTTCAAGCGAGCTTCAATTGATCGCAGGATCGCTCTCTTTGGCTCATCGCCCTTCAGATGATGAAGCACGCCAATCAACGTCGCCGCGTCGAACGACTGATCTGCCGGCAACTCATCGACATGCCCGAAATGCACTTGCGTTCGGTGCAGCAAATCGTTGGCCTGCAAATGCTGCGTCGCGGCTTCCAGCATCGGTTTGGAAGGATCAACCGCCATGAAACGCCAGGTCGGCTCCAGCGCAGCCATCGCAATGATTTCCTGTGCTGTACCGCCAGCGCCTACGACCAATACTTTCGCCGAGGGTGAATGGCCAAGACTCGCTGCCAGCACGCATGCTGCCAAATCGTGGCAGGCGTCGTAGCCGGCCAGCGCGATTCGACTTTGCCTGGCGTATTCGTTAGCGCGAGAAATGTCGAATTTTTCGGCGGGGTTGGGTGCTGATGAGTTCAACGGTCGATTCTCCTTGTCTTTTGGGCAAGGTACGCCTTGAACCCGACCAAGAAAAATTCGTTAATTTTATGTGCTGCATTCCTGTCGGGAATGCAGATTGCGTGCAGCTACCAGAGAACATGCGCATAAATGGACAGCTCACGTTCAATACGTCGACCCACATCGTAGAGGCAGCATGGGCGGGACTTGGCATTGCCTACCTGCCCGAGGAACAATTTGAGCACCATCTTCAGGAAGGCCGACTCATGCGCGTCCTGGAAGACTGGTGCACCCCGTTCGCGGGCTACTCTTTGTATTACCCCAGCCGACGCCAGCCCTCCCCGGCATTTACGCTGGTTTCCAATGCACTGCGCGAGACGTTTAACGGTTGAAAATTGCACAATCGCGTGAATAATTCGCAGCCGTTCAATATCAAGCGCTTCACTCATGGCTTACAAATCCTGCATGCAGGCTGGTAGCCGGATGGCTTGCAAACACCCTCCTTGCGCCACGGTACCTGCACGCCGGATTGGAATGCCGTTTCGATAGAGCGTCGGCTGTCTGCTTTAGGGTGGACTATCAGAATCTATTCATCAGATATCAGTTATCCATGTCCACGCTTAGCGAAGAGAGCCGTCAGATCGTAGCTTCTCTGACGCGCCGCGTTGGTCCCAACGCTGACATTGCACAGATCGCCCATACGATCACATTAACCTTGCGGGATATGGACGCTGCCCTCACGCCCATTATCGGCCAGCAAGGGGTAATTGCGCTTTATCGTCGCAGCCTCCATCTGAGTATCTCCACCCATTCGCGTCTGGCCGGCACCTACGACAGTGTGCAGACCATGGACCTGACAGCCCTCAAGGCCGTACTTGTCGAGCAAACGAAAGCCGATGCACTGTTTTTTGGTGAAGTGTTGCTGACGACGTTTTACGCGCTGCTGACCACGTTGATCGGGCCTTCGCTCACCGCACGATTGCTTCGTGGCGTGTGGGAACCTTCTTTGAGCGACACCCCCCTCGCAGGAAAATTCGCCATGAGCACCAAAGTGACTATCAACCGCCTGGCCACCGGTGTGCCAGGACTGGACGAGGTGCTGGGCGGAGGTTTGCCGGAGTTTTCGTTCAACCTGATCGCCGGCCCGCCGGGATGCGGCAAGACCACACTGGCGCACCAGATGATGTTTGCCCTGGCGCCCCCCGAACGCCCGGCGCTGTTCTTTACGGTGCTCGGCGAACCGCCGCTGAAAATGCTGCGTTATCAGCAGCAATTCGATTTTTTTGACAACGAGGCGATTAACCACTCGATTCGTTACGTCAACCTGGCCGCTGACACCCTGGCTGGCAATCTGGATGAAGTGCTGCGGCGCATCGTCAGCGAGGTGGAGACCCACTCCCCGGCGCTGGTGTTCGTCGACTCGTTTCGCTCCGTAGTGCTGGCCAGCCAGACTCAGGACAACCCGAACAACAACCTGCCGCAGTTCGTTCAGCAATTGGGCATGTTGATGACCACCTGGCAGGCGACCACCTTCCTGATCGGCGAATACTTCACCGAAACCGACACCAACCCGATTTTTACCGTAGCCGATGGGCTTATCTGGCTGCGCCAAAGCGTTCAGCGCAACTCCATGGTGCGCAAGATGGAAATCATGAAGATGCGCGGCCAACCGACATTGCCCGGTTTGCACACGTTTCGCATCGCAACGTCGGGGATCAAGGTCTTCGCGCCTGCGGCACTCAATCCGGTTGAGGCGCCACTGGAGTTTCCGATCAAGCGCCTGAAAATGGGCGTTCCGGCGCTCGACGAGATGTTAGGTGGCGGCCTGCCCCGTGGTTACTCGTTGCTGGTCGCCGGGCCATCGGGCTCGGGCAAAAGCATTCTGGCCGGGACCTTCCTCGCTGAAGGCGCGCGTAATGGCGAAACCGGCGTGATCGCGGTGTTCGAACAACGGCCCAATCACTCCCAGAACGCCACTCTTGTGGACCTGGTTCGCAATGGACATGTCGGCTTGGAGGACAGCCGCGCCCCGGACCTGTCCATCGACGAAATCGTGCACTTGTTGTTGAGTGAGATCAGTCGACTGAAGGCGTCCCGCGTGGTCATCGACTCGCTGTCGGGTTTCGAACTGGCACTCGCACCGACCTTCCGCGAGGACTTTCGCGAATCGCTCTCGCGCATGGTCACTGCGCTGACCAGCGTCGGGGTCAGCGTGTTGCTGACTTCAGAACTGGAAGACCGCTACACCGACCTGCGTTTCAGCCCTTACGGCACGGCATTTCTCACCGACGCGATCATTGTCCAGCGCTATATTGAAGTTGAGAGTCGCTTGCTGCGCATCATGGCCGTGGTCAAGGTCAGGGCCAGCGCACACTCCGATGAACTGCGCCAGTATCAGATCGACGATAACGGCTTGCACATCGGCGCCAAGCTGCCAGATCAGGAAGGCCTGCTTGGAGGCCGGCCAACCCGTCAGCGTCTTGGCAAAGACGAGGGATGAGCGAACTATCATGAACGAGGCCAACGGCAAGAACGAACAAGCGTTGGGCACGGCGGCTCGCGAACTGTTCCTGCTCGGCCAGAAAACCGTCAAAGCACGAGCAGTGCTGGCGGCGCTGAACAAAGAGCTGAGCGAAGCCAATACCCAGCGTGCCGATAGTCGGCAAATCGAGCAACTGATCGAGGCCAATCAACAATTGGTTCTGGCCATTCTTACGGCACAGTCGGATGCGGAAAAACCCCAGCACACCGCCGAAGAACAGCAGCGCTATCTGGAAATGCGCGAAGCCAACGAACAGTTGGTGCTCGCCGTCCTCAGCGCGCAACACCTGCAAGCCTCGGCCGAACAAAGCCTGGCCCAGCAACGCAACACCCTCACGCTGGTGGCGCATGAACTGCGTAATCCGCTGACCCCCATCAGTATGATCGCCGGTCGATTGGTGAGGGTGCCGAGTGAGGAGTTGCCGCGGATGCAGGCGCTGATTGAAGGTCAGGTGCAGCATATGTCTCGATTGGTAGAAGACTTACTCGACGTCTCGCGCGCTAGTACCGGGAAGTTTCGTCTTGATCGCTGCAGTGTCGACATGATTCAGACCATCCATGAGGCCATTGAAATCTGTCGCCCGGTCATGATCGCTAACGAATTGCATTTCAGCGCGCAGTTGCCTGAATACGCGTTGATGGTCGATGGCGATCCGGTGCGGCTTTCTCAGATTCTCGGCAACCTGTTAGGCAATGCTGCCAAGTACACACCAGCCGGTGGCAACGTCACACTCTCGGTCACGGCCGAAGATAATCTAATGCGACTTTGTATCTGCGATACGGGGATTGGCATTTCTTCCAAGGCGCTGCCTTTTATCTTCGAACCCTTTGTTCAGGACGTTCACGCCATCGGCTTCAACGGGGCCGGCCTCGGTATCGGCCTGACGGTGGTACGGGAGTTAGTCGAAGTTCACGGTGGCACTGTAACGGCCTTTAGCAAAGGTGATGGAAAGGGGAGCACGTTTGTAGTGACGCTACCGCTCGTGAACTGTGCAGCAGAGCCCACCCTGAAAGCCCCCGCTCAACACTAACGGCGCCGATGCTAGAAAAGACTCTCCCCGTACGCCATCAAGGCTACAAAACCTAGCGCCGTAACCTACGACTACGCCAGGAACCGCCGGTTTGTGCACCTGGAGAGCGGCTTCTATCGTTCGTCGCTCACTCAAAACAGTGTTCGAGTTTGTTAGCTAAGCCTCTGCAACCTCTACCCTGTTGCGTCCCGCTGACTTGCCTTCATAGAGCGCGTAATCGGCCCGTGCAATGGCGTCGCTGAGCGCCTCCTCAGCGCGGTATTGAGTGATGCCGATGGACAGAGTAACGCTGACCTTTTGTCCATTACTGTAAATCTCCAATGCCTGGACCGCCTTGCGTGTGCGCTCCGCGCTATCAGTGGCATGGCTAAAATCCGTGTCCGGCAATATGACAAGAAACTCTTCGCCCCCCCAGCGGCCGATAAAGTCTTGCTCACGCATTGAACATTTGAACAATTGACTCACTGCTTCGAGTACGCGATCACCGGCATCGTGACCGTACAGATCATTGACCTGCTTGAAGTGATCTATGTCCATCAACATCAAGGTGAGATTGCTGGGGCGTCTATGGTGCCGTGCCAAAATTTTCTCGGCCAACTCAATCATGTGCCGACGGTTGAACAGGCCGGTCAATGAGTCCGTCGTTGCCATACGCGCAAGACTTTTATGCGCACGGGTGACCGTGACCACATAGAACAGCGCAAGATAACTGAACATGCAGAACACGACTGTCAGATTGAAAATATGCACACCCAACAGGGCATTGGAGGAGATCGGTTGCAGAGGACTGACGAACCACATCAGTACATCCAGGCTTACGTAGTAAACCCACAACCAACCGGCGTATACCCAGGCGCTACGGGCGCGCATGCTAACGAACAGGGCCGGAATAAACATCAGCAAGAAATAGTGAAAACCACTTCCCCAGCCAACCAGGACCGTCCCCAGCCCGGCGTGCACAAGCACTTCAATGCGAATGAGTAGAACGGCCAACCGATTTCGTCGCTGCTTGAACGCGCGATAGGCGTAGACATACATGGCCACGCTGACCACGTTTATCCAGGCCAGAATGGGAGAGCCAAGAATGAGGAAAATGAAAAAGAAGGCAACATCCACGCTGCCTGCCAACTGACAGCAACGCATGGAAAGCTGCCAGAATTCTGGCCGAGCGTCGTGTCTGGTTGGGTCTTGCGAGGGTGTCCCTTGCATCGAACCGGCTACCTCTATGTCCGGGTATAAATCCGGTTTTCAGGTTGACTGCCTCACAACAGCAAATGAGGCGTTAAAAGGCTTCGTGGGGCGCTGGACTGAAGGTACGAGGCTATGCATTAGCTGTCTAGTGGCTACTGGCCGCTTTATTGAAGAGGATGGTCATTCGGAGTTTCTTTAGCCTGAATCGCTCTTCGTTCCGCAGACAGGCGTAAACGTCGGTTTTTGTTTGATATCGCTCGTGCGTGTCCGGTAGACAATCGGCACAAAAACGCCTCGAAGCCTCTATAAACAGCAAGACCGGTTTCAAACGCCGATCAGCCACTGATTACGCCCCGACGCCTTGGCACTATAGAGCGCCTTGTCTGCCACCTCGATCACCCTTTGCCAGTGATCCAGTTGCGATCCAGTGGCGGTCGCAATCCCGATACTCACGCTGACTCGTCCAGACGGGCTGGCGTTGTGCGGGATATTCTCCAATGCCAAGCGGTCGAGAATAAGTTGCGCAACCACCGTTGCGCCTTCTACGTCGGTGTCGGGCATGATGACGCCCATCTCTTCTCCGCCATAGCGTGCCGCGAGATCCGAAGGTCGTCTGACACACTCCTCGATAATTTTGCCGACGCTCTGCAGGCACACATCGCCGGCGACATGGCCGAACGAATCGTTGAACAGTTTGAAGTAGTCGATATCAATCATCAGCAAGGCCAGCGTCGTGCGCTCGCGTTGTGCGCGCCGTGCTTCCAAGGCAAGACTCTGATCAAAGCAGCGCCGATTTGCCAATCCGGTCAGGGCGTCCTTCATTGCGAGCAACTCAAGCTGACGATTCGATGAGAGCAACTGCTGTTGAGTCTCGCGCAACTGGTCTTCCGCCGTGGTTCGCCTTCGGATATCCACGATCAAAAACCAACCGATCAGACCGGTTAGCCCCAGCAGCCCCGTCACTACCACCCCTGACAGCAACGCCTCCGTTCGCCAGGCGGCGAGCGCTTCGTGTTTGCCAAGCGCAATGGTCGTGATCAGCGGCAGCCGGTCACTCTTGCGGAAGGCGTAGAGCCGCTCCACACCGTCCAGACTGGAAGTAAACGAGGCCGTGCCGACTGAACGATCAACGAGATACTTGGCATAGATGGGCGACTTGGAAAAGTTGCGCCCCATGTCCTGCTCGCGGAAGGGATAACGAACCAGCAACGTACCATCGGTATAGGACAATCCGATGGCACCGTCCTGCCCCACATCGATCGTTCCAAACAGTCGAAGGAAGTTTTCAATGCCCAAGGTGACCGCCACCACGCCGGCAAATGCTCCATGCGCATCATTGAAGCGCCGGCTGACGGTGATCACCCACTCTTGATTAGAGCGGCTCTGGATGGGCGGGCCGATGAAGGTTTCTGGGGATGGATCGTCGCGGTGATGAATGAAATAGACCCGATCACGGCTGTTCGCCCCGAAGGGAATCGGCCCGTTGGAGGACATCAACCAGCGGCCCTGATTATCGTAGACCGTGATGCCACTGAGCTGTGGCATCAGGGGCTCCTGCCGGCTGATCAAGGCGCTGAGCCGTTCGATCTGTGCCGGGCCGCTGCCCTCCGTTTCCAGGCGCTCGACGAGCCCGAGCAAGAGCACCGAGCTTTGCCGGACAATGCCTTCGGAATAGGTGGCAAGCGCCTGCGTGAGGTTCAACCCATGGACGTCCACTTCTTTCAGTGCACGCTCTCGAGAAGCTAATACTTTCCAGACCGTCAGCGACGCCAGAGAACAGCCAATCACTAACAGCAACAGCACCACCAGGTGGGTATCACGCTTCACGTCACTACCTTATGGAAAGTCCATTTTTTTGCGTTCCAGCCACTATAGGCCATAGCGATGGCCTGCTTCGCGTGGGCAAGGATACAAGCAGCGATAGCTCGCTGCAGCAACAGATTATGCGGGCGGTGAAAGTACATCGCCGTGTCTGAACAGTGCACCTGTGAACCTTCTGGAAAAGGACGTTGACTGCCACCGGCCTTCTGATAAATCTTGCGCGCCGCCGTCAGGTTGCTCGTCGTCCACAAGGTGATGTTCTTGTAACCGATCTGCCGCGCAAACCGCAGACACTCTTCGACCAGTCGAGCGCCGATGCCCAGGCCCCGTGCGCTGGCGTCGATGTAGAGCATGCGCAATCGTGCGGTGGTTTCGTCTTCGCGAACGATGAACACCGAACCGATGACCCCGCCGTCCTTTTCCGCGATCCAGCAGCGCTCGGATTTGGGGTCGAAGTCGCGCAGGTAGTTGGCGACCACTTCAGCCACCAGCGTTTCGGCCTCTGAGCCTCTGCACAAATCGTCTAAACGCCTGCAGGCATTGCGGGTATTTTAGCGAACCACACCGTTATCAGTTGAACCCTGACCTCTGGAGCCTTCCGTGGAGAAACGCAACTGGATCGAGTTGTCCCAGGATGTCGATACCGGGATTGAATCGATCCGCGCCCATTTTCAGGGACATGCCTACGATCCACACTGGCTGGAGAGTGAGTTGCATGCCTACGGACGGCTGCTGGTGTTGTCACTGCTGTTTTTGTTGGTGTCGTTGCCGTGCATGACGTTTTGGGTGTTGCTGGGTGCAAGCAGTGCGCGGCTGTTCGGTTCAGCTCAGGCGTTCAAGCGTATGAACGCGCTGCTGGCTTTTTCGCTGCTGCTCTCGGCGTGGTTGACGATGTTGGTCTAATGCCCGGTCGTCTGGCGATATTGCCTCGGCGTAAACCCCGTCGATGCCTTGAACTGGCGGGTGAATGCGCTGTGATCGGTGTATCCGCACTGCAGCGCAACATCGGTGATTGGCAGGTCGGTATGGAGCAGGCGATGGGCATGTTCCAGCCGAACTTTCTGAATCATCTGTCGGGGCGTCAGATGGAAAACCCGTTTGCAGTAGCGCTCCAGTTGCGCGACTGAAATGCCAGCGATACGGGTCAGTTCGCCCAGCGTGACACGCCGATTGAAATGCCTGCGAATGTGTTCGTCGACAGCCGCCAGTCGCTGGAACGCCGGATGGGTTTCGCTGGCCGATTGCAGGTCCACCGAAATGCCTGCCAAGCCGATGATCTCGCCGTCACGGCTGTACAGCGGTTGCTTGTGGGTCAGGCACCAGCCCGGTTCGCGGCTGCCGTACAGGTGCAGTTCGAGCTGATCCTCAAGCACAAACCCCTCCTCCAGCACTTTGCGATCCTGCTCTGTGTAACCTGGCCCTAGCTGCGCCGGGAACACTTGCGCGCTGGTTTTGCCGAGCAGCGGGCGCAGATCCTTCAAGCCACAACGCTGCACCAGTGTGCGGTTGGCCAGCACGTAACGGGCCTGCACATCCTTGATGAAAATCGCCGCATTGGGGATCACGTCTAGCATTGGCAACAGCAGCGTCGCGCCGGCCAATAGCTCTTCAAGGGTTTGTGGACGGTTGCCGTCACCGCCCGGACTCAGGATCGAAAACGCGTTACGCATCAAATCTCTCTGCCCTGTTCGTGAGTGGGCCAAGTGCCCGCCATACGGCATTTGCGTGCAGATTGCAGCATCGTTCAAATCGTGTCGAGACCCGCATTTCATCTGCGCCATTGTGCTGATTTCGTCATTGATCCCCGCGCAAAACATCAATCGCAGCCAACGCGATGAGTTCAAAGTCTGGCCCCAGTGACACCACAACTGCCTATCCAATAACTCACAAGAAGGCGATGCCATGTCAGGCCAAGGCAAGTTCAAAAAACAGCTTTCACTGATCGACCTCACATTTATCGGGCTCGGTGCGATTTTCGGTTCGGGCTGGTTGTTCGCAGCCAGCCATGTGTCCGCGATCGCCGGGCCAGCGGGGATTTTCTCCTGGCTGCTGGGCGGCTTCGCGGTGTTGTTGCTGGGCATCGTCTACTGCGAACTGGGCGCGGCGTTACCCCGTGCCGGGGGCGTGGTGCGTTATCCGGTGTACTCGCACGGACCGCTGCTCGGCTACCTGATGGGGTTCATCACTCTGATCGCGTTTTCCAGTCTGGTGGCAATCGAGGTGGTTGCTTCGCGCCAATACGCGGCGGCATGGTTTCCCGGTCTGAGCAAAACCGGCAGCGGTGATCCGACCTTCCTTGGCTGGCTGGTGCAGTTTGGCCTGCTGTGCGTATTTTTCCTGCTCAATTACCGCAGCGTGAAGACCTTCGCCAAGGCCAACAACCTGGTGAGCATCTTCAAATTCATCGTGCCGCTGCTGGTCATCGGTGTGCTGTTCACGTTCTTCAAACCGGAAAACTTTCAGGTGCAGGGTTTTGCGCCGTTCGGCCTGTCGGGTGTGGAGATGGCCGTGTCGGCGGGCGGGATCATTTTCGCTTATCTGGGGCTGACGCCGATCATTTCGGTGGCCAGTGAAGTGAAAAATCCACAACGGACCATTCCGATTGCACTGATTCTTTCTGTGCTGCTGTCGACCCTGATCTATGTGCTGTTGCAAATGGCCTTTCTCGGTGGCATTCCGACCGACCTGCTCGCCAACGGTTGGGCCGGCGTGAGCAAGGAATTCGCCCTGCCGTACCGTGACATCGCCCTGGCATTAGGCGTAGGTTGGCTGGCTTATCTGGTGGTTGCCGACGCTGTGATCTCACCCAGCGGCTGCGGCAACATCTACATGAACGCAACCCCGCGAGTGATCTACGGCTGGGCGCAAACCGGCACGTTCTTCAAGGTGTTCACTCGAATCGATGAGAAGTCCGGCATCCCGCGTCCAGCGCTGTGGCTGACCTTCGCGCTGTCGGTGTTCTGGACCCTGCCGTTTCCGTCTTGGGAAGCGTTGATCAACGTGGTATCCGCCGCCCTGGTGTTGAGCTACGCCGTGGCCCCCGTGTCAGTGGCTGCACTGCGCCGCAACGCGCCGAACATGCCGCGTCCGTTCCGGGTCAAGTGCATGGGCGTGTTGGGGCCGGTGTCGTTCATCATCGCCGCGTTGATCGTCTACTGGTCGGGCTGGAGCACGGTTTCGTGGCTGCTTGGCCTGCAAATTCTGATGTTCGCGGTGTACTTGTTGTGTGGCCGATTCGTGCCAACCGCTCACCTGAATCTGGCACGCCAGGTGCGCTCTAGCGCGTGGCTGATCGCGTTCTACGCCGTGACCATTGTGCTCTCGAAACTCGGCACATTCGGCGGTCTGGGCATCCTCGCCCACCCTTTCGACACCCTCGTCGTGGCCGCTTTTGCAACCGGCATTTATTACTGGGGGGCTGCGACCGGCGTGCCGGCGCATCTGCTGCGCCTTGAGGACGACGATGAAGACAGTGAAATCGTCTCCACCGCAACTCGCGTGAATGCGCAGCCTGCCGGCGCCTACTGAAATCACTCAACGGGACACGTCCATGAAACGAGTACACGTCATCGATTCCCATACCGGCGGAGAACCCACACGTCTGGTGATGAAAGGCTTCCCCGACCTGCCCGGCACCACCATGGCCGAGAAAAGAGATGCTCTGCGTAATCAGCATGACCAGTGGCGGCGTGCCTGCCTGCTGGAACCCCGGGGCAACGACGTGCTGGTGGGTGCCCTGTATTGCGAGCCGGTGTCGGCGGACGCCACCTGTGGGGTGATTTTCTTCAACAACGCCGGCTACCTGGGCATGTGCGGCCACGGCACCATCGGCCTGATCAATTCGTTGCAGCACTTGGGGCAGATCGCCCCGGGTGTGCACAAGATTGACACACCGGTCGGGCTGGTCAGCGCGACATTGCACGAAGACAGCAGCGTGACCCTGGGCAACGTGCCGTCCTGGCGTTATCGCAAACAAGTGTCGGTGCAAGTGCCTGGATATGGCCGCGTGTCTGGCGATATCGCTTATGGCGGCAACTGGTTTTTCCTCGTCTCCGAGCACGGCCAAACGCTGACCATGGACAACGTCGAGCACCTCACGGCGTATACCTGGGCGATGCTCAAGGCCCTTGAAGACCAAGGTATATACGGCGAAAACGGCGCGGTCATCGACCACATCGAACTGTTTGCTGACGACACCCACGCCGACAGCCGCAACTTCGTCATGTGCCCCGGCAAAGCCTACGACCGCTCACCGTGCGGCACCGGCACCAGCGCCAAACTCGCCTGCCTGGCCGCCGACGACAAACTGCAATCGGGCGAACGCTGGGTGCAAGCGAGCATCACCGGCAGCCAGTTCGAAGGTCGCTTCGAATGGGAAGGCGAGCGCGTTCGCCCTTACATCACCGGCCGCGCCTGGATGACCGCCGACAGCACACTGCTGATCGATGAAAAAGACCCATTTGCGTGGGGCATCTGAGCCTCGCGCTGATTTTTCACCTCAATTTGAACGATGTGCCAAGGAGATAAAACAATGAGCGACAACATCTTCACCGGCTGCATGCCGGCCCTGATGACCCCGTGCACCGCCCAGCGCAAACCGGACTTCGATGCGTTGGTGGCCAAGGGTCGTGAACTGATCGACATCGGCATGAGCGCGGTGGTGTATTGCGGCTCCATGGGCGACTGGCCGCTGCTGACCGAGGCCGAGCGTCAGGAGGGGGTGGCGCGGCTGGTCGCGGCAGGCATCCCGACGATTGTCGGCACCGGTGCGGTCAATACTCGCGAAGCGGTTGCCCATGCGGCCCACGCGGCAAAAGTCGGCGCTCAAGGTTTGATGGTGATTCCTCGCGTGCTGTCCCGCGGTGCTTCGGCCACTGCGCAGAAAGCCCACTTCGCCGCGATTCTCCAAGCCGCTCCCGGGCTGCCGGCGGTGATCTACAACAGCCCTTATTACGGCTTCGCCACCCGCGCCGATCTGTTCTTCGAACTGCGCCGCGAGTATCCAAACCTGATCGGCTTCAAGGAATTCGGCGGTGCCGCCGATTTGCGCTACGCCGCCGAAAACATTACCTCCAAGGATGACGACGTGACCCTCATGGTCGGTGTCGACACACAAGTGGTCCACGGTTTCGTCAACTGCAACGCGACGGGGGCAATCACTGGTATCGGCAATGCCCTGCCCCGTGAAGTGTTGCAACTGGTGGCGCTGAGCAAGCAAGCGGCCAAGGGTGACGCCAAGGCGCGGCGTCAGGCACGGGAGCTGGAGTCGGCACTGGCGGTGTTGTCCTCCTTCGACGAGGGCTGTGATCTAGTGCTGTATTACAAACACCTGATGGTGCTCAACGGCGACAAGGAATACACCCTGCACTTCAACGAAACCGATGTGCTGAGTGACGCCCAGCGTCGCTATGCGCAGAACCAGTATTCGCTGTTCCGTCAGTGGTACGAAAACTGGTCGGCGGAACAGCGCTTCGCCTGACGCACGCGTTTCTACCTGCCGTGAACCTGTGTAATTCACGGCAGACACCCTTTTTCCACCAGGAATACCCCATGACTCTGACGGGCCATATGTTGATCGGACAAGAAACAGTCGCAGGCAATCGCGAAGCCATTCGAGGGATCAATCCGGCCACCAACGCCGTGCTGGAACCGTCGTATGCAGGTGGCTCGGCCGAGCATGTTGAACAGGCCTGTGCGCTGGCCTGGACCGCACTGGACCTTTATCGCGAGACAACGCTGGATGCCCGCGCCGATTTTCTGGATAGCATTGCCCTGGAAATCGAAGCCCTCGGCGATGAATTGATTGATCGCGCCATGGCCGAAACCGGCCTGCCGCGCCCGCGTTTAATGAGTGAGCGAGGCCGCACCTGTCAGCAACTGCGGATGTTCGCTCGCACTGTACGGGCCGGAGAATGGCTGGATGTACGCGTTGATACCGCACAGCCGCAGCGCCAGCCGCTGCCGCGTCCGGATCTGCGTCAACGTCAGGTGCCGTTGGGACCGGTGGCAGTATTTGGCGCGAGCAATTTCCCCTTGGCCTTTTCGGTTGCTGGCGGTGATACGGCGTCGGCGTTCGCCGCTGGTTGCCCGGTGATCGTCAAGGCTCACGGTGCGCATCCCGGCACCAGTGAACTGGTCGGTCGTGCCGTGGCGCGAGCGGTGAAAGCCTGCGGATTACCCGAAGGGGTATTTTCGTTGTTGTACGGGGCTGGCCGCGAAGTGGGTATAGCGCTGGTCAGCGACCCACGGATCAAAGCCGTTGGTTTCACGGGTTCGCGCAGCGGTGGCCTGGCGTTGATCCAAGCGGCGCAAGCGCGTCCGGAACCCATTCCGGTGTACGCGGAAATGAGTTCGATCAACCCGGTGTTGCTGTTCCCGGAGGCGTTGCGCAATCGCGGGCAAGCGCTGGCCGAAGGGTTTGTCGCGTCGCTGACGCTGGGTGCCGGGCAATTGTGTACCAACCCGGGACTGGTGATCGCCCTTAAGGAGCCTGCGCTGGACACCTTTATTGCAGCCACCGCCGAACGGATTCAGCGCAGTCCGGCACAGACGATGCTCACACCTGGGGTCTTCAACGCGTATGAGTCTGCCGTGAATGCACTGGCCGAGAACCCTGGAACAGATATTGCTGCCATCGGCCAGGTCGGTACCGGCCCGAACCAGTGTCAGGCCCATGTATTCGTCACAGAGGCCGTCGACTTTCTCGCCGATCACCAACTGCAAGCCGAAGCGTTTGGTGCCGCTTCGGTGATCGTGCAATGCGCCAGTTGCATGGAAATCCGCCAGGTCATCGAACATCTGGAAGGTCAACTGACCGCGACGCTGCACCTTGAAGACGAGGATCTGGATCAGGCTCGGGCCTTGTTACCGACGCTGGAACGCAAGGCAGGGCGCCTGCTGGTCAACGGCTGGCCGACCGGCGTTGAAGTCAGTGACGCCATGGTTCACGGTGGGCCTTTCCCGGCCACCTCGGATTCACGCACGACATCGGTTGGCACGGCGGCGATCCTGCGGTTTCTGCGCCCGCTCTGTTATCAGGACTTCCCCGACAGCCTGTTGCCCACGGCACTGAAGCAGGCCAATGCGCTGCAGTTGCGGCGTCTGCTCAATGGACAAAGGGAAGCACAAAGCAATGACGAATAACGTGGCGTACGACATCGCTGTAGTCGGCGCCGGGATTATCGGCGTCGCCTGCGCGCTGCGTCTGGCGCGCCAGGGTTTGCGAGTCGTCGTTGTCGACCAGCAGGCGCCCGGACACGGCGCATCGTTCGGTAACGCCGGGCACCTGGCAACCGAGCAGGTGTTCCCGATTGCCGATGTGTCGATTCTCAAGCGTTTGCCAGCGATGTTGATGGACCCGATGGGCCCGTTGCGCCTGGACTGGAAATACCTGCCCCGCGCCCTGCCCTGGTTCACGCGGTTGCTGCTGAATCTGCGCGCGGAGCCCTTCCAGAGAACGGTCGCGGGGCTGCGGGCACTCAATGAGAGCAGTCTTGATGCGTGGCATCGCCTGCTGACTGACATCGACCGACCGGAACTGCTCAAGGTCGACGGTTCACTGCTGGTGTTCGAACGCCCCGAGTCGCGACAGCCGATCGATGCGCTTCAGGCGCGCTTGCGGGAGCAGCAAGTGCCCGTCGATTTCTGGCAGGCCGGCGCGATACAAGAAGCTGCGCCGCTACTCAGCACGCAGATTCAGGGCGGCCTGTTCTTCCCGCGCACCGGGCATTTCATTGATCCGTATCGGGTAGTGTGCGAGTTGGTCGAAGCGGCCAAGGCCAGCGGTGTCAGCTTTTTGAAGCAACAGGTGCAAGGCGGGTATGTGCAAGAACACGGTGTTGTGCTGATCACCGGATCGGGCAGTTTAACCGCGAGCCGCGTGCTGATCGCCTGCGGTGCGCATTCGGCAAAACTCACCGCCGCACTCACCGGCAAGAAAGTCCCGTTGGACACCGAACGCGGTTATCACTTGATGCTGCCCGAAGAACACAACCGGCTGCCCTTCCCCGTCACCTCGCTGGAGCGCAAGTTCATCATGACGCCGATGTCCGATGGCCTGCGGCTGGCGGGCACTGTCGAATTCGCCGGGCTGGAGCGGCCACCGAGCATGGAGCGCGCGTGGCAGTTACACCATTTGAGCAAGGGTGTGTTCCGCAAGGATCTGAGCGCTGCGGCGGCGACGCCGTGGATGGGCTTTCGTCCGTCATTGCCGGATTCGCTGCCAGTGATTGATCAGGTGTGCGAGGGCAAGGTGTTGCTCGCCTTTGGGCATCAGCATCTGGGGCTGACTCAGGCGGCGGTGACGGCGGAAATGATCGTGCGGATGGCGTTGCCGACGATAGAAAGTCGAATCCGCGATTGGCCGGCAATCGAGCCTTATTCGCTTGATCGTTTCTAAAAAAGCCTGCTTTCAGGGCAGGCTTTCAACGGGTCGCGTGCAGTTCATGCGTCGTAGAACGGCTCGACCGCCACGCGGCTTCCAACAAAGAAACTGTCCGCCACCAACCGCAACGGCTGTAGATCCAGATCACTGACCTTGTCGCCAATCAACTGTTGAAAATGCCGATACACCGCGGCGTACTCGCCCTCCTCCGATACGGCGTGGCGCACACCATCAATGCTCAACAGCGCGCCACCATTATCCAGGCGCAGCACACCTTCGGCGCAGCGAACTTCGATGCTCCAGAGCTCATCATGACCATGGTCGAAATCGAACTCGGCGCGCACATCGAGGTGGCACGCATCAGACATTTTGATGGACGCGGCAATCGGCGACTGGCAGTTGCTCGGCACGCGCAGTTCGGCGGATTCGACAAACAACGGCAGAGCCAGCAGGTGAGTCACGATCGACAAGGCATTGATGCCCGGATCGAAGACGCCCAGGCCGCCCGGCTGCCAGATCCAGGTCTGACCGGGGTGCCACTTGCGCACGTCTTCCTTCCAGTCGATCTGCACGCTTTGCAGGGTGCGCGTCGCGAGCCAGTCGCGGGCCGCGGCAATGCCGGGCGCGTAGCGCGAATGCCAGGCAAACAACGCGCTGACGCCTTGTTGCTCGGCCAGAGTCACCAACGCCAACGCCTCACCCAGCGTGGCGCAGGGCGGTTTCTCTACCAGCACATGTTTGCCGGCAGCCAATGCTTGTTGCACTAGAGCAAAACGTCCTTGCGGCGGCGTACAGAACGCAATTGCATCAACCGGCGGGCCGTTCTCGAGCAACTCGCTCAAGGACTGAAAATTTTCTACACCGGGGCAAGGCTTGCCTTGTGTGGCGACTGCCACCAGCTGGAATCCAGGATGGGCGTTGATCGCAGGAACGTGTTGATCCTGCGCAATTTTGCCGTAGCCCACCAGGCCGAGACGGATCGGTTGCATCAATGACTCCACTTTAGTTTTGTTTTAGTCAGCGAACCGGCAGATTACCCGTAAACACCGCGAGCGTCTGTCTGCGCAACGTCACAAAGGCTCACAGGCTCAGGCAAACATTGCACAGCAATGCACTACCGCGAAGGCATGATCGACACCTACAACTTTCCGACGCCGGATGCGCCGATCTAGACGCCTGACCCATTGCCAGTGCGGCCTAACGCAGAGCGGGCACGCCATGAACCTTGTCGCCGGAATTTGACACGTAACGCATTGCTCGCCAGAGTCGCACCCCTTTTGCGGCCATAGACGCCGCAGGTTTGTGCTTAACAGGGGTTGCCGTTGAACGAACAGACATTGTCCGCGCGCCTGGAGCGCGTGGCCGCGCATGTGCCCGCCGGCGCACGGCTGGCCGATATTGGCTCGGATCACGGCTATCTGCCGGTGGCGCTGATGCGCCGAGGCGTGCTTGAGGCGGCGGTTGCCGGTGAGGTGGCGTTGACGCCCTTTCACTCGGCCGAACGCACCGTACGCGAAAACGATCTACAGCAACACATCACCGTGCGCCTGGCCAATGGGCTGGCGGCGATCGGACTGGAAGACGGGATCACCGCCATCACTATCTGCGGCATGGGTGGCGAAACCATCCGCGATATTCTCGAGAGCGGCAAGTCACGCTTAAGCGGCGCGGAACGCCTGATCCTGCAACCCAACGGCGGCGAGCAGCCACTGCGCCAGTGGCTGATGAACAATGGCTACCGCATCCTCAGCGAGGAAGTGCTGCACGAGAATCGCTTCGACTACGAAATCATCGTTGCCGAACGCGCCGAGACAGTGGCGTACACCGATCAAGAGCTTTACTTCGGCCCTCTACAGATGCAGGCTCGCAGCCCGGCGTTCCTGATCAAGTGGCAACGCAAGCTGCATCAGAAGCAAAAGACGCTGACTCAATTTGCACGTGCGCAGCAGGCTTTGCCCGAAGCGAAAGTGCAAGAGGTTAAGCAGCAGGCTCAATGGATTGCCGAACTATTAGCGTGATGCGCGTAGGCAGTTTCAGGGACACTCTGCACAGTCCATGACATGAAAAACGCTCGCGATCTGCGAGCGTCCTTCCAAGCTGTAGAATCACATCAGCCGAGATTACAGACCGACACGCTTCAATCCTTCGCGCATGCCCTGATCAGCCTGCTCACACCATTGCTTGAGAGTGAGGTTCGGCGGCAGATTGCTTTCCAGGTTCTTGTATTCCCCGTTAGCCAACACTTCGCCCTTACGACCAGACTGTTCGTTCTTGTCGCCGTCATGTTTGTCAAAATCACCAGGCATATTGTCAACAAAGACAACCATCTTGTTGGCGCTCTCAACGCTGTCTGCTTTCAGGAACCCTTTGTCGACACAATTTTTGACCAGGCCTGACATATTGCGGCCAATGTCGTATATCCCTTTCAGAGTGGCAGCATCTTTTCCATCCGCGTGAGCGATATTGCAGGTGCCAAAAACTGCTGCCATGGCGAGAATCAAAGAAGCGATCTTCATATTTATTCCTTTAAATTTCAGAGAGCATTGAGCTCTGTTTAGCTTAATTTTTTTTACTGGAACAACTTGATAATGGATTCGGAATACAAATCCGGTACATTTTTTACTGATTTGAGTATGTTTTGACGGACAGTCTGACCTTTCACACTTGGGTCTTGTGCCACATATTCCGGGGGGAAAGCCGGTGCATCTTTATCGGCGCCGGCAGCCAGCAAAGCATTTGTGCAATCCAGGTTGCTACGAATTGCACTTTCCAGCAATGGAGTGCCAACAGGCCATGCCTGCTGTTGAGGTGCAAAGGCATCAACGGAAGTGCCAGCTTTGTGCAGCAGCGCAATCCGCTGCGCAGCTTGTGGATCCGGCTGATCGTTCAGTGCATAGGCACGCTCGCAAACGTAATGCAAAGGTGTAGAACCCACCTTGCTGACCCCATAGGGATCAGTACCAGCAGCGATCAACAGCTTGATCAATTCCAGATTGTTCGCACCTTTGCCGATCAATGGAGAAAAGCCCTGAGGCGTCAGCATCCGGGCGTCGGCACCAGCCTGCAGCAGCAACTTTGTCACTTCGACCGACGACGGATTTTCTATGCCCACGGCTGCAATAAGTGGCGTATTGGTTCCGCCTTGAGCAATCGCATTGGTGTCGGCACCCGCTTTGATCAGGCTCTGCACAATGGGCATTGAGTCCTTCATGTCTTCTGGATCCCCCATATGCCCCAATATGGATAACAGTATTGTTTCACCGTTATCGCTGATTCGTTGATTGACATCGACAGGAAACTCGAGAAGCCGATCTACCAGCACGGGGCTCCTGTAATAAGCTGCATGCCATAGAATAAGCGCGTCAGGTTTTGCACCGCCCTTGAGCAACTTATTTACGGCATCAAGGTCTTTTTGCTCCTTTGAATAGGCGTATTGAAGTACGGCGGCATCCAATTGTTTATACAGGTCTGCTGGCTGCGCTTGCGCTACGTTCGTACCAGAAAAACATACACCTGCGACAACACATGCGGCCCACAGGCGGTTAAAAGTACAACTCATACTCAGCATATAAAACTCACGACTTGATGGTTAGTATTAATATTCAGGCAATGCAGTAGAACGACTTCATTCATTCTTCAAGCATCCTCAAACAGGCGACAGGAACCCGCGCCATGCATAAAGGCAATCGATGCACAAAATATGGATTCAGCTAATCACGGCCCCTTTAGGCCCACTGGCAATCAGCGCAGCACCGCAGGCGGTTTTCATGCCATCGAGCGCGATCGGCGTGCCATCGACGGTGTAGGTACTGCTGCCCTCGGCAATCGGGAAAATCCCCTTACACAATGGGCAACTAACCTTGTGACCGAGCCCGGCAATCGGCTTGCCGTTGAGGTCAGTCTGGGAGAAAGCTTCGAGGACCTTGCCACCGTGAGTGGTAGAGTCGCCCAAGCGAATGGCGTCTTTCATGTTGTCACTCCTTTGACTTTTGAGCGGATAATTATCATCGCGTATTGCAACTGGGATAAAGCTGTCGAACCAAGCGATTAAAAGCATTCGAACAGCCTTGTAATCTGGCTTCGTTTATCATCGAATCGAGAGTAAGGCACTTGTAAGTTTCATGCACTGCCTTCTTTGCTACGTCACCAAAACGCTTATTATCAAAATCACACTCGACAGTTGAAATCATGTAGGAACTTCTTTTGGATCGCCGACCAAATCTTATTACGATCCTTCTGTCAAAAATCAGTGCTCCTTCACTTTTATCTTCGGAAAAATAGAACGAAATCCGATTATCGCCTATATATCTCGCCGCTGTAGCAAATGGTTGCTTTCTTAAAAGAGAAGTCAGCCTCACCCCACATGCAACACCAAGGCCGCCCCCTAATTTCTCGCTCACGAAAAAATATTGCTTAAATACAATCTCTATTTTTCTACGCGAATTAGGAACATCGTATGCTTTCTCGAAAAAATGAAAATCATCCAGATCCCCGACCAACTCAAAATCGGCATTTATCAATTCCATCTCAGAGAGACTCTTCAATCCAAAAATATTCGGTTGAAGATTACCCGTTCCTTCTAAAAACAGCGCAATCAACTTATAAAAATCAGTAGAAATCATATATTCCCTTATTTACGCGCTACCGGGTTCGTTCCAGCGGCATGGTGCCCACTCAGAATGGTACCGACCTGTTTCAGTTCCGGCACACGTGCAGAATTTGGATTTGCGTCGACTCCAGCCTGTGCAGCTTTGGTAAGCCGATCCACGTTGCTCGGTTTGTCGAGGTATTTTAGAACACACTCACATGCCTTACCCCATTGGGAATTGGGCATCGCTCGCGTTGCCTTGTCGGCCGGTGCGAGTACAACATGGGTTCCTTCAGCGTTCGGTTTAAGAGCAATGTGACCACCGGCGGGAGGCAAGCCAGACCCGTTCACGTTAACGTGAACGCCTCGAGCCAACACGTCTTGTCCTGCCGTATTCGCTCCTACTTTATGGCCTGCTAGACCTAATGGGTCGATGAGCCCGACGGGGTTATCCCCGTAAAAATAAAGATTCAACCCACCCGCATAGCTAATCGGATCCTGACTAATAAACCGCCCAACCCCCGGATCATAGTACCGATACCGGTTGTAATGCAGCCCAGTCTCATGATCGTGATACTGCCCCTGGAACCGTATCGGATTCGTCACACCATGCTGCCGCGCCCACTCCGAACGCTGCTCCGTCACCTGCCCCCAAGCCTTGTACTGCGCGGTCCAGGCCATGTTGCCTTGTGAATCCGTCAGCTCCTGCGGCGTCCCCAAGTGATCACACTGATACCAGGCCAACGCATCAAACG
>NZ_CAXAON010000041.1:0-39297 GCF_963970495.1 Pseudomonas sp. EA_65y_Pfl2_P78 | reverse complement strand
TGGTGCGGGAAGCGGTCTTGATCTACAACCAAGAGCGCCCGCACCTGTCCTTAAAATACAAAACGCCCGATGCAGTGCATCGGGCGTTAGGGTGAGATAGGTGTAAACCTATTTCAGGACTAGACAGATGAGTTAATTTGATGGGCTCTTGGCGATACAGCAATACTGCCAGTTAACCATCAATAAAAAGGCCTCGAATATAACGTTCGAGGCCTTTTTACGTTGCATGTCAGCCGCAGGCTTTCATGTTTACGGGGCCGACAAATTCATTGCCACGCCCCATCACGCACGCCACGCTCTGATTGCGCTGGCGCTCCCAGTCCTGGACCGGGTAGGTCTTGTCCCATGCCTCATACAGTTGGCGATCCTGTTTAGAGAGGCGCAAGCCGTACTGCTTGCTCATGTAGAAATAGGTGCGTGCGATCATGCCGCGAATTGAAGGGCGGGGCATGACCTTCTTGGCCTTGAAGTCGACCTGGGTCAGGCATGAGCCGTATTGGCCGGATTGCGTCGGCAGCCATCCGTAGCTGAAGTTACTGCGGTCGCCGTTGACCTCGCCGATGCTCGGTACCAGGTTATGAAGATCCGCTTCGGCCTTCTGGTAGCTGGGGTCGTAGCGTGTGCAGTTTTTGCGTCCACCTTTCTGCCAGCATTGGCGCTGATGTCCGAACTGCCACGCCGGCACAATGTGCTCCCACTCGATGCGCGAAGCGCGCTTGGCATTTTTGCGTGGTACATAACCGCAAGCTTTCAAATCGACCTTGTTGCCGGTGTATTTGCAGCCGCAATAAAACTCCGTGGACTGCGGTGCATAAAGTTTCCAGGCGACCTTTTTGGCTTCATTGAACGTACGAGGTGCGCCAGCCTGGGCCCCCGTGGCGATGAACAGCAACAGCAAAGCAAAACAGCGGACAATCATTGAATCAATCTTCCTTCGGCACAACCCAAAAAATCTGCACGCCGCCATCATCGCGATAGGCGAGGGTAACGTTATCGTTCTCGTCGATTTCCTCGAGCAGGCGCTCCCACTGATCCGTCGGTTCGTCCGGCAAGCGGAAGATCAATGCGGCCTTGGCTTTTTGTGCGGTGGGAGAATTGATGATTTTCTGAACGCGCACGCCCATTCGTTCGTAAGTGTCAGGAGCGTCAAGAGAGGTGGCCACGAGGTTATCCTTATTAAGCTGTACGTGCATACAGTATTTAACTGTGGGCATTTTCGCAACTGCTTAAAATTCAAGAAAATCCTCTGACAGCGGTTTTCCGATTTTGGTGTGAGTCGTGTCGAATTTTTTGTAGGGAAATTACAGAGGAGCTGTAGGCGACGTACCGCTCGCCAATCAGGCGAGTGGTACGAAGAGTGCCCGACGGAGAGTCGATCGGGCGAAGGACGGTCAGTATTCCCAGAACATCCGTTGCAGTTCTTTGCTGTCGTTGGTTTTGGTCAGTGCGACCATCGCCAGGATGCGGGCTTTTTGTGGATTCAGGTCGTGAGCGACAACCCAGTCGTACTTGTCGTCAGGCTGTTCAGCGTTACGCAGCACGAAGCCGCCGGCGTTGACGTGAGACGAGCGGATGATTTGCACGCCCTCCTTGCGTAGCGCCTGAAGCGTCGGTACTACGCGTGACGACACGGATCCGTTGCCAGTGCCGGCATGGATGATGGCCTTTGCGCCAGACTGGGCGAGTGCCTTGTAGGCGGTATCACTCACGTTGCCGTAGGAATAGGCGATTTCTACGTCAGGAAGGCTCTTGATGTTCTTGATGTCGAATTCCGAATCCATGGTGTGGCGCTTGGCGGGTAAACGGAACCAGTAGGATTTGCCTTCGACCACCATGCCCAATGGGCCCCAGGCACTTTTGAACGCTTCGGTCTTGATGTTGATCATTTTGCTGACGTCGCGACCAGACTGGATTTCATCGTTCATGGTCACCAGTACACCTTTGCCACGCGCTTCTTTGCTGCTGGCCACAGCTACGGCGTTGTACAGGTTGAGCATGCCGTCCGCTGACATTGCTGTGCCCGGACGCATGGAACCTACGACGATGATCGGCTTGTCGGTCTTCTCGACCAGGTTCAGGAAGTAAGCGGTCTCTTCCAGGGTGTCTGTACCGTGGGTGATGACGATGCCGTCGACATCCTTGTTGTCGGCCAGTTCTGAGACGCGACGGCCCAGTTGCAGCAGGTTGTCGTTGGTGATGCTTTCCGAGGCAATCTGCATGACTTGTTCGCCGCGCACATTGGCGAGCTTGTTCAACTCAGGGATGCCAGCAATCAATTGCTCGACGCCCACTTTTGCGGCCTGATACGTCGCGCTATTGGCGGCACTGGCGCCAGCGCCGGCGATGGTGCCGCCTGTGGCGAGAACCACGACATTGGCAAGTTTGGTCTGGGTTTCGACTTCTTTTGCCTGGAGGGCGGTCGGCAGTAGCAGGAGGAGGGCCAAAGCGCCCGGAACCAAAGTGTTGAAAGCAGATTTCATTATTTTTCTCTCTAGTAGTGAGACGGTGCTGATGCAGGTTCATCTAGATGCGCCCCAGGCCGATCTGGATGCCCGGGGTGTGGTGAAGGGAGCAGGATCTATACCAGACGTACCTTTGCGCTAGAGATCTGTTTAACCTTTTGATTTTCATCAATATTTTTCTAAAGAATACGGAGTATGGCGAACCCTGTAGCCGGGTTTCCGAACAAAAGACATTTTCGCGTTCGGCTTCCCGAAAAGTACTACTGCTTCTGTCGTATGGATCGGGTTGTCAGTTTCTGATTTTGTGCTAAAGAAACCGCGACGTAGGCCGATGCGTCCTCAAGAGCACTAAATTCGAGGGAGTTCACATGTCACTCACGGTCGGCTTTTCAAATCCAGCTGCTGTCACCATCGGCGGTAAAACTGCAGCGACGATCAATTCATTGAGCGAGGCGTCAGAGGGTGCTACTGCCGAGGCGATGGGCAAAAAAGATGAAGGTGATGGCAATCAGGTCAGGACCGGTGGTGCCTTGCAAAAAAGCAGCGAGGCTGAAAGCGGCGATAACCTGAGCATCAGCGTCAAGATGTTGTTGAAGCGGATGCAGGAACTGCAGAAGCAGCTCCAGGAGCAACAACAGCAATTGGCTGCCGCACAAGCTGCGAGGTATGCGACGCCCGAAGCCAAGTCGCAGGCAGTCATGTCCATTCAGGGGCAGATCGCTCAAACCAGTGGCGCATTGGCAGAGGTCGCGGGTGAACTGGTCAAGGAAATGACCAAGAACTCCGGCGGCGGAAATTTGGTCAATACCACGGCATAAGCTTGGAAGGGCCGCTTCCAGGATTTGCCCTGCAATAAATGACGATTTCTGATTGTTGACAAATGTCGGCGGGATTCGCATAGTTCGATCTACGCAAACGTTTGCGCGGCTTCCCCGATGCGCTATCAGTCGGTGGGGCGATGTAGCTTACGCCAGCGCAAGCGTTGCTCACAATAATCATAAGATCGGAGTGAACCCATGAAGCTGCCATTCGCTGGACGTCTTCTTGCTGTCGCTATGCTGGCTGCCACAGCCGCTGCACTGCCTGTCTCTTCGGCGTTCGCCGAATCCCCTGAAAAACCCAAAGTCGCGCTGGTCATGAAATCTCTGGCCAACGAATTCTTCCTGACCATGGAAGACGGCGCCAAGGCCTACCAGAAAGAACACTCCGCCGATTTCGACCTGATCTCCAACGGCATCAAGGACGAAACCGATACTGCGGGCCAGACGCGTATCGTCGAGCAAATGATCCTTGCAAAGGTCAATGCGCTGGTCATCGCACCTTCCGACTCCAAGGCCATGGTGCCGGTGATCAAGAAAGCCGTCGATGCCGGTATTACCGTGATCAACATCGACAACCAACTCGATCCGCAAATCGTCAAAAGCAAAAACATCAGCGTTCCCTTCGTAGGTCCGGATAACCGTAAAGGCGCGCGTCTGGTCGGTGAGTACCTGGCCAAGCAGCTCAAGGCGGGTGACGAAGTCGGCATCATTGAAGGCGTGTCCACCACGACCAACGCCCAGCAGCGTACCGCTGGCTTCAAGGATGCGATGGACGCGGCGCAGATCAAGGTGGTTTCCCTGCAGTCCGGTGATTGGGAGATCGATAAGGGCAACAAGGTTGCCGCTTCGATTCTCAGCGAATACCCGGATGTCAAAGCGTTGCTGGCAGGCAACGACAGCATGGCCGTCGGTGCTGTTTCCGCCGTGCGTGCGGCCGGCAAAGCGGGCCAGGTGCAGGTGGTTGGTTACGACAATATCAACGCCATCAAGCCCATGCTCAAGGATGGTCGCATTCTGGCGACTGCCGATCAGTTCGCTGCCAAGCAAGCTGTATTTGGGATCGAGACTGCGCTGAAAATCATCAAGGGCGAGAAAGTCGACAGCGGTGCCAATGGCGTGATTGAAACGCCGGTCGAACTGGTCACCCGGTAAATCCTCTGACGACACAATGGCGCTCGTCCGTCCGGGCGAGCGCATGGAGAGTTTTTATGTCAGTTTCCGCCCCGAACGCTGTCCTCTCGGTCAGCGGTATCGGTAAGACCTATGCGCAACCGGTGCTCACAGGCATCGAATTGACGCTGATGCGCGGTGAAGTACTGGCGCTGACCGGCGAGAATGGCGCCGGCAAAAGCACCTTGTCGAAGATTATTGGCGGACTGGTCACGCCGACCACCGGCCAGATGCAATTCCAGGGCAAGGACTATCGTCCGGGCAGTCGCACCCAGGCTGAAGAGCTCGGCGTGCGTATGGTCATGCAAGAGCTCAATTTGTTGCCGACACTGTCAGTGGCGGAGAACCTGTTTCTCGACAATCTGCCGAGCAACGGTGGCTGGATCAGTCGCAAGCAGCTGCGTAAAGCGGCTATAGAGGCCATGGCCCAGGTCGGTCTTGATGCGATTGATCCGGACACACTGGTCGGTGAACTGGGCATCGGCCATCAGCAGATGGTTGAAATCGCCCGCAACCTGATTGGCGATTGCCATGTGCTGATTCTCGACGAACCGACCGCGATGCTCACCGCGCGGGAAGTCGAAATGCTCTTCGAGCAAATCACCCGTTTGCAGGCGCGTGGCGTGTCTATCATCTACATCTCGCATCGCCTCGAAGAGCTGGCCCGAGTGGCACAGCGCATTGCCGTACTGCGTGACGGCAATCTGGTCTGCGTCGAGCCGATAGCCAACTACAACAGCGAGCAACTGGTCACATTGATGGTCGGTCGTGAACTGGGCGAGCACATCGACATGGGGCCGCGCAATATTGGCGCTCCGGCGTTGACGGTCAAGGGGTTGACTCGATCCGATAAGGTGCAGGACGTTTCGTTCCAAGTGCGCGCCGGGGAGATCTTCGGGATTTCCGGGCTGATCGGAGCCGGGCGCACAGAATTGCTGCGCTTGATTTTCGGGGCGGATGTCGCCGACAGCGGCACGATTGCACTCGGTTCGCCGGCGCAAGTGGTGAGTGTGCGTTCGCCTGTCGATGCTGTGCATCATGGTATCGCGCTGATCACCGAAGACCGCAAGGGGGAGGGTTTGCTGCTTAGTCAGTCGATCAGCGCCAACATCGCCTTGGGCAACATGCCGGAAATTTCCAGTGGTGGTTTCGTCAACAATGGCGCCGAAATCTCTTTGGCGCAGCGCCAGATCGATGCCATGCGTATTCGCAGTTCGAGCCCGACACAGCTTGTGTCAGAGCTGTCCGGTGGTAACCAGCAAAAGGTTGTGATCGGTCGCTGGCTGGAACGTGACTGTTCGGTGCTGCTGTTCGATGAGCCAACCCGGGGTATCGACGTCGGCGCCAAGTTCGACATCTATGCCTTGCTCGGTGAGTTGACTCGCCAGGGCAAGGCACTGGTGGTGGTGTCCAGTGACCTGCGTGAGCTGATGCTGATCTGCGATCGGATCGGCGTACTGTCGGCGGGGCGTCTGATCGAGACCTTCGAGCGCGACAGTTGGACCCAGGATGATTTGCTTGCCGCCGCGTTCGCCGGCTACCAAAAACGTGATGCGCGGCTCAACGAAGCCGCGCCTAGGGAACTCCCATGAAAACTGCATCTTCTGCCGGCAAACGTAGTGGCAACTTTTATGGGTTGGGCACTTATCTGGGGCTGGCCGGTGCTTTGCTGGCAATGGTCGCGCTGTTCTCGGTCTTGAGCAGCCACTTTCTGTCCTATAACACGTTCAGTACGCTGGCCAACCAGATCCCCGATCTGATGGTTCTGGCGGTCGGCATGACCTTTGTGTTGATCATCGGTGGCATCGACCTCTCGGTCGGTTCGGTGCTGGCGCTGGCGGCATCGACGGTCAGCGTCGCCATTCTTGGCTGGGGCTGGGGCGTCTTGCCAGCGGCGTTGCTCGGCATGGCGGTATCGGCGCTGGCGGGCACGATCACTGGCTCGATTACCGTAGCGTGGCGGATTCCGTCGTTCATTGTTTCCCTTGGCGTGCTGGAAATGGCTCGCGGGCTGGCCTATCAGATGACCGGGTCACGCACCGCCTATATTGGTGACGCTTTTTCCTGGTTGTCGAATCCGATCGCTTTCGGCATCTCGCCGTCATTCATCATCGCCTTGCTGGTGATTTTCATTGCGCAGGCCGTTTTGACCCGCACCGTATTCGGTCGCTATCTGATCGGCATCGGCACCAACGAAGAGGCTGTGCGGCTGGCGGGTATCAATCCGAAACCTTACAAGATCCTGGTGTTCAGTCTCATGGGGCTGCTGGCCGGTGTCGCCGCGCTGTTTCAGATTTCTCGCCTGGAGGCGGCTGATCCGAATGCCGGCTCCGGTCTTGAACTGCAAGTGATCGCTGCCGTGGTGATCGGCGGAACCAGTCTGATGGGTGGGCGTGGTTCGGTGATCAGCACTTTTTTCGGTGTATTGATCATCTCCGTGCTTGCGGCGGGGCTGGCGCAGATCGGTGCAACCGAGCCAACCAAGCGCATCATTACCGGTGCGGTAATCGTCATCGCGGTCGTACTCGATACTTATCGCAGTCAACGCGCTAGTCGACGGGGCTGAGACATGGCAACGATCAAGGATGTGGCTGCCCTTGCAGGGATTTCCTACACCACCGTGTCGCATGTGGTGAATAACACCCGGCCGGTCAGTCAGGAGGTTCGGGTCAAGGTCGAGGCTGCAATCAAGAGCCTTGACTACGTACCCAGCGCAGTGGCGCGCTCATTGAAGGCCAAGACAACTGCAACCATTGGCTTGCTGGTGCCCAACAGCCTCAACCCGTACTTTGCTGAACTGGCACGGGGCATAGAAGATTACTGCGAGCGTAATGGCTACTGCGTCATCCTCTGCAACTCTGATGACAATCCGGAAAAACAACGCAGTTATTTGCGTGTGCTGCTGGAAAAGCGCATTGACGGTTTGATCGTTGCCTCGGCTGGCGGTGACAGTGGTTTGGCGCAGGGGCTGGCGGGTGTGAAAACACCAATGGTCATCGTCGACCGTGGTCTGGATGGCGTGAATGCTGATCTGGTGCGTATCGATCATGAATACGGCGCTTACCTCGCTACCCGTCATTTGCTGGAATTGGGTCATCGTGACATCGCGACCATCGGCGGCCCGGCGAGCACCAGCGTGGCGCAGATGCGTCGTGCCGGATATTGCAGGGCGTTGACAGAGGCCGGTATCGAGGTGCAAGAGGAGCGCATGCTGGAAAGTGACTTCACCAGCACCGGCGGCTACAACGCTGCGGCGATCCTCCTTGAGCGCAATCCGCCGAGCGCCATTTTTGCCGGTAACGACATGATCGGTATCGGTGTTTTGCGCGCGGCGGCAGAGCGCAACGTGCGGGTGCCGACCGAGTTGTCGGTGATTGGCTTTGACGATATTCAGATGAGCCGTTACGTGTACCCGGCGCTGACCACCGTCGGCCAGTCGATTCTGCAGTTGGGCGAAATGGCGGCTGAGGTGTTGCTGCGAAGGATTGCCACCCCGAATCTGGGCACTGATCAGCGGATCGTGACCCCGAGTATTGTTTTGCGCGAGTCGACCGCGCCGTTGTCCGGCGTGTTCACCGAATACCGCTGAAACCGAATTGACGAGTAGTGATGTATGCCAGCAAATGTAGTGGTAATAGGCAGCCTGAACATGGATCTGGTGACCCGGGCGCCTCGGCTGCCCCGTGGCGGTGAAACGCTGATCGGACATTCCTTCAAGACCGTGTCCGGTGGCAAGGGCGCCAATCAGGCTGTGGCTGCGGCGCGATTGGGGGCGCAAGTGGCGATGGTTGGCTGTGTCGGTAGCGACGACTATGGCGTGCAATTGCGTGACGCCTTGCTGGCCGAACAGATTGATTGCCAGGCGGTGAGCGTTGTCGAGGACTCCAGTGGCGTGGCGTTGATCGTGGTCGATGACAACAGTCAGAACGCCATTGTGATCGTTGCCGGAGCCAACGGCGCAATGACGCCAGCGGTGATCGATCGGTTCGATGCTGTAGTGCAAGCGGCTGATGTTGTCATCTGCCAGCTCGAGATCCCGGATGCGACGGTGGGGCATGCGCTCAAGCGTGCGCGAGCGCTGGGCAAGACCGTTATCCTCAATCCAGCGCCGGCCAGTCGTCCTTTGCCGGCAGACTGGTTTGGGGCGATCGATTACCTGATTCCCAATGAGAGTGAAGCTGCCGCGTTGAGTGGCTTGCCGGTTGACTCGCTGGAAACCGCCGAACATGCGGCAAGTCACTTGATCGCAATGGGGGCTGGCAAAGTCATCATCACCCTGGGTGCCGAGGGGTCTTTATTCGCTAACGGTAAAGGTTTCGAGCATTTCCCTGCGCCGAAAGTGAAAGCTGTCGACACCACGGCGGCGGGTGACACCTTCGTCGGTGGTTTTGCCGCTGCGTTGGCTGATGGCAAGTCCGAGGCCGAAGCGATTCGATACGGGCAAATTGCTGCGGCATTGTCGGTCACTCGGGCCGGCGCCCAGCCATCCATTCCAACAATGTCCGACGTACAGGCCTTCAAACCCTCATGAAAAAGACTCCTCTACTCAACGTCGCGCTGTCACGACTGATCGCATCTCTGGGCCATGGCGACATGGTCGTGATCGGTGATGCCGGGCTGCCGGTGCCGCCGGGTGTTGAACTGATTGATCTGGCGCTGACCCACGGCGTTCCGGATTTCGTCAGCACCTTGAAGGTCGTGCTCAGTGAGATGCAGGTGGAAAGCCATGCGCTGGCCAAAGAAATCTTCGACAAGCAGCCGACTGCGCTGACCACACTGGACGAGCTGAATGAAGAAGGCGCGCTGGGGCGTCGCGATCTGCTCAGTCACGAGCAATTCAAAGTACTCAGCCGACAGGCTCGGGCGATTGTTCGTACGGGAGAATGTCAGCCGTACTGCAACATCGTGCTGGTCGCCGGAGTAACGTTCTAATTTTCGTTTTCACAAGCACAAGGAATGCGCCATGCAACGCTATGCTAAAAAACTGCATCACTTCATCCGGAGCCTGCTGCTTTTGTCCGTGATAACCGCAACCGGCGCTCAGGCGGCGGAAAAAATCGACCTGATCATCGACACTGATCCGGGCGCTGACGACGTGGTCGCGTTGCTGTTCGCTCTGGCTTCGCCGGACGAACTGAATATTCGTGCGTTGACCACCGTGGCTGGCAACGTGCGACTCGACAAAACGTCGCGTAACGCGCGTCTGGCTCGCGAGTGGGCAGGGCGCGAGGAGGTGCCGGTTTATGCCGGTGCGCCGAAGCCACTGATGCGCACACCGATCTACGCCGAGAACATCCATGGCAAGGAAGGCCTGTCGGGTGTCAGCGTGCACGAACCGAAAAAAGGTCTGGCAGAAGGTAACGCGGTCAACTACCTGATCGACACCCTGAAAAAAGCCAAGCCACACAGCATCACTATCGCCATGCTCGGCCCGCAGACCAACCTGGCGCTGGCGCTGATCCAAGAGCCCGACATTGTTCAGGGCATCAAGGAAGTGGTGGTGATGGGCGGTGCGCACTTCAATGGTGGCAACATCACCCCTGTGGCTGAGTTCAATCTGTTTGCGGATCCGCAAGCGGCTGACGTCGTGCTCAAAAGTGGCGTCAAGCTGACCTATCTGCCACTGGACGTTACCCACAAGATTCTCACCAGTGATGCGCGTCTGAAGCAGATTGCTGCGCTCAACAATAATGCGAGCAAAATTGTCGGTGACATCCTCAACGAGTACATCAAAGGGGATATGGAACACTACGGCATTCCGGGCGGCCCGGTGCATGACGCCACTGTCGTGGCTTATCTGCTCAAGCCGGAACTGTTCACCGGTCGTTCGGTGAATGTTGTGGTCGATAGCCGTGAAGGGCCGACCTTCGGTCAGACCATTGTCGACTGGTATGACGGCCTCAAGGCACCGAAGAACGCATTCTGGGTTGAAAATGGCGATGCCCAGGGTTTCTTCGATCTGCTGACCGAGCGCCTGAAGCGTCTGAAGTAAATGATCGGCCCGCAGGCGCCAGCCTGCGGGTTTCTATTCCCTCTCGGCGTGTTCATGCTTGATCTGTTCGGTTCGGGAGCGCTCGAAAATCTGCTCGATGAATAGCTGGGCGGCTTCCGTTCCCAGTTCCTTGATCAATAGATCGATACCAATAAGCGCCAACTCTTCGGTGGTTCCCGGACTGTAAGAGCTATGTCCGTCTGCCCATTTGGCTTTGATGTCGGCGTCGATGCTTACACTGGTCATGATCAGGCTCGAAAAGTCGGGAGGTCTGTGCGTCGAGTTAACCATTTTGTCGGGCGTTTGGCACTGCGACTTAGGCATGAGCGCAGCGCTATGCGACACTTGGTCTTTTCCGGCTTATCCAAGGATCGTGTTGTGCAGATCGATTTGAATACTCCTGATGGCCTCACGCTCGACGCTGTACGCCATTTGCTGGCATCGGCCAGCGATGATGAACACACGCAATTGCGCGTGACCAAGGGCGGTATCGCCTACATCTCGTCGGGAGTAACTGGCGGGCAGGATATTGACGACCTGCTGTTTCGACTTGAAACCTGGGCCAAGGGCTCAGGTTATGTGGGGAATATTGCGGCCAGCGACGAGGTGTGGGTGATGCAGATTTTCAATGCGCTCAAGGACAACTGGCCGAATCCGCCGTATGACTACATCGACGTCTACTGAACTTCGTAAATATTAAGTCACGATTGATTGGTGAGCAGGCTGAGCGCCGTTCAGGCACACTCGGCGTTTTTCCTGTCGTGGGGCAGGGTGATGGCAGTTGTCATGAAACCAAACGCCGGATTGGCGGTCGCACGATCTCAGTTAACTATTTGAAAACAAGGAGGCTTCATGTCTTTGAAGTTCGCGTCACTGGGTGCACTTATGGCCGTCGCCCTGTTGGCCGGTTGCAGTACAACCTCCAGCGAGTCGGCAAAGGAGTCCGTGGCGACCGAAACCGGTCACAGCCGATGTGAAGCGACGGCGGCGGAGTTCGCCATTGGCAAAAAAGCTTCGCCAGAGCTGCTGGAGCAGGCCCGCGCCAAGGCAGGTGCGCAGAACGCGCGCTTTCTCAAGCCCAATGACATGATTACGCTGGAATACCGCTCCGATCGCTTGAACCTGAACACCGACAACAACCTGGTAATCACTCGCGTCAACTGCGGCTGATTACAGGCTGCTTTTGTTACAGGCATAAAAAACCCCGTCACATGGACGGGGTTTTTTTAGTGCGCCGAGAAATTACTCTGGGCGAACCTGTGCAGCTTGCATACCCTTTTGGCCTTTCTCAGCCACGAAGGAAACGGTCTGGCCTTCTTTCAGGCTTTTGAAACCGTCGGATTCGATAGCTTTGAAGTGTACGAACAGGTCGTCACCGCCACCTTGAGGAGTGATGAAGCCGAAGCCTTTTTCATCGTTGAACCACTTAACGGTGCCGGTTTGGCGATTAGACATGGTGTATCTCCAAGAAACATATATTTTTCAGTACTGTGCTGCTCAGGCCAACTGGGCACACCCGGGTATCATAGTCGAAATGTTCGCTTTGGTAGCCCCCCGGACGTGCTGTTTGCCAATCAGTCGTGTTTTCTTTACTGCCTTTATCGGCTGAAAGCCCCGTTTTATAAGGCTTTTAGCGGAACGTAAAGACGATAAAAAAACCTGTAAAACCTGCATAAATCGTCTGAAAAGACGCAAATTCAGTCCTTTTCAAGGGCGCTGGGCCGAGTCAGGACGCTTTTTTTCCTACTTTTTCGCCGGAGTATTCGCCTTGCATTTGGCGATTTGGCGCAGCGCTTTCTGCTGCAGTTCAGGGGTCGCCTTGTTGTCCATCAGCGCCTGAATGTCGCTCGCCGGGTACGACTTGATTGCATCAGCACCACAGGCGCAATGAGATTTGGCCGCTGCGGCGCCGATCTGTGGGGTGGCCGCCTCCGTGCACTGCGTCATGTACTTCTGACGCTCGCCCTTCGGCCAGTCAGCGTGAGCGCTCAATGGCAGCAGCAGAACAATGGGGGCGACTACGGCGAATAAGGTATTCAGACGCATGCGAGGATGCTCCTTGTGGGTCAATGTCTTTTTATCTGAGGGCTGAAGGGCCTATCAAGTTCAGCACTCTGGCATAAAAGCAGACGATATGCCTTCTGATGAAACTGAGGCATAAGTGACCGCTCATCTGTGCTAGCATGCCTGGCTCAAGCGTTCTCAGGCTCCGGATGACCTTCAGTCCCGGCAGCGGTCAACGTGCGAATATCCTGATTTGAATCCCAGTCACTCTGGTTCGGTTTTCCGGTTGGCCGCAAGGCTCCTGCCGCTGTAAGGCAGGCGTTCGTCATTGAATGGCCTGGATCGGATCTTGTACTGGCTCATCCCAACCCACGTGACCTTTGGTAGGGGTCACCACTAGGAGAGGAGGCGCCATGCCAACTATTACTCTTCCCGACGGCAGTCAACGTTCATTCGATCACCCGGTTTCCGTAGCCGAAGTTGCCGCATCCATCGGTGCAGGTCTGGCCAAGGCGACTCTGGCCGGTAAGGTCAATGGTCAACTGGTCGACGCCAGCGATATCATCAGCAGCGACGCGACCCTGCAAATCATCACGCCTAAGGATGAAGAAGGGCTGGAGATCATTCGTCACTCTTGCGCCCACCTGGTTGGTCATGCGGTCAAGCAGTTGTACCCGACTGCCAAAATGGTGATCGGCCCGGTCATTGATGAAGGTTTTTATTACGACATCGCCTTCGAACGTCCTTTTACTCCGGACGATATGGCTGCTATCGAACAGCGCATGCAGCAGCTGATCGAAAAAGATTACGACGTCATCAAGAAAGTCACTCCGCGTGCCGAAGTGATCGAAGTGTTCAAGGCTCGTGGTGAAGACTATAAGCTGCGTCTGGTCGAGGACATGCCGAACGAGCAGGCCATGGGCCTGTACTACCACGAAGAATACGTTGACATGTGCCGCGGTCCGCACGTGCCTAATACACGGTTCCTGAAATCCTTCAAGCTGACCAAGCTGTCGGGGGCCTACTGGCGCGGCGATGCCAAGAACGAGCAATTGCAGCGCGTTTATGGCACCGCTTGGGCAGACAAGAAGCAACTGGCAGCTTACATACAGCGCATCGAAGAAGCTGAAAAACGCGATCATCGCAAGATCGGCAAGCGCTTGGGCCTGTTCCATACCCAGGAAGAAGCGCCGGGCATGGTGTTCTGGCACCCGAATGGCTGGACTCTGTACCAAGTGCTTGAGCAGTACATGCGCAAGGTTCAGCGCGATAACGGCTATCTCGAGATCAAAACGCCGCAAGTGGTTGACCGTAGCCTGTGGGAGAAATCCGGGCATTGGGCCAACTACGCTGACAACATGTTCACCACGCAGTCGGAAAGTCGCGACTACGCCATCAAACCGATGAATTGCCCCTGCCATGTGCAGGTGTTCAATCAGGGCCTGAAGAGCTACCGTGAACTGCCGATGCGTCTGGCCGAGTTCGGTGCCTGCCACCGTAACGAGCCGTCGGGCGCATTGCACGGCATTATGCGTGTGCGTGGGTTCACTCAGGACGATGCCCACATCTTCTGCACTGAAGAGCAGATGCAGGCCGAATCCGCCGCGTTCATCAAGTTGACCATGGATGTTTATCGTGACTTCGGCTTTACCGATGTCGAGATGAAGCTGTCCACTCGTCCGGAAAAACGCGTGGGCTCCGACGAGTTGTGGGATCGCGCTGAGGCTGCACTGGCTGCTGCCCTCGATTCTGCGGGCCTGCCGTACGATCTGCAGCCGGGTGAGGGTGCGTTCTACGGTCCCAAAATCGAGTTCTCGCTGAAAGATTGCCTCGGTCGCGTGTGGCAGTGTGGTACCTTACAGCTCGATTTCAACCTGCCTGTCCGTCTCGGCGCCGAATACGTCTCCGAAGACAACAGCCGCAAGCACCCGGTCATGTTGCACCGCGCGATCCTCGGTTCTTTCGAGCGTTTCGTCGGGATTTTGATCGAGCACTATGAAGGTGCGTTCCCTGCTTGGCTGGCGCCAACCCAGGCAGTGATCATGAATATCACTGATAAACAGGCGGATTTTGTTGCTGAAGTTGAAAAAACTCTCAACGAAAGCGGATTTCGTGCCAAGTCCGACTTGAGAAATGAAAAGATCGGCTTTAAAATCCGTGAGCATACTTTGCTCAAGGTTCCCTATCTTTTGGTTATCGGAGATAAGGAAGTCGAGATGCAGACTGTCGCTGTGCGTACTCGTGAAGGTGCTGACCTGGGCTCGATGCCCGTCGCCCAGTTCGCTGAGTTTCTCGCGCAAGCGGTTTCCCGGCGTGGTCGCCCAGATTCGGAGTAATTACTATTAAGCGTGAAATGAGACAAGATAAACGAGCTGCACCGAAAGCCCCGATCAACGAGAATATCTCGGCACGCGAGGTTCGGTTAATTGGGGCTGAAGGTGAACAGCTTGGGATTGTGTCAATTGAAGACGCGCTTCTTAAGGCTGAAGAGGCCAAGCTGGATTTGGTGGAAATTTCCGCCGATGCAGCACCCCCTGTTTGCAAACTGATGGACTACGGCAAATCGATCTTCGAAAAGAAGAAGCAGGTTGCCGCGGCTAAGAAAAACCAGAAGCAGATTCAGGTTAAAGAAATCAAGTTTCGTCCAGGGACGGAGGAAGGGGATTACCAGGTAAAACTGCGCAACCTGGTACGTTTCCTGAGTGATGGGGACAGGGCCAAGGTATCCTTGCGATTCCGCGGCCGTGAGATGGCCCACCAGGAGCTGGGGATGGAACTGCTCAAGCGGGTTGAAGCTGACCTGCTCGAGTACGGTTCGGTCGAACAGCATCCTAAGATGGAAGGACGCCAGCTGATCATGGTCATCGCCCCGAAAAAGAAGAAGTAATCAACAGGGCACGGCAGGCCTTCTGATTATGTTTATCAACTGAATGCGGAGTATCCGAACATGCCAAAAATGAAAACCAAAAGTGGTGCTGCTAAGCGGTTTCTGAAAACTGCTAACGGTATCAAGCACAAGCACGCTTTCAAGAGCCACATCCTGACTAAAATGTCGACCAAGCGTAAGCGTCAACTGCGCGGTAGCAGCTTGCTGCATCCGTCTGACGTGGCAAAAGTCGAGCGCATGCTGCGCCTTCGTTAATTTTAGTCAAGAATAGAGGAAGTAACTCATGGCTCGTGTAAAGCGTGGCGTCATTGCCCGTAAGCGTCACAAAAAAATTCTGAAACTTGCTAAAGGCTACTACGGCGCACGCTCCCGCGTATTCCGTGTTGCCAAGCAAGCGGTAATCAAGGCAGGCCAATACGCCTACCGTGACCGTCGTCAGAAAAAACGTCAGTTCCGCGCTCTGTGGATCGCTCGTATCAATGCTGGTGCTCGTGTTAACGGCCTGTCCTACAGCCGTTTCATCGCTGGCCTGAAAAAAGCGTCCATCGAGATCGACCGTAAGGTTCTGGCTGATCTGGCAGTGAACGAAAAAGCGGCGTTTGCTGCGATTGTCGAGAAAGCTAAAGCCACCTTGGCTTAAGTACCCCCGACAGTCACCCGGCCTCACCTCTGTGGGGCTTGGTGTTAAACGTCATAAATAGGGGAAGAGCCTTCAAGCTCTTCCCCTATTTTGTATCTGGAGTCTGTACATGGAAAACCTGGATGCGCTGGTCTCTCAAGCACTAGAGGCTGTGCAAAGCGCTGAAGATATCAATGCCCTGGAGCAAATCCGGGTTCAATACCTTGGCAAAAAGGGCGAGTTGACTCAGGTGATGAAGACCCTGGGGAATTTGCCGGCAGAAGAGCGTCCGCAAGTCGGCGCCCTGATCAACGTTGCCAAGGAACGTGTCACAGGCGTTCTCAATGCGCGCATGGCTCTGTTTGAAGAAGCTGAACTGGCTGCCAAACTGTCTGCCGAATCCATTGACGTGACGTTGCCGGGTCGCGGTCAGACCTCTGGTGGCCTGCACCCGGTTACTCGGACTCTGGAGCGTGTCGAACAGTTCTTCACGCGTATCGGCTACGGCATCGCCGAAGGCCCTGAAGTCGAAGACGACTATCACAACTTTGAAGCGCTCAACATCCCAGGCCATCACCCGGCCCGGTCGATGCACGATACCTTCTATTTCAACGCCAACATGTTGTTGCGCACCCATACCTCGCCGGTACAGGTTCGCACCATGGAATCCAAGCAGCCGCCGATCCGCATCGTCTGCCCAGGCCGCGTGTACCGTAGCGACTCCGATATCACCCACTCGCCGATGTTCCACCAGGTCGAAGGCCTGCTGGTTGATCGCGATATCAATTTTGCCGATCTCAAAGGCACTATCGAAGAGTTCCTGCGGGTCTTCTTCGAGAAAGAACTGGCCGTACGTTTCCGTCCTTCCTATTTCCCGTTCACCGAGCCATCCGCTGAAGTCGACATGGAATGTGTGATGTGCAGCGGTAAAGGTTGCCGTGTCTGCAAGCAGACTGGCTGGCTGGAAGTGATGGGCTGCGGCATGGTTCACCCGAACGTGCTGCGCATGTCCGGCATTGATCCAGAGGAGTTCTCCGGCTTTGCCTTCGGCATGGGCGTCGAGCGTCTGGCCATGCTCCGTTACGGCGTGAACGACTTGCGTCTGTTCTTCGACAACGACTTGCGGTTCCTCGCGCAATTTCGCTAGTCGTAACGAATTCTTAGGAGAGCAGGATGAAATTCAGTGAACAATGGCTGCGTGGCTGGGTTAGCCCGCAGGTAAATCGCGACGAGTTGGTTGCCCGTCTGTCGATGGCCGGTCTTGAGGTCGATAGCGTGACCCCGGCCGCCGGTGTATTCAGTGGCGTGGTAGTGGGCGAGGTGCTGAGTACCGAGCAGCACCCTGATGCCGACAAACTGCGTGTGTGCCAGGTCAGCAATGGCGCGCAAACCTTCCAGGTCGTGTGCGGAGCGCCAAACGTGCGCCCGGGCCTGAAGATTCCGTTCGCGATGATCGGTGCAGAACTGCCGGGCGATTTCAAGATCAAGAAGGCCAAGCTGCGGGGCGTTGAGTCCAACGGCATGCTGTGCTCGCAAGCCGAGTTGCAAGTCGGTGAAGGCAACGATGGTCTGATGGAGTTGCCGGTCGATGCGCCGGTGGGCGAAGACTTTCGCGTGTACCTGGACCTGGAAGACGCCAGCATCGAGGTCGACCTGACCCCCAACCGCGGTGACTGCCTGTCGCTGGCCGGTCTGGCCCGTGAAGTCGGCGCGCTGTATGCGGCTCCGGTCACCCGTCCGGTGGTCATGGCCATTCCTGCCGTGCACGACGAAGTGCGTTCGGTAGAGGTGCTGGCACCAGCCGCGTGCCCGCGCTACTTGGGCCGTGTCATCCGCAACGTTGACCTGTCCAAGCCAACCCCGCTGTGGATGGTTGAGCGTCTGCGTCGCGCTGATGTGCGTAGCATTGATGCTGCCGTCGACATCACTAACTACGTGATGCTAGAACTCGGTCAGCCGCTGCACGCCTTCGATCTCGCCCAAATCAATGGCGGCATCCGCGTGCGCATGGCGGAAGAGGGCGAGAAGCTGATTCTGCTGGACGGTCAGGAAGTCAGCCTGCGCGGCGATACGCTGGTGATTGCCGACCATACCCGCGCCCTGGCGATTGCCGGTGTGATGGGTGGCGAGCACAGCGGTGTATCCGCGACCACTCGAGATGTGTTCCTTGAGAGTGCGTTCTTTGATCAGATCGCTGTCGCGGGCAAGGCCCGTTCGTACGGTCTGCACACCGATGCTTCGCACCGCTACGAGCGCGGTGTTGACTGGCAACTGGCCCGTGAAGCCATGGAGCGCGCCACTGGCCTGCTGCTGGAAATCACTGGTGGCGAAGCCGGCCCGATCATCGAGACCGTCAGCGAGCAGCACTTGCCGTCGATCGCCCCGATCACTCTGCGTGCGCAGCGCATCACCCAAATGCTGGGCATGGAAATGGATTCGGCGCAGGTCGAGCGTCTGCTCAGCGGCCTGGGCCTGAGTATTTCCGCCGACGGAGCAGGGCAGTGGCGCGTTGAAGTGCCAAGCCATCGCTTCGATATCAGCCTGGAGGTCGACCTGATCGAAGAGCTGGCTCGTTTGTATGGATACAACCGTCTGCCGGTGCGTTACCCGCAAGCGCGTCTGGCGCCCCAAGCCAAGGCCGAAGCGCGTAGCGATCTGCCTGAATTGCGCCGTCTGTTGGTGGCTCGTGGTTATCAGGAAGCGATCACCTACAGCTTCATCGATCCGAAACAGTTCGAACTGTTTAATCCGGGCGTCGAGCCGCTGTTGTTGGCCAATCCGATCTCCAACGATATGGCCGCCATGCGTTCGTCGTTGTGGCCAGGTCTGGTTAAAGCCTTGCAGCACAATCTGAACCGTCAGCAAGACCGTGTGCGTTTGTTCGAAAGCGGTTTGCGTTTTGTCGGTCAGCTCGAAGGTCTGAAGCAAGAGCCGATGCTGTCGGGCGTTGTTTGCGGTAGCCGTCTGCCGGAAGGCTGGGCGCAAGGTCGCGATACGGTTGATTTCTTCGACGTCAAAGCTGACGTGGAAGCTGTGCTGGGCTTCGCTGGTGCACTGGATACGTTCACCTTCGTTCCGGGCAAACACCCGGCGCTGCACCCAGGTCAAACCGCGCGCATTGAGCGCGAAGGGCGTGAGGTCGGCTTTATTGGCGCAATCCACCCTGAATTGTCGAAGGCTCTCGGTCTCGACCGCCCTGTCTTCGTTTTCGAGCTGATCCTGGCTGAAGTGGCGCTCGGTAAAATGCCGAAATTCCACGAGTTGTCGCGCTTTCCTGAAGTGCGTCGTGACCTTGCACTGATCGCACACAAAGACGTCGCAGCCTCCGCTGTATTGGACGTAATTCGTGAAAATGCAGGCGAATGGCTCACAGATCTCAGGCTGTTTGACGTATATCAGGGTAAAGGTATTGATCCTGATAGAAAAAGCCTCGCAGTTGGCTTGACCTGGCAGCATCCATCGCGCACTCTTAATGACGATGAGGTGAATTCGACGACGCAAAATATCCTCACCTCGCTCGAACAAAGGTTGAACGCCACGTTAAGGAAGTGACGTATGGGGGCTTTGACGAAAGCTGAGATGGCGGAACGTCTGTATGAAGAGCTGGGCCTGAACAAGCGGGAAGCCAAGGAATTGGTAGAACTGTTTTTTGAGGAAATCAGGCACGCTCTTGAAGACAACGAGCAGGTCAAATTGTCGGGTTTCGGCAATTTCGACCTTCGGGACAAACGCCAGCGGCCTGGCCGCAACCCGAAAACGGGGGAAGAAATCCCGATCACGGCTCGCCGTGTGGTCACCTTTCGTCCAGGGCAGAAGTTGAAGGCCCGAGTTGAGGCTTATGCTGGAACCAAGTCATAACGACGAACTTCCCGTTATCCCGGGCAAACGTTACTTCACCATCGGTGAAGTCAGCGAACTGTGTGCTGTAAAGCCACACGTGCTGCGTTACTGGGAGCAGGAGTTTCCTCAACTCAACCCCGTCAAACGCCGCGGTAACCGCCGGTATTATCAGCGCCAGGATGTGCTGATGATCCGGCAAATCCGTGCGCTCCTTTACGATCAGGGTTTCACCATCGGCGGCGCACGCTTGCGTCTGTCCGGCGATGAAGCCAAAGATGACACCACCCAATACAAACAGATGATCCGGCAGATGATTGCCGAGCTCGAAGATGTGCTGGTTGTGCTCAAGAAATAAAAAGCTGCGTTTGAATGCTTCCAGTTTTCAAAAGCTTGCGATATATTCTTGAGCGCTCTTCGAGGCGAAGAGCGATTTACAAAACCAGTCGGGGCGTAGCGCAGTCCGGTAGCGCACTAGCATGGGGTGCTAGGGGTCGAGTGTTCGAATCACTCCGTCCCGACCATATGATTCAATGACTTAGGCCAATGTTCACAGCATTGGCCTTTTTCATGCGCGTGATATTTGTGTGATATCTCCATTTTTGACGATGGTCTCGACAGAATCAGACTCGAGTTGAGGGGTGTTGAGGAAGAAGAAATCTCGTTCTACTTCTTTCGCTTCAGCATGACTGTTCAAGAGGTGTAAGCATGCAGCTTCTAATAGGGGGGGGGCGGCAACTGCAGGCGCGCGTTCAGCAACGAGCAGCGCTGTAGGCGCGGTGGGGGCATCCCGGGCAATATCTGTTCTATCCATGTATAAGCGGTATCATCACTCTATTCGGCAGTATGGGTACCGCATCGAAAGAAGCGACGGTTCGATCACCTCGCTCTTTACCCGGATTCGCTTTGTTATCAGAAGGAGAAAAAAGATGAAACGGATGTTTTTGATCGGGCTGTTCGCGGCATTACTTGCCGGTTGTGGTGATCCAAAACTGGACGCAACCACCGAAGGATCCTTGCAGGAGTCGTCTAAAAAAGTTGCTGAAAATCTGTCTCCTGACGAGAAGAAACAGTTTACGGCAGACCTGATGCTGATTGCCTTGAGCAATTTGAGTCTCGGAAATACATCGCTGGTCGGGGTACAGCAGAACAACAGTTTAAGTCTTGACGGAAAGACGGCTGCTGACGTGAATGCGATGGCGACGACTATTCGCGCAGCGACCGAGCAGAAGAAAAAAGAGCAGGCGTTGCTGGAAATCAAGGAGCTGAAGTCCAAGGCTGCTTCTGCCGAGATTGCAAAAAGCGAGCTGGCGAAGTTCGCTGTATCGAGATCCAGACTTCTGGAACAGCAGGCTGACAAGTACTCGAAGATTGCTCAGCCGGTTATCGAGTTGACGGTGCAGAATGGCACTTCGCATCCAATTTCACGCGCGTACTTCAAGGGCTCCATTGTCAGTCCTGAACGAGCCGTTCCATGGTTTGTCGACGCGTTCAATTATGAAATCAGCGGTGGCTTGGAGTCTGGTGAAGGCGCGACCTGGCAACTCTTGCCCAACAAGTTCGGCAAGTGGGGCAAGATTGAAGCGCCGGCCGGAGCCATTTTCACCGTTGAGGTTTACCGGCTTGATGGCCCGGATGGCAAGGCGCTTTTTGATGCCAGCGGTTTGAGTGAGAGTGAGCAGGCGCGACTGGATGCCCTGCAAAATCAGTATGGCGCCGCTTGATAGCCTGACTTGCATAAACCTGCTACGGCGGGTTTTTTCTGTCTATTGATCCGCATAACGCTTCAGGTGCTCTTACCTGAGGTCTTTTGCGCGCTGGCACTCTTCCAAAAGCTCATTTGACAACGTGGCGCTATTAGCCGCAAGGCTGGTGAACATTACCGTTGCAGCTATAAAAACTCGTTAATAAATATTCGAACGGCGATCATCCAAATCCACTGTGCGCCGATACAACTGGGCGGGAGCGGGGTGTTTGCCCCGTGCATACCCGTGAACTACGCTCACAAAACACAAGGATTTCGGGCTTAGTGCCCCTGTCGTACCTGTCCAGGACACGCTTTTGCCTATCCCCGTTCACGACCCGCATCATGTCCCCGGCACGCTCAAGCGCTTGCCGTTACGCAAAGCTGCGGTGCTGTTTATCGTGGCAGTGTGTTTGTGCCTGTCCGGATTGTTGTATCTGCAACTGGAGCAGTCGCGGCGTCAGGACCTGGCAGTGGCGCAGGTGGCGTCGAGTAACCTGACACGGGCGATGGCGCAGCAGGCCGAGGACACGTTCCTGGCGGCGGATCTGGTGCTGACCAGTCTGGTTGACTGGATCGAGGACGATGGTTACGGCGCTGCGCAAAAACCACGGTTGCAGAAAACGTTCGCTCGGCGAGTGCAGCAACTAGAGCAGTTGCATGGCATGTTCCTGTTCGACAGCAAGGGGCAGTGGGTGATTACCTCGTACCCTGACTTGCCCATTGGCAAGGACGTCGCCGACCGTGAATATTTCCGCTTTCATCAACAGAATGCCTCGAGGAAGGCGCACATCGGTCGGGCGATTCGCAGCCGTGAAAACGGCGAGTGGATCATCCCGATCTCCAAACGGGTCAACGATCGGGCCGGTCATTTTCAGGGTGTGTTGATGACCGGGATCAAGATGTCGTACTTCGACCGGTTCTTCGAAAGCTTCAGCCTCGACGACAAAGGCATCATGTTTCTCGGCCTGACTGACGGCACTTTGCTCGCACGTCGACCGTTTGACGAAAACCTGATCGGTTCTTCGTTGGCGCAAGGCAGCATTTATCAGACATTGCTGCCTCAAGCCCCGTCTGGCACTGCGATGATCAATTCGGTGGTCGATGGGGTGGAGCGTTTGTACGGCTACCGGCAACTGGCGTCGTATCCGCTGGTGGTTGCCGCCGGGACGTCGCGCGACACGATTCTCAAGGGTTGGTACGATCGGGCGTTTCAGTCCAGCGTGATCATTGCGCTGGTAATGCTCGGCGTCGGTCTTTTCGGCTGGGTGTTCATCCACCAGGTGCGCGACGGTGAGCGGATCGAGAAAAACCTGCGTAAGGCGCAACAGGCGCTGGAGCAGATCGCGACCCACGACAGCCTTACCGGGCTGGCCAATCGGCGCCTGTTCGAGCGCTCGCTGGAGATCGAATTCGCCCGAGGGGCCCGGCAGAGCAGCCCATTAAGCCTGATCATGCTCGATATCGATTTCTTCAAACGCTACAACGATGCCTATGGTCATGTCGCGGGTGACCATTGCCTGACACAAGTCGCCCAAGTGCTCAAGGCTTGCTGTCAGCGCAAGACCGATCTGGCGGTGCGCTACGGCGGTGAAGAGTTCGCGGTGCTGTTACCGGACACCGATATCAACGGTGCATTGGCGATTGCCGGGCAGATTCGTCGCAGCGTGATCGACAAACACATCATCCACAGCGGATCACCGACCGAATACCTCACCGTGAGCCTGGGCTGTTACGCCTTCATTCCAAGTGGCAATGACGACCCTGAAGTGTTTATTCAGCAAGCGGACGCGGCGTTGTATCAGGCGAAAAATGCCGGGCGCAATCGTGCGGCCGTGCTGTCGATGGATGGCGCTGTTGCAGAACTGATGCGCTCCGACCGCTAAGCCGATCACCTGCTTGCTGTAGGTTGTCATCTGACGTCTGAGTGGCCTCCTGTTCTTCTGGAATATTGGCTATTTGTCGAACCACGCGCCGGGGCTAACGTAGTCACACATTCACTCGCCCCGGAAACCCACCATGAAAGCTCGTACCGATTTCTACACTGCTTCCCCCGACGCCCTGAAAGCGATGATTGCCCTGGAAACGGCCGTGTCCAAGCTGCCGCTGGAAAAGCCTTTGGTTGAACTGGTCAAACTGCGTGCTTCGCAAATCAACGGCTGCGCGTTCTGCATCGACATGCACACCGCTGATGCGATCAAGGGGGGTGAAACTCCACGTCGCCTGTTCGCCGTGACCGCATGGCGTGAAGCGCCGTTCTTCAGCGACCGCGAACGCGCCGCCCTGCTGTGGACTGAGTCGCTGACTCAAGTGAGCCTGACCCACGCCCCGGACGAAGATTACGAAGTCGTCGCGGCGCAGTTCTCGCCCAAGGAAATGGTCGACCTGACCGTCGCGATCAGCACCATCAACAGTTGGAACCGTCTGGCGGTGGGTTTCCGTAAAACCCCGCAGGCCTGAGGCTTGCCCGTTATGCCTTGTGGGCGCGGTCATTGAGCGTGGCGCCAGGCATTTTCAGGTGCTTACTTGAGCCATTGGCCGGGCGTGCTACCGGTCATGGCTTTGAAAAACGCGATGAAGGCGCTGTCGCTGGCGAAGCCCAGTTCAAAACCGCAATAACCGAGACTGCGCCCGGTGGCGAGCAACTCCATGGCACGCATCAGACGCCACTGCTGGCGCCATTGCTGATAGCTCATACCGGTCTCGCGCTGGAATATCCGGCCAATGGTGCGACTGCTGGCGCCGATCTGGCGTTCCAGCATTTGCAGTTCCGGTGGCAGTTTTTCCGGTGTCGCCAGCAGTGCCGTCAGGCGCTTGTCCCGGGGCAAGGGCAAGAGCATGGGTTGTTGTGCGGCCTCGCGAATCTCGCTCACGCACAGACCCAATAGATGAACGAATTTGCCTTGCTGCCAATCGCTGTCGAAATCTGCCAATGCCATCGGCTCCAGCACCGCACGCAGCAGCGGGCTGACTTCAATCACGCACACCCCTTGCGGTAATTCTCTGCACAGTTCGGGAGTCAGGTAGATGGAGCGGTAATCCACGCTCTGTTGCATCACCGCGCGATGGACGACACCGGGCGGAATCCAGGCGGCCCGCGACGGTGGCAGCAAACACAACTGCTGCGCCAGGGTGATACGGGTGCAGCCCTGGCGGGTGTAAAGCAGTTGCCCGCGTTGATGGCGGTGTAGACCGGAATCGTGATCGCCGCCCAGGCTGGAGGCGATGCCGATGACCGACGCGCAATAGCGATCAGGGTCAAAATTCGTGTGGGCATTGAGCCAGGCCATGGTTTGTCCGATATCAACGATAAGTTGTCAGGGTTTTGATAATACGTCATCCGTTGCTCCCTAGACTCCTCGGCAGTTTTTGTATGAGGAGTAACGGTGAGATGAACAACAGACATTTATTGGTGTTGGCGATTGCGCTGCTGATGTTTCCGCAAATTGCCCAGACCCTCTACAGCCCGGCGCTCGGCGATATCGGCCGTGCGTTTGGCGTTGGCCCGCAAGCGGCTGGGCAGACCTTGTCGGTGTATTTCCTGGCGTTTGCCTTTGGCGTGGTGACGTGGGGGAGGGTGTGCGACCGGATTGGTCGGCGCCCGTCGATGCTTGCCGGTTTGGCGATCTACGCGGTGGCTTGCGTGATCGGCTTGAGCGTGCAGAGTTTCCAGGGATTATTGATCGCCCAAGCCTTGGCGGCATTTGGCGCCGCTGTCGGTTCTGTGGTGACCCAAACCTTGTTGCGCGACCGCTTTCAAGGCGCGGAACTGGCGCAGGTTTTTTCGCTGGTGGGCATGGCTCTGGCAGCCAGTCCGGCGCTAGGGCTGTTCGCCGGAGCGGGGCTGGTTCAAGGGTTTGGCTATCGCGGCGTACTCGGTGCGCTGTTGCTGATTGCAGTGGCGTTGTGGCTGTGGAGTTGGCGCGCCTTGCCGGAAACTCGTGCGCAACCATTGTCCAGCGTGGGCCTGTTCCAAACCCTGGGGCGCATGGTGCATGACGTTGGGATCTGGCGCTCGGCCTTGTGGATCGCCTTGTTCAACGTGTCACTGTTCAGTTATTACAGTCTCGGCCCCTTTGTGTTTGAACGTCTTGGTTTGAGCGCAAGCATGTTCGGCTACAGCGGCGTGATTCTTGCGCTTGGCTCAGGTTTTGGAGCATGGCTGAACAAACGTCTGCTGCGCCGCGGTTTCAACGCGCTGCAATTGATTCGACTCGCCGCACTGAGCGGTTTGCTCGGTGGTGCAGGTGTTTGGGCGATGCAGGACAGCGGTGCGTTCATCTTGCCCATGTTGCTGGTGGTGCTGGCGTTCGGTATGGCGATTCCGAATATCCTTGGTTCTGCGCTGGTCAATTACACGGATCGCCTGGGCACCGCAGGGGCGTTGTTAGGGCTGCTTTATTACCTGCTGATTGGCGCGGGATTGATGCTCGCCGGTTGGTCGCAGGCACTCGGGGAAACCCTGATAGTGTGCAGCGGCGTGGCGTTGCTGCTGACATTCAACGCAAGTAAATCAATTGTTTAAGAAGTGTAAGCGATGTAGGAAGCGTCTTGCATTTGTGTAGGAGGGCTCCGACTATCACGATCATTGATAGGGTGGCATTGCGCCATTTGATGATCGCAAGGAAGTTGCGTGCCGTATTCGTTCCACGTTGTTTATCGTCGTCGATTCACGCTTTGCCCGCTGCTGTCGGCCTTTGTGTTGAGCGTGTGTGCCTCCTCGCTTGAAGCTGCCGAACCTGTCGCGCCGGGCCAGGAAGTATTGCGCCAGCAACAACAGCAACAGCGCGATTTGCAACAACTGCAACTGGAACAAAGAAAGCGGCAACTGGAGCGCGGCGCGTTCGGCCCCGCGTCGGTAACCCCAGCCATTCCCCAAACCGTTACCCCCGATGAGCGTTGCTGGCCACTGAGCGGCACGCGCATCGGCGGCGTCACGCTGATCGACAGCGCCAAGCTCAACGCACGCCTCAAACCGCTATTGTCGCCGTGCATGGGCGTCGGCCAGATCAATCATCTGCTGGCGACCATCACTGCGATCTACGTCGAGAAGGGCTACATCGCCAGTCGCCCCTACCTGAGCAGCGCCCCGGCAGCGGGGCAGTCGCTGGACATCATGGTCGACGAAGGCTACATCGAGTCGATCGAACTGGCCGATCAGAGCCTGCCGGTTTCGCTGGGTGGCGCCTTCCCCGGGATGCTCGGCGGACCGTTGAACCTGCGTGATCTGGAGCAGGGGCTGGATCAGTTGAACCGTTTGCGCTCAATCGATCTCACCGCCGACATTGCGCCCGGCAGTCAGCCTGGCGCCTCGCGGATCATCTTGCGTTCGCGCACCTCTGGTCAGTCGCGCTGGGCCTTGAATGCCGGGCTCGACAACCTTGGCAGTGCCAGCACCGGGCGTGATCGCGACAGCGTCAGCCTGAGCCTCGACAGCCCGTTGGAACTCAACGATCTGTTGAGCCTCAGCGCCAGCGACACGTTAAACCAGGGTGATCGCTACAGTCGTAACGCCAGCCTCTACTACGCGATCCCTTACGGTTACTGGACGTACAGCGTGTTCGCCAGCCATGCCGAATATCGTGCGCCGTTCAAATTGCCCAGCGTGACCTTTCACACCACCGGCATCACCGATCAGATCAGTCTGCGTGCCGACCGCGTTTTGTGGCGCGACCAGAGTCGTCAGCTCAGCGCCAACCTGCAACTGGCGCACAAGGACGTCGACAGCTATCTGGAAAACGTCCGGCTGGGCATTCAGAGCCCGACGCTGACTGTGGCCGAGGCCGGACTGAACCTGTTCTGGCTCGACCGCGCGGTGTGGAACCTTGATGTCAATTACGCCCAGGGTCTGCGCTGGTTCGGCGCCGATGACGACTCACAGCATCAGGTCAACAACCTGCCCAAGGCGCAGTTTCGCAAGTACCGCGCCGGCCTCAGCCAATGGCGCAACGGTCAGCTCGGCGCGCAAGCCTGGCAGTGGCAGAGCCAGCTCAACGTGCAGTACAGCCCCGATCCGCTACCGGCCATCGAACAACTGCTCGGCACCGACGATTCGGCGGTGCGCGGTTATCGGGTCAGCAGCGCCTCCGGTGCCAGCGGTGCGCTCTGGCGCAACACGTTGCGCCTGCCGCTGCGCAGCGAATGGCCGGTGCAGATTACCCCGCGTGTCGGTCTCGACCATGGCTGGATCAAGGCCGATCACGGCGCACAGGGCCAACGCCTGAGCGGCGCCAGTGTTGGGCTGAATCTGGGCTGGAAGAACCTGCAAGTGGACCTCGATTACCAGCGCGCCCTCAACATTCCCAACGGTTTGCAGCACGAGCCGCCCACCTGGCTGATGCGTGTGGGTGTGCAGATATGACCCTTGTTTAAACCAATCAAGCAGTGAACAAACAGCCGTTGGATCTGAGCGCGACAGCCACGGCCAGGAAAAATCGCGCGACGTGATGCCGTCCTTCCATGGAGACGTTTTTATGCCAGCACCTACCTTTGCATTTCATCTTTCTCCTCGGGGCAAACTGCGCTGGGCGATTGCCAGCCTGTTCTTCGCCATCCACCTGCCAAGCGCATTGGCCGGCGGAGTCGTGGTCGCCCCGGGCCCCGGCGGTACCGCGCAATTGCAAACCCAGGGCGGTGTGCCCATCGTCAACATCGTTGCACCCAACGGCTCGGGTCTGTCGCACAATCAGTTCCTCGACTACAACGTCGATCGTCAGGGCCTGGTGCTCAACAACGCGTTGCAGGCCGGGCAATCACAACTCGCCGGGCAACTGGCAGCCAACCCGCAACTGCGGGGTCAAGCGGCAAGCGTGATCCTCAACGAAGTGATCAGCCGCAACCCCTCGGCCATCAACGGTGCGCAGGAAATCTTCGGTCGCGCTGCCGACTATGTGTTGGCCAACCCTAACGGCATCTCGGTGAATGGCGGCAGTTTCATCAACACGCCGAACGCTAATCTGGTGGTCGGCCGCCCGGAATTGAACGACGGCAAACTGCAGGCCTTGAGTACCCGTGATGCCAGTGGTCAGTTGCAGATTCAGAGCGGCGGCCTGCGTAACGGCGAGGGCTCGATCAACCTGATCGCGCCGCGTATCGACAGCCAGGGCGCGATCAATGCCCGCGATCAATTGAACCTCACGGTCGGGCGCAATCAGGTTGATTACGCCAGCGGCCAAGTGAAAACCGTAGACCCTGCTGGCAACACCGGCGATCAACGCATTGATGCCAGCCTGTTTGGCGCGATGCAGGCTGGACGCATCAATATCGTCAGCACGGCCGAAGGTGCGGGTGTCAGGGTTGGTGCAGTACACGTTGCGGGGCGCGACGGTGTGCAGATTCGTTCGGCCGGTGACCTCAGCGTCAGCGGCGAAGCTGTACCCAACAGCCTCGAAGTGACGCGTGCGGGCATCCGCAGCAGCGCTGGCGACGTGGGTTTGCACAGCGGCAAGGATCTGACCCTCGCCGCCACCGATGTCAGCGGCCGTGACGTTACGGTCGACGCCAAACGCAACCTGACCTTGACCACGGTCCAGAGCCGCAAGCTCCAGGAAAAGCGCGAGAACTGGAGCAATAGCACGATCGGCATCACCTGGGAAACCTACGACCGCACCCAGACCGACGCTGATTCGCGTCAACATGGCAGCCAGATCATCGCCAGCCGTGACGCCAAACTGTCGTCAGGCAAAGACACCGAATTGAAGGCCGCCAAGGTCGAGGCCGCTAACAATCTCAGCGTGCAAAGCGGCGGCGATCTGCGCCTGACCGCCGCCACCGAAAGCCACACCCAGACCGATCAAGGCAACCACCGCAAACACCTGTGGAAAGCCAATTGGAACACCAGCAGCGAAGAGCAGCGCAGCGTCACCACCCAGTTGAAGGCTGGCAACATCGCCTTGAAAACCGCTGCGTTGTTGCGTTCCGAAGGCGCCGAGCTGGACAGCTCGGGCGACTTGCAACTGGCTGGCAAGCAAGTGGAAATCGCCACTGCCACGCGCACCCATCGCAGCAGCGACAATAGCTACTCCGGCGATCTGGTCGGCGGCAGTTTCTTCGGCAAGACCGGTGATGCCGACAAGGGCCAGACCCAGCACCAGGGCAGCAAAATCAACGCGGCTGGCAAACTGATCGTCAAGGCGCACGACGTACGCATCAGCGGCAGCCAGGTGCGTGGCGGCACCGACGCCAGTGTGATCAGTGACAAGGGTTCGCTGGTCATCGACGGCGTACAGGACACCTCGCACAGCAACAACCACGACAAGGACAGCAAGTTCTTCGGCATCACCAAGGACGAGTCGCGCCAGAACGCCAAGGACAGCACCACGGTGCGCAGTGAACTGGTGTCCGACAGCAACCTCAAGCTCAAAAGCGCCAAGGACATCGAAGTGGCCGGTTCCACGGTCAAGGCTGACGGCGCGCTGACGGCCGATGCGGCGGGGGATGTGAACGTGCATTCGGCGCAGAACACCCACGACAGCACCCATAGCACGCAGACCCGTGGCTTCGACGCTTACGCGAAAGAGCAAACGCCAGAGCAATATCGCGCCGGGATTCATTACGAAGACAAGCAGCAAACGGTGACCCGTAATGACGTCACCCAGCAAGGCGCCAGCCTCAGCGGCGGCAGCGTGCAGGTGAAGGCCGGTGGCGATCTGACGATCAAGGGCGGCGAGGTCAAATCCACTGCGGGCGACACCCACCTCAGCGGCAGGAATGTATCGTTGCTGGCCGAGCAGGACAGCCACAAAACCTCCACCGACAAGAGCAGCACGGGTGGCGGCTTCTACTACACCGGCGGCCTCGACCGCGCCGGCAGTGGCGTCGATTTCGCCCACAGCACTTCGCAAGACACCACGAGCAAAACCACGGCGCAAACCAGCAGCGTGCACAGCAGCGGCAACCTGATGATCAATGCCGACAAGCTCGCCACCGAGGGCGCTCAAGTGAAGGCTGGCAGCGGCCTGAATGTTGCGGCCAACGAAATCGACAACCGCGCCGCCAGCAACACCCAAAGCAGCAGCCACAACGAGAGCAACTGGTCGGCGGATATCGGCGCCAACGTCGAATACAAAGACATCGCCCGGCCGATTGCCGGCGCCATCAAAGACGTGATCGGCGGCAAGCTGCCGGACAAGGATGCATTGGCTAATGTCGGTCAGCCGAACGTTGGTATCGACGTCGCAGTCGGCCACGGCAGTGCCAGCAAAACCGAGCAAACCAGTAGCGCCGTGGTCAGCCGTTTTGAGGGCGGTAATGTAGACGTCAACGTGGCTGGAACGCTGCACGATCAGGGCACCGAGTACAACGCCACTGCCGGCAAGGTGAACATTACGGCAGACAAACTGGTCGCCGATGCGGCAAGCGACACCCACAGCAGCACCGATAACGCCGTGGACGCCAAGGTCGACGTGCGCGTCTACACCAAAACCGGTGAAGACGTGAACGTTGCCGGCAGCGGGGCGGGGGGCAGCAGTGCGTCCAGCAAGGACAGCTCCACCGCCGTGGTCGGCGTTTATGCCGGCAACCAGGGCGTGAACATCAAGGTGGGCGGTGATGCGCAGTTCGAAGGCAGCCGTTTCGACGGTGGGCAGGGCGGCGTCAGTATCAAGACTGACGGCAACCTGGCGCTCAATCAGGCCAATGATCGCCAGAGCAGCGACACCTCCAGCCTGCGCGGCAACGCTTCGCTGACGGTCGGTACCTTGCCGGGCACCGATGGCACCAACGTCGATCTCGGTGCCGGGTTCCAGCTCGATCACAGCGGCAAGCAAGCCACTGACACTCAGGCCCACGTGGCGAGCATCAGTGGCAACGGCGTGCAACTGAGCAGCGGCGGTAATCAGATCCAGCAAGGCACGAAAATCGACAGCGCGGGCGCCATCGATTTGCAGGCCGATGGCAAACTTGACCTGCAAGCCGCCAGCGACACCCACACCGCCACCGGCAGCAATCTGGGCGGTGGTTTGAAGGGCGGCGGTAGCAAAACCAGCAGCGAGAAGAGCCGTGATCAGGGTGGTAATCTGAGCGGCAACTTCAACATCGGTCGAGTCAACGAGAACTCGCAGACCCTGACCGGTGGTCAACTCAACAGCCAAACCTCGGTCGCACTGAGCGGTGATGCGGTGCATCTGCAAGGCACTCAAGTCAGCGCACCCCACGTCAGCATCGACGCGCAGAAGGGTGGTTACGTGCAGGAGTCGGCGCAGTCCACCGACAGCCGCAACAACTGGAACGTGGCGCTGAATGCCGGTGGCAACCTGAGCAGCAAAACGCCGACATCAGCCGATGAAAAAGCCAGCAGCGATCACGGCTTCAATGCCGGGGCCAAGGTTGGCGTGGATTACCTGCAAGGCACCACGCAGCAGAACAGCCAGATCAAGGCTGACAGCGTGGTGTTGAATAGTGCGGGTGACGCGCAACTGGCGGGGGCGCGGATTGAGGCGAAGAACGTCGGCGGTGAAGTCGCCGGTAATCTGAGTGTCGAAAGCCGTCAGGACTCGCAGACCCACGCCAAGGTCGACGTCGATCTGGGGCTGACAGCGAAGAAAAACCCACCCAGCGACAAGGAAAAACTTGCCGGCACCGACTACAAGCCAACGCTGAAAGCGCAGGGTGAATACGCGCACAAGGACAGCGTGAAACAAGCCTCCGGCATCAGCGCTAGCCAAGGTGTGAATCTGACTGTTCGCGGCGCCACGCAACTCACTGGCGCGCGGATTTCGGCGAGTGAAGGCAAGGTTGATCTGGGGGGGGCGAAGGTCAGCAGTACCGACCTGAGCAACCTCGATTACGGCGTAAAAGCCGGGCTGGATCTGCCACAGAAAAAGGAAGAAAACGCAGCGAAGGTTTCCTTTGAGAACGGCAATCTGAAAGTCGGCCCGGTCACCCTGAGCGGTCATCTGGACGGCCAGCCGCTGCAGGCAGGGATCGACGAAAAAGGCTAATGACCCGCCACCCCATGCAAGAGCGGGCTTGCTCCTGCATGGGGTTCTCGCCGGGCACCGCAATGGTGTCCAGTGAGCCCTTACACGCTGAGGATTTGCTGTTGCTTATGCGTGTTCGTTACCTGGCGCTCCAGCAACGCCTCGACAAACTGCTTGCCGAATTGTTCCAGATACTGCCGCTGCAATAGGCATTCATGCGGTGCCTCAACGTCGTGCTGGATCAACTCACCGCTGATGTACGGCGCCCACAAGGCTGGCTGCTGTTCGTCCTGACGCAGGATGTCGGTGGTGGCGCGGATGAACAGCAAATCACCGTTGAACACCTCGTACTGTGTACGTGCGAGCAACTCCAGCATCCGCTTCGAATCGTCTACCAGACGGGTCAGGAACTCATCGCCGATATGCCGGCTGCCGAGCACTTCTTCCATCGCACTTTTCAGCCCCTTGAGCCCTGCACGGGGCGTGCCGACGATGGCGCGGGTCATGCGGCTGATGATCATCGCGTCGTCAAGTTTCAACGAAGCCTGGCCACCTTGCAGCGGGTAGCTGTCGAACATGCAAAGGAAGCTCACTTCACGCCCGCGCGCCTGCAGCATCGCGCCAATACGCAGCGCGAGGTTGCCACCCACCGACCAACCGGCCAGTTGATACGGCCCCTCGGGATGCAGGTCGACGATGCGTTGAAGGTATTCCGCGGCCAGATCATCCAGTGATTCGATGACTCGCGTCGGATCGCGCAGGATCGGCGATTGCAACGCGTACAACGGCTGATTTTCCGGCAGAAACGGCAGCAGACCGGCATAGGGCCAGGCAATCCCGCCGCCTGGATGGATGCAGAACAGCGGTGGCCGTGAACCTTCGCTGCGCAGCGTCAGAACGGCGTCGAATGGATCGCTGTCACCGCTGTTGTTTTGCAGACGCTGGGCCAGTTGTCGCGGGGTGGGGGCTGCGAGGAAATCGGCGATGCCCAGAGCAACACCAAACCGCTCCTTGATCCGGCTGATCAGTTGCAGCCCTAGCAGCGAATGGCCGCCGAGGTCGAAGAAACTCTGGTTGGCGAACACTTCGTTGCAGTCCAGCGCTTCGGCGAACAGCTTGCACATCGCCGCTTCTTCTGGCGTCTGCGCAGGTGACAGTTCACAGGCGTCGTAGAGTACCGCCGCGGGCAGACGATCCATCGCCAATTTACCGTTGGGCGTCAGCGGGAATTGGGCGACGCACATGATCACGCTCGGCACCATGTGCTGCGGCAGATGCCGGCCCAGTGCCTGTTTGAGCTGCTGACTGTCGAGACTGGAGTCCTTGCTGGCGACATAGCCGACAATGGCCGGGCCGTGGACAAGTTCACGCAACATCACCGCGGCGTCGTCGACTCCAGCGCAACCAAGCAGAACGTTTTTGATCTCGTCCAGTTCTATGCGCAAACCGCGCAGTTTGATCTGATTGTCCTGGCGGCCGAGGTAATGAATGCGCCCGGCGTGATCGAAGAACACCCGGTCACCTGCGCGGTACATCGTGCTCGCGCCGTCGAGCAGATCGGCAACAAAGCCTTTGGCGGTGAGATCGGGACGGTTGCGATAACCGCGCGCAACGCCCGGGCCGCCGATGAACAGATCACCCCAGGCCCCGGGTGGCAGCAAGCGCTGCTGGCCGTCGAGCACATACAGGCGCGTGTTGGCAGTGGCCGGCCCGATCGACAGATCCCCCGTGCCATAGCAGGCGTTGATCGAGGTGGCGAACGAGGTTTCCGTCGGGCCATAGACGTTGAGCAGGCGGCAATGCGAGAAGCGCGCGAGTAACGCCGGTGTACACGACTCACCGCCGAGCATGAGCACGGTGTCCTGCGGAAAGTCTTCGGTCTGATGGCAGGCAAGCAGGCTCGGGGTCATCACCAAAAGGTTGATGCCTTCACGCTTGACCAGTGTGGCCAAAGCTCTTCCGGGGCTACTGCTGACTTTGTCGGTGATCACCAGTTCAGCGCCGGCGAGCAAGGTCATCATGATTTCCAGCACCGACATGTCGAAACCGGCAGCGATGAATTGCAAGACTCGCGCGTGCGGCTTTAATTGCGCGGCATTGATGGCGGTGCGGGCGATCGGCACCAGATTGCGCTGCGTGACTTCGACGCCTTTGGGCTTGCCGGTGGAACCTGAGGTGTAGATCAGATAGCCCGGCAGTCCTGCATCGAATGGCGACAAAGGTTCAGTCGCCGTCGGTAGTTGCGCGAGGGTTTCGGCAGTCAGCCATAGCAGTTTTTCGGCAGCGATCTCGACTTTGAGTTGACTGCCCGGTGCGACGATCACCACGGTCGGGCTGGCATCGCTGAAAATGTGTTCGATGCGCGCCTCGGGCAGATCCGGATCGACCGGTACATAACAGGCGCCAAGTTTGAACAGGGCCACGGCGGCCACTGCCCATTCGAGGCTGCGCGAGAACATCACCACCACGCAGTCCCCGGCCTGCACACCACGCTCACGCAGATGTACCGCAAGGCGCGTGGCGTCATCGTCGAGGCGGGCATAGCTCAAGGTCCGTGCGCCTTGCGACAGTGCCGGGTGCTCGGCGTAATCGCGCACAGCGTCGGCAAAGGCCTCGGCGAATAACGGGAGTTTTTCCTGATGTGCAGGCAGTGCGTAATGGCGATGCTGCTCGTGGGGCAGGAACAAGTCGTAGTCGGCCGCAAGGGTTTGGGGCGAATTGGCGAAGTGTTCGAACAGTGCCGTCAGGCGCTGATAGTGCAGTTCAAGAGCCTCGGCAGCATATAGATCGGCATTGGCGTTGAATCCGATCTCCAGCCGACCATCGTCGTGGCGGTCGAAAATATCGATGCCCAAATGATCCGCCGGGCCATTGGCCACGTTCTGGATGGTCGTGTCGCAACCGGCAAAACCCGGACCTTGATCGTACGCAACGATGTTCAGCAGCGTGTTGAACAGCGGCTTGTTACCACGCTCGGTGTGCAGGTCGCGGATCATGCTTTCGCTGCGATAGTTTTGGTGCAGAAGGTGATGGCGCAGTTGTCGCTGCACGTTCGCCGCCACCGTCAGCACAGTGCTTTGAGGCGTGAACGACAAGTGCAGCGGCAGGATGTTAGCGACCATCGACGGCACATTGCGCAATGCCTTGAGCTGACGCGCCGCCACCGGCATGCCCAGGGCCAGTTCGTTTTGCCCGGTCATGCGGTGCAGGTATGTCGCGCACAGCGCCAGCAGAATGCTCGACAGGCGTAGCTTATGTTCGCCCGCCGCCGCGCGCAGTTGTAACAGGGTTTCACCGCCGAACACCTTGCGCAGACGATTGAGTTTGATCAGCGGCGCATCACCGGGCACCAGTTGTGTCGGCTCGGGCATCTTCAGGCAGTACTGGCGCCAATAGGTACGATCCTTGGTGTACATGTCGCTATGGCGATAGTCCTCCTGCGCATCAAACACGCTCGACAGCGGCGCCAGCTCGAGTTTTTCGACCGCCTCGCCACGACTGAGCGCGTTGTAATGGGCCGTGATGTTGCTGAACACAATGCCGTGGCTGAAACCGTCCACCACCAGGTGTGAAGCCAACTCGATCATGCGGTAGTGCTGTGGTGCGAGACAGATCAGCACGTAACGGGCCAGCGGCCCGTGTTGCAAATCCATTTCCTGGTGCAGCAGGTACTCGAGCAGATCTTTGTAGGCGTCCAAAGGATTGGCGTGATCACTGACGTCCAGGCTTTCGAACGCCTTGGCGGGAAGGGCATCGGTAGGCTGAATGTGTTGTGCGTAGGTGCCGGTAGCCGCGTCTATATCGAAGGTCGCGCGCAAGGTGTCGGTTTGCAGGAATTGCGTGCGGATGGCGGCTTCGAGCCATTCAAGATTCAGCTCGCCACGCAGTTCGATGACGTCGCACAAGTGGTAGTTAAGATTGCTGTGGCTCTGGCTGATCGCCAGGCAGACTTCCTGTTGCGCCGTGGAAAGCGGGCACGGGTGTACGTCACGCATAAGAGTCATCCTTTCTTCCGTTGCGTCGGGTTTTTTGCAGGCAATAGCGTGCCTATTCCACTTGGCGCAAAAGCGACAGAGGCGGAATCGACGGCAAGCGCCGTTTCAGTTTTTTCAGAGGTGCGCCAGGTGAGTCAGGCGGGGCTGGAACCTTTGCTTGACGCCAATCCTTGGCGGTGTTTCTTGTTGTTGGCTTGACGCATTTGGTAACACGTCGGCACTTAACTTAGGTGCAGGAAATGCCGCTGTCAACTAACTGATTTGTGAGTTTTGACAGGGGGATTTTCTGCAGGCGCTGACGGAGGCCGCCACTTTTTGACCTTTGCGTTAGAACAGCACAATCAAAAAGTCCTCCTGATCCGGCAGGTGCACTCGGTTCAGACCTTCAACACTTTGCCACCCATGGCCACGGCCACCAGCAACACCGCCATCAACCCGAACGCAAAACTCAAACTGCTGGCATGGGCAACAAAACCAATCACCGCCGGCCCGGCCAGAATCCCTGCATAGCCCAGTGTGGTGATTGCTGGCACGGCGATGCTTTCCGGCATCACGGTTTGTTTACCGACGGCGGTGTAGAGCACCGGCACGATGTTCGAGCAGCCGGCGCCGACCAGCGCATAGCCGACCAGCGCGGCTTGCCAGCTCGGCGCGAAGGTCGCCAGAAACAGGCCTGCCGCCGCCAATAAACCGCCGAACAGGATAATGCGCGTGGCGCCGACAATGCGGACGATCCGGTCACCCATCAAGCGTCCTGCGGTCATGGTCAGGGCAAACGCGGCATAACCCAAACCGGCGTACGCGGTTTCGATCCCGCGTTCCTGCGTCAGGAACACCGCACTCCAGTCCAACGCCGCGCCTTCGGTGAGAAACACGATCAAGCACATCCCGCCAATAAACAGCACGATGCCGTGCGGTACGGCAAATGCCGGGCCGGCGCTTTCGCTACCGTAAGGCAGCATATGGGGCACGCACTTGCACAACGCGGCAAACAGCACCGCCACCACCACCAGCATTGCCGTCAGCGGTGTCAGCCCAAGGCCGAGCAGGGCGCTGACGCCGGCCGCGCCTACAATCCCGCCGAGACTGAACAAGCCGTGAAAGCCCGACATCATGTGCTTGCCGCTGGCGCGTTCGACGATCACCGCTTGCAGGTTCACCGTCGAATCCACCGTGCCCAGCCCTGCGCCGAACATGAACAGCGTGGCGACCAATGCCGGTATCGATGACACCGTCGCCAGCAACGGTAACGCCGCGCAGATCAGCAGCGTGCCGCCGGTTGCCACGCGGCGACAGCCGAACCGCGCCGCGAGAATCCCCGCCAATGGCATCGCCAGGATCGAACCGACGCCCAGACATAACAACAACAGTCCCAGCGTGCCCTCATCGAGTCCGGCCCGAGCCTTGGCGTACGGCACCAGCGGCGCCCACGCGGCGATGCCGAGCCCGGCGATGAAGAACGCGATGCGTGTGGAGATCTGTTGCAGGCGTCCGGGGACGAAGGTGTCTTGGGGGGTGAGGCTGGTCATATCGATCCTTGGCAAAAAACATCGCGTCCCCGAAGGACAGTGACTGGGCGTCGAGGTTCGATCGCAGGCCTTCGGGACGTGCAGCCCACATCCTAACCCGCTCCCACATGGATCGTGCCAGCCGGTAAGGTGATGTGCTTTGCAAACGCGGATTCAGGAGCCAGTGATGACGCAGTTCTACGATGCCCGAGGCAACCTCTATGGGGTGATTTCGCCCCAAGCGCTGCGTGAGGCCGGTATTGAGTTACCCGCCAGCGCCGCCGACTGTGCGTCATCACGGCAGGCGTGGAGTCATCTGGCTGTAGCGCTTTGTTGCGACTGGCCCGAGGGGCAGGCACCTGAGGGGAGCAAATCCCACCGCAGCGACGGGTTGCTGGTTGGCCCGTTTCAGGCCGCGCCGCCGTTTGATGTCTTGATCGTCAACACCGACGGCACACTCGCCGAACGCAGCGGCAACGGCCTGACGATTTTCTCCCAAGCGCTGAGCGAGCAAGGTGTGCTGCCGGCACATGGGGCGCTGCTGCGCGTCCATCACGACAAGGGCCAACCGGTGGAAACCTCGGTGAAACCGGCCGAAGTCGAAGGCGTAAAAGGCTTTTGGCTTGACCTCGGCCAACCCGGATTCGGCCCATCGGCAGTCGGTGCGCAGAATGTCGAAAGCCGTGAGCTCAATGGGCGGGACGTGAGCCATGTTCCTGCCTTGGCGCAACTCGATCCCGCGTGGCGCCACAGCCAGTTCGTGCGTATCGGCAATCCGCATTGCGTGACGCTGCTCAGCGATGCGGCCGCTTTGCCGAGCAACGATCAGATGCGCGTTTCACCGCTGACCGAAGGCCTGACCCGGATTGCCTACGCAATGCCGACCGGCGTTGGCAATCCTTGTCCGGCGGGTGTGAACCTGCAATGGGCCGCGCGCGGATCAGCGCAGCGGATCATCGCGCGGGTATTCGAACGCGGCGAAGGGCCGACGGCGTCATCGGGCACCAGTGCCAGTGCGGTGGCTTGCGCGGCGTGGCGTGCAGGCTGGGTCACGGCCGCAGAAGTTTACGTGGAGATGCCTGGCGGAACTGCCCCCATTTTGCTGCAAGCACACAAGGGAGAACTGAACCGCGTGCGTTTGTTCGGAACGGCACGGTTAACTGATTAGCCGGTTACCCACATTTGTATGGCGGGTGATGCGGCTATTGCGAACTGATGCTCTGCGTCAGTTTCAGAAACTTCGGGATGACGGCCTCGGGCGCAGGCGTCAGGTCCTTCAAACCGTCAGTGCCTTTTTGAAAGGTGAACATCTGCGCCGCAATCAACGGACTGACCAAAC
>NZ_CAXAON010000040.1:0-39439 GCF_963970495.1 Pseudomonas sp. EA_65y_Pfl2_P78 | reverse complement strand
CCCGATGCGTCGTCAACCGGAACACTGCTGCTAAGCTTATCCACAATTGCTGTGGCAAAAATCAGCAATCCGTCCTGGGTCATTTTTCAATCGGCAGGGTGGGTCAGTTTTCAATCAGCGCCAACAGTGGTGCAGGCAGCGACACGTTGATTCTTGAGGGCGAACAGTTGTTTCGTACATCCGGTCGGGGCATCGATGTCGACCTGTCGGCGGGCACCTTGCGGGTCTTCACACCCGGTCCGGAACCGTGGATTGAAGGCTCAAAAAAATATTCCTTGAAAGCACAACTCGACAGTATTGAAAATGTGGAAACCCTGCCAGGCGGAACGAGTATTGTCACTGGCACGGATGAATCCAATGTAATCAAGTCCAGAGGCAATGACAAAATCTACGCCGGTGCGGGTAATGACCAAATTTACCTGCAGGGTGGGGGGTCCGCATTCGGCCAATCCGGAGCGGATTTTTATTATGTGGCGCTGGCGGAGGGCTCAGTAGGCATTACAGAAGATGGTGTTGAGGAAAGTATTATCTCGCTGGGCTGGAGAATGGATCATATTGAGAAATGGGAATTGCGCAGGCACCGTCTCATTATCATATTAAAGTTCGATTTTCATTATGGGCGCCGCTACAAGGTATGCATCGATGACGTTTACAAAGAGTCTGGCGAACATCGAGCCCTGAAAAACAACAAACTGACCATTATTACCAGGGATGGTTATGATCTGAAGCCTGACCTTCCTGAAACAATAGAACACTACAACCCCATTGAAATCAAAGCCGAAATCATCAAAGCCGGCCGCCCGGAGAATACGGTCATCCTCCACAAATCCCTGTGCAGTGTTCCTACCGACCGCAACACACACTATTACGTTCAGCGTTTTAACTCACACACTCAATTCGTAACCGAACGCAACCCCAGCTCTTATTACGGCACTCGTATATTCCTCGACTATGACAGTTCCGAATTGACGAGCGCCCATGTGGCATTTGCGACAACACCATCCATAGAGATGAACAAGGCAGCCGACAAAAACAAAGTCAACGTTTCATGTGATTTCCTGTTTTACTTTGGAAAAAATCTGCTGCAGATTTCCGGATTTGGACAATATACGGAAACCACACTCGACGCCGCACTCAAACAAGCCATGGAAAAAGTGTCCATTCATGGATACATGCTGGTGTTCAGGGATGAAAAAGCCCACACCCTTAACCTTGAGAAACAATACGCCATCCCACCGAAACACTATAAGCATAGCGTCAGCGGAAATACGCTTACCAGCCACGACTACCGTTTTCCGTTACGAATGAAAGACGATGCAGTTTTTGAACTTCCCGAAACCGAGACGCTGGAGGTGGACCGTTTGGTTCGTTGCGCCACGGTACTACCTGTGAGCGAACAGATAGCCATCGACAACATAGAGGGTGCGGGAGGCGTCCATATTCTTCATCTGTCTGACAATAGAGTTTTACGAGTTTCGACTCCCGGCGGGCTGGCCAACGCCAAAGACAGGTTGAGAAACTCGACGACCTGGGAACTTGATGCCACTGAACTCAGCGAATTCACAATCAGCCTGGCAAATAACAAACTGTATATTGGAACGACTACGATTCATGTACCTCAATATTCGCATCCCGAAGACCTTATTGACGAAATCCTCGTGATTGCGCCAATGGGCGTCATTTATACCGTCAATCTCATTTTTGAAAATTTTTCCATTATCGGTCTGGACGCTCGTTTTTTTGTGCCACCAGTCGATGCTGAAACCGAGCTTCCCAAGGAACTTTCTGCCATTAAACAACGCGAACTCCCGGTCAAGCACATTGCAATGAATGATGGCAGTACCGGAAAACTAAAATTCAACATACCGGAGCGCAAGTGGATTCTAGACAGCAATAAGTCTCGAAAAATAAGTTACTCCGACCTGAAAGTATTTAATCAATGCCCCCATCAGACTCCAGATCTATTCAAGATTTCACTGCCTGATCATTGATACTGATGTTCTTCCGGCGCGTCGCTGGGAGAACATTCAGAATATCTCAAAGGGTGCTGTCAGGTGAGCGGTACGATTGCACTCACCTGGCGAAAAAAAGCCCGCAGTGTGAGCGGGCAAAAGACCAAAGAAGCTATATGCGCAGTCGCTTCCCGGTAGGGGCAGCTGCTTGGGGGTCAGCTGCCCCGATAGGTGGAATAGCTGTAAGGCGAAATCAACAATGGCACATGGTAGTGATCCTGCTCGGCTGAGATGCCGAAGCGCAGCACGACCACGTCCAGAAATGCCGGCTCAGGCAACTGAACGCCACGGGCGCGGTAGTAGTCGCCCGCATGGAACTGGACCTGATAAACCCCGCTACGATAGTCATCGCCTTGCAGCAGCGGCGCATCAACCCGGCCATCGCTGTTGGTGAGTGCACTGGCGACCAATTCCAGGTGCGAACCTTCAACGCGGTAGAGCTCGACCTTGATCGAGCTGCCCGGGCAACCGTGTGCAGCGTCCAATACGTGAGTTGTCAAACGTCCCATTGATTCTGCGCGCCTGGCCGCAAAGAGCAGTCAGACTTCGCGCCTCCCGAAGTCAGGTGAAAAGGAGACCGCACCGATTCGGAGCACGAAAAGTTGCGGCGAGCGACTGATTAAGACACTTTTCAAAAAAATTGTACACAATAAAAACGACATTTTTCACTTCACCCCCGACACTCGGGCGTTTGCCCAGGATCTGCCCCCTACGCACTTATCTATTGAGCCTGCGATCCATTAGCTGACTGACCAGGCAGGTTTCTTGCAGGCTCACGCCATTGGCCGTAAAAGATGACAGTCGGTGAAAAATGCAAAAAATCAGGCTTACAAATTGAGAATAAAGTTGTATACAATCAGCCCATCGCTGTGACGCCAGCCTGCCAGGCCGCCACACAACTCTGTCAACGAATAAGAAGGAAGACTGCAGTGAGCGCTGACTACCCACGCGACCTGATCGGTTACGGCAGTAACCCTCCTCACCCACACTGGCCGGGCAATGCCCGCATCGCCCTGTCGTTCGTACTCAATTACGAAGAAGGCGGCGAGCGCAACATTCTGCACGGCGACAAAGAATCCGAAGCCTTCCTGTCTGAAATGGTTGCCACTCAGCCGCTGCAAGGCGCGCGCAACATGAGCATGGAATCGCTTTACGAGTATGGCAGCCGCGCCGGCGTCTGGCGGATCCTCAAGCTGTTCAAGGCATTCGACATTCCGCTGACCATCTTCGCCGTTGCCATGGCCGCCCAGCGCCATCCGGATGTGATCCGTGCGATGGTCGATGCCGGCCACGAGATCTGCAGCCACGGCTATCGCTGGATCGACTACCAGTACATGGATGAAGCGCAGGAACGCGAGCACATGCTCGAAGCGATCCGCGTCCTCACCGAAATCACCGGCGAACGCCCACTGGGTTGGTACACCGGTCGCACCGGCCCGAACACCCGTCGCCTGGTGATGGAAGAAGGTGGTTTCCTCTACGACTGCGACACCTACGACGACGACCTGCCTTACTGGGAACCGAACAACCCGACCGGCAAGCCGCATCTGGTGATCCCGTACACCCTCGACACCAACGACATGCGCTTCACCCAAGTGCAGGGTTTCAACAAGGGTGACGATTTCTTCGAATACCTCAAAGACGCGTTCGATGTGCTGTACGCCGAAGGCGCCGAAGCACCGAAGATGCTCTCGATCGGTCTGCACTGCCGTCTGATCGGCCGTCCGGGTCGCCTCGCATCGCTCAAACGCTTTATCGAATACGCCAAAAGTCATGAACAGGTGTGGTTCAGCCGCCGCGTCGACATCGCACGTCACTGGCACGAAACCCACCCGTACCAAGAGGCCGCCCAATGAGCCGCTTTCAAACCCTGCAACCGTCGACCCTGAGCCGCGACGCCTTCGTCAAAGCCTTCGCCGACATCTACGAACATTCGCCATGGGTGGCCGAGAAGGCCTATGACCTGGGCGCGGACGCTTCGATCGACGAGATCGAAACCCTGCACCAGCGCATGAGCGACATCCTGTTGAGCGCCGATCATGCCAGCCAACTGGCACTGATCAACGCTCACCCGGACCTGGCCGGCAAAGCTGCCGTTCAGGGCCAGTTGACCGCGGCCAGTACTGAAGAACAGTCGGGCGCGGGGATTCACCAATGCACGGCCGAAGAGTTCCAGCGCTTCACCGAGCTGAACGACGCCTACAAAGCCAAGTTCAAGTTTCCCTTCATCATGGCGGTAAAAGGCAGCAACCGGCATCAGATCCTCGCAGCGTTCGAAACGCGCATTCACAACTCGGTCGACACCGAATTCAAATGCGCGCTGGCGCAGATCAACAAGATCGCCCTGTTCCGTTTACTGACTCTTTAGCAAGCCTGGCCCGAGCATGGCAGACGCGGAGAATGCCCAGGGCCTCGCAAGCATCCCCAGCCAACTTATTAAAGGCAGACAAGAAGAATGAAAGCTTACGCCGTACCTTTCGAGAAGTTCGTCAACCTGGCCGATGCCCGTCTGGGCACCAAAATCATCTCGGTCACCGATGACTGGTTCGCAGACGCCAATCGTCTGTTCCAACCGACCCCGGCCGTGTGGAAGGAGGGCGTGTTCGATGACAACGGCAAGTGGATGGACGGCTGGGAATCGCGTCGCAAGCGCTTTGAAGGCTACGACAGCGCGGTGATTCGTTTGGGCGTACCGGGCTCGATCAAAGGCGTGGACATCGACACTTCATTCTTCACCGGCAACTTCCCGCCATCGGCCTCGCTGGAAGCGTGCTTCCTGGCCTCGGGCGAGCCTGACGAAAACACCCAGTGGACCGAAGTGCTGTCGGCCGTCGAGCTGCAGGGCAACAGCCACCACTACCACGAAATCAGCCACGACCAAGCGTTCAGCCACCTGCGCTTCAACATCTACCCGGACGGCGGCGTAGCCCGTCTACGCGTGTATGGCGTGCCGTTCCGCGACTGGTCTGCTGTTGGCGACAACGAGCAAGTCGACCTGGCTGCAGCCCTCAACGGTGGCCGCGCCCTCGCCTGCTCCGATGAACACTTCGGCCGCATGAGCAACATCCTCAACCCGGGCCGTGGCATCAACATGGGCGACGGCTGGGAAACTGCACGTCGTCGTACTCCGGGCAATGACTGGGTCATCGTTGCGCTGGGTCACCCGGGCGAGATCGAAAAAATCATCGTCGACACCCTGCACTTCAAGGGCAACTACCCGGACACCTGCTCGATCCAGGGCGCATTCGTGAAAGGCGGCACCGACAGCCAGATCGAAACCCAGTCGCTGTTCTGGCGCGAACTGCTGCCAAGCCAGAAGCTGGAAATGCACGCCGAACACACCTTCGCCGAGCAGATCAAGGCACTGGGCCCAATCACTCACATTCGTCTGAACGTGTTCCCTGATGGTGGTGTGAGTCGCCTGCGCGTACTGGGCAAGGTCGCTAAGTAAGCAGTGAAGCCATTCGCGAGCACGCTCGCTCCCACAGGGGATTGCATTCCAAATGTGGGAGCGAGCCTGCTCGCAAAGGCGTCAGAACAGTCAACATAGTATTCGGATAAGAAGAACAGCATGCGCACACTGACGATTGAACCGCTGACCAAAGAAGCCTTCGCCCCTTTCGGTGACGTGATCGAAACCGACGGCAGCGATCACTTCATGATCAACAACGGTTCGACCATGCGCTTCCACAAACTGGCGACGGTCGAAACCGCCCAGCCTGAGGACAACGCGATCATCAGCATCTTCCGCGCCGACGCGCAGGACATGCCGCTGACCGTTTGCATGCTGGAACGCCATCCGCTGGGCAGCCAGGCTTTCATTCCGCTGCTCGGCAACCCCTTTCTGATCGTGGTCGCGCCACTTGGCGATGAACCTGTATCAGGCTTGGTCCGCGCCTTCGTCACCAACGGCAGGCAGGGCATTAATTACCATCGCGGCGTCTGGCACCACCCGGTGCTGACGATCGAAAAGCGGGATGACTTCCTGGTGGTTGATCGCAGTGGCACAGGCAATAACTGCGATGAGCATTTTTTCAAAGAGGATGAGCGTTTGATCCTCGCCCCCCACCAATAAGAGAAGGTCTGATCACTCGACAACAAGAGTGACAGGCGAGAGGTAAAGACTGTGGAAGCACATCTGTTGGAATGGCTGAACCTGAGCGTGCGCTGGGTTCACATGATTACTGGCGTGGCCTGGATCGGCGCGTCGTTCTACTTCGTCTGGCTGGAGAACAACCTCAACCGCGTCAACCCGAAAACCGGTCTGGCCGGTGACCTGTGGGCGATCCACGGCGGCGGTATCTATCACCTGGAAAAATACAAACTGGCCCCACCGGCAATGCCGGAAAACCTGCACTGGTTCAAATGGGAAGCCTACTTCACCTGGATGTCGGGTATCGCGCTGCTGTGCGTGGTGTTCTACTCCAACCCGACGCTCTATCTGCTGGCTCCGGGCAGCACGCTGAGCGGCCCTGAAGGCGTGGCCATCGGTATTGGCTCGCTGTTCCTGGGCTGGTTCATCTACTCCTTCCTGTGCGACTCGGCCCTGGGCAAACGCCCTGCTCTGCTCGGTTTCATTCTGTTCGTGCTGATCATCGGCGCGGCGTATGGCTTCAGCAAAGTATTCAGCGGTCGTGGTGCTTACCTGCACGTCGGCGCGATCATCGGCACCATCATGGTCGGTAACGTGTTCCGTATCATCATGCCGGCGCAGCGCGCACTGGTCGCCGCGATTGCCGAGAACCGCACCCCGGACCCGGCGCTGCCCGCCAAAGGCTTGCTGCGTTCGCGTCACAACAACTACTTCACCCTGCCGGTGCTGTTCATCATGATCAGCAACCACTTCCCGAGCACTTATGGCAGCCAGTACAACTGGTTGATCCTGGCCGGGATCGCCGTGTTGGCAGTGTTGGTGCGTCACTACTTCAACACCCGTCACGACAGCCACAAGTTTGCCTGGACACTGCCGGTGGCAGCGGTGGGCATGATCAGCCTGGCTTACGTCACCGGCCCTGCACCGATGACCAGCCCGGACGTGGCCAAGGCGCCTGCGAAAATCGAATACCAGCCGCTGCCGGAAACGGCGCTGGGTGGTGGCGCGAAACCGGCTGAAGCGGCGGCACCTGCAGCTCCGGCTGCCCCTGCTGCACCGGCGCAAGCGTCCAATGCAGGTCCTGCGTTCGACAAGGTGCACAACGTGATCCAGGAACGTTGCGCGGTCTGCCATTCGGCCAAACCAACCAGCCCGTTGTTCAGCGCAGCGCCAGCGGGTGTGATGTTCGACACCCCCGAGCAGATCCGCCAGAACGCGGCGCGGATCCAAGCGCAAGCCATCACCACACAGATCATGCCACTGGGCAACATCACACAGATGACCCAACAGGAACGTGACCTGATCGGTGCATGGATCGCGCAGGGAGCCCAGACCAACTAAGCCCTGAAAATTTCGCGAGCAGGCTCGTTCCCACAAGGACACCCTTTATCCCTGTGGGAGCTGGCTTGCTCGCGAAAGCGTCGGGGCAGTCAACGTGATGTTGAATGTTATGGCCCCTTCGCGAGCAAGCCCGCTCCCACAGGTTTACCTGATGCAAAGAAACAGCTGTGAGCAACCCGACAGCTGTTCAATCACAAGAATAAAAAAGATCCGAGGTGTTGCATGTCCGAGCTGTCCAAAGCGCGCATCCCCGACGCACCCGCCATTCAGCGTTTGCCCTTTTTGCAACTGATCCTGGTCGGTTTGCAACACGTTCTGCTGATGTACGGTGGCGCCATCGCGGTGCCGCTGATCATCGGACAGGCCGCTGGCCTGAGTCGTGAAGAAATCGCCTTCCTGATCAACGCCGACCTGCTGGTCGCCGGCATCGCCACCATCGTGCAGTCGCTCGGCATCGGCCCGATGGGCATCCGCATGCCCGTGATGATGGGCGCCAGTTTTGCCGCTGTCGGCAGCATGGTCGCCATGGCCGGCATGCCCGGTATCGGTCTGCAAGGGATCTTCGGTGCAACCATCGCCGCTGGATTCTTCGGCATGATCATCGCGCCGTTCATGTCCAAGGTCGTACGCTTCTTCCCGCCGCTGGTGACCGGCACGGTCATCACCTCGATCGGTTTGTCGTTGTTTCCCGTGGCCGTGAATTGGGCCGGTGGCGGTGCCGCTGCTGCGCAATTCGGTTCACCGATTTATCTGGCCATCGCCGCACTGGTGCTGGGCACCATTTTGCTGATCCACCGTTTCATGCGTGGCTTCTGGGTGAATATTTCCGTGTTGATCGGCATGTGCTTCGGCTACGTGTTGTGCGGCGCCATCGGCATGGTCGACCTGAGCGGCATGGCCAACGCGCCATGGGTTCAGTTCGTCACCCCGCTGCATTTCGGCATGCCGAAATTCGAACTCGCGCCGATCCTTTCGATGTGCCTGGTCGTGGTGATCATCTTCGTCGAGTCCACCGGAATGTTTTTGGCACTGGGCAAGATCACCGACCAGGACGTCTGCCCGCGCATGCTGCGTCGCGGTTTGATGTGTGACGCGGCGGCGTCGTTTTTCGCCGGGTTCTTCAACACCTTCACCCACTCCTCCTTTGCGCAGAACATCGGCCTGGTACAGATGACGGGCGTGCGCTGCCGCTCGGTGACGATCGTTGCGGGTGGCTTGCTGATCGTTCTCAGCCTGCTGCCCAAAGCGGCGTTCCTCGTGGCGTCGATTCCACCGGCCGTGCTCGGCGGTGCGGCAATTGCGATGTTCGGCATGGTCGCGGCGACCGGCATCAAGATTCTGCAAGAAGCCGACATCGGTGACCGTCGCAATCAGTTGCTGGTGGCGGTGAGCATCGGCATGGGGCTGATCCCGGTGGTCCGTCCGGAGTTCTTCGCACATCTGCCGATGTGGATGAGTCCGATCACCCATAGCGGTATCGCCATGGCAACCCTCAGCGCACTGACGCTGAACTTGTTGTTCAACATCCTCGGCGGCAAAGAGCGCGCAGTGATCAACGACTGCCACGCACACCAGCACTAACAGCACCCCCGCCTCAAACAATAAAAACAAGAGGGAGCACCCGATGATTCCCACGCAATCGAACTCGCTATTGAGTGGCGACCTGCTCGCCGCCTCCCAAGCCATGGCCGGCGATTTACGGCGGTGGCAGACCAACAGCCTGAGCGACTTGTACGGCAAGAACTTCGGCCAGAAGATCGAGTTCCTGCTGGCGATGACCTACGAGTACGGCGAAGGTGCACTTTTAAGATGACCCGCAACCGTGCCCCATACCTGTTGCCAGTGCTCTGTTGCGGGGCACTTGAGAGCTGGCCGAGGAGTCAGTATTCTCCGCGGCCTCTTGAATTCGGTCTAAAAAAAAGCCCGGATTTAATTTCTGACCCAAAAGCCAACTTATCCCGGCCCCGGTCAGTGCCGAGGCATCCCGAAAACACACTCAATCGACTGTTTTTCAGCAGACGAAAGGGCGTTTTTTTGCTTTTTGAAAGCCTTGGCTCAGCTTTTGCTAACAGCATGAAAGCTGACCGTTTGGATGACTTTTGCAACGAAGAAAAAAGGCGCCACACCAGAGCGCCGATCTTAAAAAAATAAACGTGGAACACCTACTTTGGGAGCAACCGAATGAAACGTATGTGCACCAGCCTGATACTCGCGGGATCCATGCTGGCCGGGGGCCAGGCCATGGCCGATGGTCTGCTGCAGTGGCAAAACAACAGCCTGACCTACCTCTACGGCAAGGACTTCAAGGTCAACCCTGCCATTCAGCAGACCGTGACCTTCGAGCACGCCGACGGCTGGAAGTATGGGGACAACTTCCTGTTCGTCGACAAGATCTTCTATAACGGCAAACCAGACGGCGGTGTCGGCAACAACACCTACTATGGCGAATTCAGCCCGCGCCTGTCGCTTGGCAAGATTCTCGACCAGAAAATCGAGTTCGGCCCGGTCAAAGACGTGCTGTTGGCAATGACTTATGAATTCGGTGAAGGCGACGTCGAGTCGTATCTGATCGGTCCTGGCTTTGACCTGGCGATCCCGGGCTTCGACTACTTTCAGTTGAACTTCTACCAGCGCCACACCGAAGGTTCGCGTCCGGGCGACAACGTCTGGCAGATCACGCCGGTCTGGTCTTACACCATCCCGGTCGGCGATTCGAATATTCTGATCGACGGTTTCATGGACTGGGTGGTCGACAACGATGTCAACCACCGTGGCGAATACCACGCCAACCTGCACTTCAACCCTCAGGTCAAATATGACTTGGGCAAGGCGCTGAATTTCGGCGAGAAGCAGTTGTATGTGGGTGTCGAGTACGACTACTGGAAAGACAAGTACGGGATTGACGACACCCGTGCGTTCACCACCAATCAGAACGTGACCAGCTTCCTGGTGAAGTTCCACTTCTGATCCCGCGGCGTCCTCAGGGGCGCCTTCGCGAACAAGCTCCCACAGTGATCCGTGCCGTTCACAAAACCTGTGGGAGTTCGCCCGCGATGATACCCGCCAAGACAATACAGCGTTCAAACAAAACCAGACCGGCCCTAAAACCGGTTTAATAATGTCAAGGCCGGTTGCACCCACTCAAACCTGAAAATGGCAAACTAAAACATCAACAATAACTTCTGCGCATGTGCAATACATGGCAACAAACCAAAGATATACAGAAGTAAAAACCCAACACTAACATGCCACCCGACGCTCAATATAAAGACCACTCGAATAAGGATATTCAAATGGCCACCCCCTTCCAAGACGCCTCGATACATCATGATGCGGTTATCATAACCGAACTGGAACCTTTGGGCCCCAATCAACACACTGATTCGACTCTTGATCTGAACAGTGAGACAGCTAACGGGAAAAATGCGCAAAGCAGCGAAAAAACAAGCCAACTTAAAATAAACGACCGTATCTTTGGCCCAATTGAAATCGGCCCTATATCCGTAACACGAGTATCCCTCGCAGTATTGGGCGCACGTATTGACGGCCAGCCTTTAAATGGAACAAACACATTCTTCCGCGTACCGAAGCGATCTTTCATCAACTCGTTACAGTTCAGTTTGAACGATATAGAAAGCATTATGAAATCGGCAACCGGCCGGGACAGTTACTTGTTGCCAGATCTGCTGTTCGAAATGGCCAGTCGGCGACCGATCACTTCTGCGCGATTGATCAGAGAGGACACCGACCGTACTGATGACGCAGGAAAACTTCGCAGTAAATTAGAGAAGCTATTGAATTCAGCACACAAACTGGATCTACGGCACGCCAACTTACCGAAAAATCCGCCTCATTGGATATCGAAGGCGTGGAGCAATTTCACGCTCGGCTCTAGCGTCGGCATTCAAGCATTCGGAATATTCATGGGAATTCGCGGTTTGTACTACGCGTACAAAGCCCACGATTCTACTGAACTTAAAATCAACGGTGCCGGCCTTCTCGCAGAAGTTGGCTCTATCATCACCGACGTAACAATTACTCAAGAAGCCACGAGAATGCTCAAGGCTGGCCAGAATGCCTTCAAGGATTTTGCCAAGACTCGTACCGCAATCAGATTGAGCCGCTCCGGTGGTTTGGTCGGAGGAGCACTGACCCTGCCGTTCGACATTACCACGGCCGTCAGATCATTCATCGCAGCGGAAAATGCCACTGGCAAGGCAGCGATGGATCTCTATGTCAGTGGTGGCCTGAGTGTCGCCAGCGGCGCGATGACGATCATCCTTGGCTCTGCAGCCATGGCCGGTTTCTCGGCCGCAGGTCCCGTGGGCCTTGCTGCCGGAGCATTGATGGCTTTCGGCTCACAGGTCTATGCCGCTGTACGGATAGTTGATGACATCGATGACTACATCGAACTCACTGTCGAAGAACGCTGGCGCACAGGCTGGTTTGCATTCTGCTTCATGGATCCGGACGAAGATGTCCATAATCGTTTTCTCAGCGCCAAAGCCAAGATCGACCACGCAAAACAATTGAAGCAAACGGCCAGGGCATTGCTCGACGTCCAATTGAAGGACACCACCGAAGCCGTCGTTAACGGTAGTTTCGACGTGGAACTGGAACCAACCCTGGAAGGCCGTCATCACTGGTTAACCAGAAAGTGGGAACGGCATACCGTCATGAAGCCAAAAATAAAGGACGGCAACGACATCATTGACGGCCGAAACGGGGTGACAGCCGAAACGCCCGGTGCTGAACTGGGTATAGCAGGAGCAGAAAAGAGCATCCTGTGGTTCATTGGCGGTGGTGATGACTCCATTGAAGGGGTAGAAAAGAAGCCGAACGCTTTCTACTACGGCGCTGGAAACAAACAACTGACAGGCGGCGAGAAGGATGACTTCTTCGTCTTCCAGGGCGCAAAAATCAATCATCAGGCAACTCTAGAACTTTCTGATCGCTGGACGTTGAAGGGCGGGGCAGGCGACGACTCGTTGATCCTGGGCAGGATTGATTTGAAAAACCATCACCAGAAGCAGCCACAGGCCGGATATGACGTCGACTTGCCGGCCGGTACGGTCCATGCGATCACTGCAGACTCAGCTACAGAAAGCGGGAACAACCGTATCCCGCTCGGCGTTGTCGAGAGCATCGAAAATGTCGAAACCGTAGCGCATGCGTCCAGCACCGTGACCGGAACCCCGGAGCGCAACGTCATCAAGGCCCATGGCGCCGACATCGTCAGAGCGGGGGCAGGAAACGACATCATCCAACTGCTGGCCTCGGGTGCAGAAGCCTGGGGTGATGCCGGCGCAGATGAATATTTCGTTGCCCATGTTCCCGGGCAACTATCCATCACCGAAGACGGTAAAGAGAACAGCATTATTGAACTGGGCTGCCGAAAGGACCTGATAGATGGTTTCGAGGTGAGAGCCGATAACTCTCTGTGGGTCACGTTGAATTTTGATATGGACGATTCGCCGAAAACCCGTGTAGTCATACACGACGTTTATGAAGAAGTAGCGAATAAACGTCAGTTAAAAAACAAGACACTGACATTCGTTACCAAGGACGGCTATCACCTGACCCCGGATCTCCCTGAAACGATAACCTACTCTAAACGCGAATACGTCAAAGCGGTGATCACCCGCCAAGGAAGCCCCATAGAACCGACTATTCTTTACACCCCCGATTGCTTTATCGAGCACCAGAGATTCACCGGTTATTACCTCCCACGCACCGATAAAAACATTATCTTCCGCTCGGTAAAACGCCCCAAAGAAGCCATCAAGCTTTATCTGGATTACGCGAGCACCGAACTGACAAAAGTAGAAGTATCCTACGGTGCCTTTGTGAGTCAAGAAAGCGAGATCGACATTCAATGTGACTTGATCTATACATTCGATGAAAAAACACTAACACTTCGAAATTTTTCGAGCTTCAAACTGTCGGCAGACATGGGGTTCGCCTTGCAACACATGCGCGAACACCCCAACCAACAATACTTGTTTATTTTCAACGACGGCCTGATGGCCAATGCCGGACTCACCACAACAGAAGAACCTTCGGACTATAAAACATCTGAATTCATGCGCTGGAAACATCTCATTCAGTTGCCGCTGCGGTACCGACGAGGCAAATACCCGTTTGAACTTCCTGAAAACGAACCTTATAAACTGAGCTCAGGGAGGGCCTGCGCCAAATTTTCATCTCTTCCCGCGCAAACGGCGATGGAGAGCCTGGAAGGTGAAGGCGGTACGTACTTCCTTCATCTGGTAGCCAACATGACCATCAAGATTTCGACGCCTGGCGGTCTCGCCAGCGCCCGTGTGAGATTGTCGCACTCTTCCACCTGGTATATCGATGCTACAGCGCTGGGCACTATTGAGATAAAACTGACCAACAACAAACTGTACATCGGAAGTTGCACTGTTCATCTGCCCGTCTATGAAGACAGCGCGGACATTATCGACAGGGTGTACGTGACGACCGAAGAAGGCATCATCCGGACAGTCGATCTTTCCTTCGACCAAATTGCAGTCTCCGGCATTGATGCTCGTTATTTTGTCGAGCCACCGGCTTACCCCGCCACGCTGCCCGACAGTCAAGCATTGCTTGGAGACCATGAACTTCCAGTCCTTCATGCCCAGTTGTACAACCACCCGGACAAACGTGTGTTCTACAGCTTTCCAGGACGCCACTGGTTCAGCAGACCTTCGACAGCCAGCACCATTAACAGGTCAGATCTGGTGATTTCCGCTCGATGCGATCATAAACCAACCGCTCCGGTTCTATCGGTTTCAGATCAACTTTCGCAAGTACCCGTCGCATAAATAATCCGCTGCTATTTCAACTTGATAAACGCAGCGCTGGATTCGAGGCCGTTAAAAAACACGAAAGAAACGTTTACTGCCTTGATCGCGATACATATATACCGCACAAGACGGCGTCGGATTATCCAGCATATGCCCCCTCGCAGAGTCCGAACGGTTGATTGTCAAAAAGAGATGACTGTCGACTCTGCGTTCACTTGCGTCGTTCTCCAACAACGCTTTAGCTCTCATGTTGAAGAGAAATCCGATATGGCCAAACCCCCGAAAAAAATCTCCTCCTCCCCTGCAACCGACACACACCTGACAAGTCCGAAAACGCTCCCTCACGAGGCTGTGGGCCACCTTCCTCATATCACCGGCTCCGACCCGACAACATCAGTGGGTCATGTACTTGAATCTCATGCCCGAGACACCCCACAAATCCCAAACGAACTTGCGCCAGCAGTCATTGTGAGCGACCCGTCCCCCTTTGCCGAGTTGCTGCAAGCCAACATGGAGGCAATTACCTGGCCGGCTGACAATATCGACCAGTTACGCCCCCTCGGCGGCGAAAGTGGGCTGTTCGAAAGTCCAGAGGGCAATACCTATGCCCACGTCGCCAACGAAGGCTATTTTCGCGCCGAACGCCAAGCCGATGGCCGCTACCGCTTGCATTGGCCAGAGCAACTGGGCGAACAGGGCCCACTCATCAAGCAGGTAGAAGGACAGCCTTACTGGCGCCCCGAAGCGTCCTCTGCGGCCATGCATGTTGTGGCGAACGTCGAGACAGCAGGAGGATCGCCAACGCCCCTTTCCCCCAGGCAGGCCGCCAGCCTGAGCAGCGCGCAAGAGAGCCCGGACGGTATTCGTTACGACACCAAACGCCGGGCATCCTACGTGGACATGGAGGATGGGACGACTTTCCTGGTACGCAAACACTCGGAGGGCGGTTATCAGCAAGCCGCTGCTCATGACCGCAACGTGCTGGGCGCGCGGGTTGAGCCTATTGCCGGAACCAAACGCTGGCGGATAAAAACGAACGACGATCAACTGCCGGGATCAAGCAAACGCCAACGTTTGACAGACGCTGATCAACCACCACTTGTCGGGCCATCGACGGCGCGCTTAACGGGCACGCAACCCACCGCCGGAGTCTGGAAAAGCTGGGGCAAATCCAGCAAACCCGAGGGCAGTGAATCGATAGAAATAGACGGCCTGCACTACGTGATCGTGCCGCAACGGATTCAGGACGATACCGTTCTTGTGTACCTGCAGAACCCCCTCTTCACGCCCGGCCGTTACGACGCCTTCGAGCAGATGTTGAAAACCGATCCATCACTGCAACCAAAGTGGGTCATCAAATCCGCTGGCGCATGGGCTGTGCTGGAGCAAAACCCGTTTGCTGTCTCGCTGAACGAGTACGTCGGCAAATCCATGCGGTATTTGTCGAGTGATTCGTCGAACGCCATCGCCAAAGCCGTGTTCAATCAGGCGAACCAGTCTGAAACCATCAACGGCGATGGGTTGACCATTCTGTTCGACACGCTTTATCACTGGCAAAACAGGTCCACCGTCCGTGCACGAAGACCGGAGCTGGCCGACCCGCTGCTGATGTTGCGCGCCCTGCTGCCATCCCCCGGCAACAATCTGCCAGGCCACAAGCTTTTATTGCCATCGCCGTCTGCCGAGCCCTTCAGCCGACTCGATTTCGATGCCAGCCGATTCCTGATCTCGCAGGACTCCAGCTTGCGCTCCATATTCAGCAACCTTCTCGAAAGTAACGGTTATGAGGTAGATCGCACCAGTCGCATGTTCAGGGAGGACGCTTTGCTCTTCGAACGCAAAGACCTGGATACCGTATTCGTATTGAGATTCCCCTTCCCGGCGATTGGTGGAGAGTTACTTCGAACAGTCGGTCCTGCTGCTGAAATAAATGATCCGAAACTCAGGGCCCGTTTGGAAACGTCGAAATGGCAACGGATGCTTGATTACAACAAGGTTGTCTATCTGGCAGGCGGCATGCAGAAAGTCTCGGACCAACAAACGCTGTTCTATATTGTTCGAGAGAGTTGATCCATCTGGCTGAGTAAAATCGACGGTCAGCCGTCCTGGTGATTCAACGCCCGGGACGGCTTCATCTGCCTACCCGACTGTCGACGGCTGTGAACGTTGGTTGTTAAACGGGCAACCCGAGAAAACGGCACAACGCCTCGCGCTTGGCCAACGCATCGCGCCGCCCCAGATCAATCAACTCGCTGCAATACCCCGCCTCGAACAGCAGATAACTCATTACCCCCGCCCCGCTGGTCTTGGTCGCACCCGGGCCGCGCAAGAACAGGCGTAACGCCGCGGGTAACTCCTGCCGATGCCGCGCCGCGATCTCATCGATCGGCTGACTGGGCGAAATCACCAGCACCTCCACGGGCGCCACGCCCAAGGCGCGCTTTGGCGTGCCATCGGGCATCAGATGGCTGAACTGGTTCAAGCGTTCAAGCAACTCGATATCGCTTTCCAGGCTGTCGATGAACGTGCTGTTGAGCATGTGGCCGCCGATCTGTGCCAGCGTCGGTTGCAGCCCCGTGTAAGCGCGTTCCAGCGGCTGCTGCGGGTCGACACCGCGCGGGTTTCCGCTGACGCCGACCACCAGCACCCGACTCGCCCCCAGGTGCAGCGCCGGGCTGATCGGCGCGGACTGCCGTACCGCGCCATCACCGAAATACTCTTCGCCGATTTTCACCGGTGCGAACAACAAGGGGATGGCCGAACTCGCGAGCAAGTGGTCCACCGACAACTGCGTCGGCACACCGATCCGTCGATGCCGTAACCAAGCATCAATGGCGCCGCCGCCCTGATAGAACGTCACCGCCTGCCCCGACTCGTAGCCGAACGCAGTGACTGCAACAGCATGCAATTGCTTGCGAGCGATGGACTCGGCAATGCCAGGCATGTGCAGCTTTTCATTGAGCAGCTCGCGCAGTGGCGAACTGTTGAGCAAAGCCACCGGCAGGTGCCGCCCCATGCCGAGCAAACTGTGGCTGACGAAACGACTGGCCTGACGAATCACGCCAGGCCAGTCACTGCGCAACACGCGATGGCTGCGAAAGCCTTGCCAGAACAGCGTCAGGCGTTCGATAGCGGCACGAAAGTCGGTGGCGCCGCTGGCCAGGCTGACGGCGTTGATCGCCCCGGCCGAGGTGCCGACGATCACCGGAAACGGATTGTCAGCGCCCAACGGCAGCAATTCGGCAATCGCCGCCAGCACGCCCACCTGATACGCCGCCCGAGCCCCGCCGCCGGAAAGAATCAAACCTGTGACCGGTTCAGCTGGGCTCATCGCAACGCTCCATGGTGTTTAAAGAAATGGGTTCAACCGCGTTTGGCGTACAACTTCGGCTCGCCCGGTGGGCGGCTCTTGAAGCGACGATGCGCCCACAGATATTGCTCGGGGCAGGCACGCAACGCACTCTCGACCCACTGGTTGATACGAATACAGTCGGCTTCTTCAGTCTCGCCGGGGAAGTCTTCGAGTGGCGGGTGGATCACCAACCGATAACCGCTGCCGTCCGCCAGACGTTCCTGCGTGAACGGCACCACCAGCGCTTTGCCCAATCGAGCAAATTTGCTGGTCGCGGTCACGGTCGCGGCTTGAATGCCGAACAGCGGCACAAAAATACTCTGTTTGGCACCGTAGTCCTGATCCGGTGCGTACCAGATCGCCCGACCCGAGCGCAGCAGCTTGAGCATGCCGCGCACGTCCTCGCGCTCCACCGCCAGTGAATCGAGGTTGTGCCGCTCGCGGCCCCGACGCTGAACGAAGTCGAACAACGGGTTTTTGTGTTCGCGGTACATGCCATCGATGGTGTGCTGCTGGCCGAGCAAGGCCGCGCCGATTTCCAGCGTGGTGAAATGCGCGGCCATCAGGATCGCGCCCTTGCCCTCACGATGAGCCTTTTGCAAATGCTCAAGGCCTTCGACGTGGGCCAGTTTCGCCAGCCGTTCACGAGACCACCACCAGCTCATCGCCATTTCAAAAAAGGCGATGCCGGTGGAGGCGAAGTTTTCCTTGAGCAGACGCTTGCGTTCGGCGGCGGATTTTTCCGGGAAGCACAGTTCAAGATTGCGCTTGGCGATACGCCGCCGGTCGCCCGCCACGCGATACATCAACGCGCCCAGAACTCGACCGATGGTCAGCAATGCCGGATACGGCAATTGCACGATCAGCCACAAAAGCGCCAGACCGCACCAGAGCGGCCAGAAGCGTGGAGAAAGAAATGCTGTTCGAAAACGCGGGCGATCCATTAAAGCTTCCGTAAATACAGTGGCCGCGCATTCTACATCGTTCGACCCGGCTTGCGGCTCGTCGGCGTTCTCGTTATAAGTCTCGGCACTTTTAGTGACAAGCCGTTGTATGCCGACATGAGCCAAACCGAACCGTTAGACCAAGATCCCGTATTTCAGCTCAAGGGCAGCATGCTGGCCATCACTGTGCTGGAACTGGCCCGTAACGACCTCGAAAACCTCGATCGGCAGTTGGCCGCCAAAGTCGCCCAGGCGCCGAATTTTTTCAGCAATGCACCGCTGGTTCTGGCACTGGACAAGCTGCCGCCGAGCGAAGGCGCGGTCGATCTGCCGGGGCTGATGCGCGTATGCCGTCAGCATGGCCTGCGCACCCTGGCGATTCGCGCCAGCCGCATCGAAGACATCGCCGCTGCCATCGCCATCGACATTCCGGTACTGCCGCCGTCCGGCGCCCGTGAAAGGCCGCTGGAACCCACTGAAGCCGAAGTCAAAAAGAAACCGGAAAAACCGCCGGAGCCGACCATCAAACCGACCCGCGTCATCACTACGCCAGTGCGTGGTGGCCAACAGATATATGCCGAGGGTGGCGATTTGGTAGTGGTGTCCTCCGTCAGTCCGGGGGCGGAACTTCTGGCCGATGGCAACATCCATGTATACGGCCCAATGCGCGGTCGTGCGCTGGCTGGCGTCAAAGGTGACACCAAGGCACGGATTTTCTGTCAGCAATTGAGCGCTGAACTGATCTCCATCGCCGGCCACTACAAGGTTTCCGAAGACCTGCGTCGCGATCCAATGTGGGGCTCGGGCGTCCAGGTCAGCCTGTCGGGCGACGTGTTGAACATCATTCGGCTTTAACGGATACTGCCGCATTTTCCAAGCATCTCTAAAACGTAGCGAAAACGGCTCAAACGAAGTAGGAAAAAGGCCAAAAGCCGAATTCCAGCCAAGGCTGTCCGACTGCAGTAGTTTTCAAGAGATGTTTTTCAGGGGCTAAAAAGTCCTTCTTCCTTAGGGGTGAAACACCTTGGCCAAGATTCTCGTGGTTACATCCGGCAAGGGTGGTGTGGGTAAGACCACCACCAGCGCCGCTATCGGTACCGGCCTCGCTCTGCGCGGCCACAAAACAGTGATCGTCGACTTCGACGTGGGCTTGCGTAACCTTGACCTGATCATGGGTTGCGAGCGCCGCGTGGTGTATGACTTCGTCAACGTGGTCAACGGCGAAGCCAACCTGCAACAGGCTCTGATCAAAGACAAACGTCTGGAAAACCTCTACGTACTGGCCGCCAGTCAGACCCGCGACAAAGACGCGCTGACTGTCGAAGGCGTGGAAAAAGTCCTGATGGAGCTCAAGGAACAATTCGAGTTCGTGGTCTGCGACTCCCCGGCGGGCATCGAGAAAGGCGCGCACCTGGCGATGTACTTCGCCGACGAAGCGATCGTCGTGACCAACCCGGAAGTGTCCTCGGTACGAGATTCGGACCGCATGCTCGGCCTGCTGGCCAGCAAATCGCGACGCGCCGAACGTGGCCAAGACCCGATCAAGGAACACCTGCTCATTACCCGCTATCACCCGGAGCGAGTTGAAAAGGGCGAAATGCTCGGCGTCGAAGACGTCAAGGAAATCCTCTCGGTCACCCTGCTCGGCGTGATCCCGGAATCCCAAGCGGTGCTCAAGGCATCCAACCAGGGTGTGCCGGTGATTCTCGACGACCAGAGCGATGCCGGTCAGGCCTATAGCGATACCGTCGACCGCCTGTTGGGCAAAGAAAAAGCCCACCGTTTCCTCGATGTCGAGAAGAAGGGATTCTTCGAGCGACTTTTTGGAGGTAGGTAATGAACCTTTTTGACTTCTTTCGTGCCAACAAAAAGCCAAGTACCGCCTCGGTAGCGAAAGAGCGTCTACAGATCATCGTGGCGCATGAGCGCGGCCAGCGCAGCACGCCGGACTACTTGCCAGCCTTGCAGAAAGAGCTGGTCGAAGTGATCCGCAAGTACGTCAACATCGGCTCCGATGACGTGCATGTAGCGCTGGAAAACCAGGGCAGTTGCTCGATTCTGGAACTCAACATCACCCTGCCTGATCGCTGAGTCGATCCAGCAGGAACGACGGCGGTTCAGGGCCATTCCGACAGTGGAATGGCCCTGAACCGCCGTTGGCATTTGTTACGAGGCTGTTTTAATGCCGTTGTCCAACATCCGCATCATCCATCAGGACGCCGCCGTACTGGTGGTCGACAAGCCAACCCTGCTGCTCTCGGTGCCCGGTCGCGCCGATGACAACAAAGACTGCCTGATTACCCGCCTGCAGGAAAACGGCTACCCGGAAGCGCGCATCGTCCATCGCCTGGATTGGGAAACGTCCGGCATCATTCTGCTGGCCCGTGACGCCGACACCCATCGCGAACTGTCGCGCCAGTTTCACGACCGCGAAACCGAAAAGGCCTACACCGCGTTGGCGTGGGGTCAACCGGAACTGGACAGTGGCAGCATCGACCTGCCGCTGCGCTACGACCCGCCGACCAAGCCGCGTCATGTGGTCGACCACGAATTCGGCAAACATGCGCTGACCTTCTGGCGCGTTTTGGAACGTTGCGGCGACTGGTGTCGCGTCGAACTGACGCCAATCACCGGCCGCTCGCACCAATTGCGCGTACACATGCTGTCCATCGGTCACCCGCTGCTCGGTGATGGCCTCTACGCACATGAGCAAGCCCTGGCCGCCTGGCCACGCCTGTGCCTGCACGCCAGCATGCTCAGCTTCACCCATCCGCAAACGGGCGAACGTCTGCGCTTCGAGTGCCCGGCACCGTTCTAAGTACTGTTTGAGTACCAGTGCTGTAGTTAAGACAAGGATTTAGTTTCGAATGAATTGCATTGATCCCTTGGTGCCTTCCCTCAGAAAAGTTCGCCACCAACTGCTTTACCTGGTCTATGGCAATCAGGATGTGTACCGACGCGAAGCCAAGTTCAGCATCCTGACCGCGCTGTCCCATGCCAAAAACGGCGAGCGTCCAGCCATCAGGATTCTGACCGATCGGCCCGAAGACTACGCCGACTGGCCGGTCGACACCGTGCTGCTGGACGAGGCGACACAGACCCGCTGGCAAGGCACTCACGGCTATCACCACCGACGCAAAGCCTGCGCCATCGCCGCCGGTATGCAGTGGGCGCAAAAGACCCTGTTCGTCGACACCGACACGCTGTTCACCAGCCACCCGAGCCGCCTGTTCGAATTCATCGAGCCGAGTCGTTCGGTGATGGATCGCTTCGAATACGACTGGAAAGATGTGCACCAGCGCACCGCCTATCAAAAACTGGGCCGAGACTTACGCAGCCACGGAGTGACGCCGGACAACGGTTTCAAACTCTACAACAGTGGTTTGTGTGGCGTGACCTGTAGTGATTCGGCGCTGTTCGAAGAGTCGATCCGCCTGATCGATGAATGGACCCGCGATGGCTTCGAAATCCACACCATCGAACAGATCGCCCTGTCGTATGCCATGCGTGGCCGTCAGGTGGTGGAGGCGCGCCAACACGTTTATCACTACTTCGCTGAAAAACGCTTCTTCCATGGGATGCATGCGTACTTCTTCTCTCAACATGGTGAACAGTTCAGCCAACGCCTGGTGGATCTGTGTACGTATGTGCCGAGCGTCAAACCGTTTCCGTCCGCTTGGCAGCGCTTTAAAATCAAATGGAGACTGCGCCACCTCAAAGGCCCTCTGCGCAAGGTCGGCCGCGACCTGCTGTATGGCAGCGCCATACCCGAGGATCAGTATTACAGCGCATGCCGACACGAATGGTGGGAATGTGCCTCGCGGGAAATACTGCGCTGGGACGAAAGCCGTCAGAAAAAACTGCTGAGCCACAACCGCTGGCCGCAAGAGCTGCCGCGTCCGAATAAACCGGAAGACGAAAAAATCATCATGAGCTACCTGAAAAACAGCCTGGCCGCCGCCCGGTGAACCCTACCTTCCCCTTGTGAGAGCAAGCTTGCTCGCGACAGCAGTGTGTCTGTCGAATCGACGTCGACTGACCTGACGCTTTTGCAAGCAGGCTTACTCCCCCGGGTATCGATTTCAGTCCGCGCCAATTCCCGAGCCGATGCGTTAAACTCCCGCCCACTGCTGTCTGGAGTTTCTTATGCGCGAAGAGTTGAACCAAGGCCTGATCGACTTTCTCAAGGCCTCCCCTACCCCGTTCCACGCCACTGCCAGCCTTGTTCAACGTCTGGAGGCCGCCGGTTTTGTGCGCCTCGACGAGCGCGAGCCATGGACCACCGAAGCCAACGGTCGCTATTACGTCACCCGTAATGACTCCTCGATCGTCGCGATCAAAATGGGCCGCCACTCGCCTTTGCATGGCGGTATCCGTCTGGTCGGCGCGCACACCGACAGCCCATGCCTGCGGGTCAAGCCGCAACCGGAACTACAGCGCCAGGGTTTCTGGCAACTGGGTGTCGAAGTCTACGGCGGCGCCCTGCTCGCCCCGTGGTTCGACCGTGACCTGTCGCTGGCCGGCCGCGTGACCTTCCGCCGCGACGGCAAGGTCGAAAGCCAGCTGATCGACTTCAAAGCACCGATCGCGATCATTCCCAACCTGGCCATTCACCTCAACCGCGAAGCCAATCAAGGCTGGGCGATCAATGCCCAGACCGAATTGCCGCCGATCCTCGCGCAGTTTGCCGGTGACGAGCGTGTCGACTTCCGCGCCGTGCTGACCGATCAACTGACCCGCGAACATGGTCTGAATGCCGATGTGGTGCTCGATTACGAGCTGAGCTTCTACGACACACAAAGCGCTGCGGTGATTGGCCTCAATGGTGATTTCATTGCCGGCGCCCGCCTGGACAACCTGTTGTCGTGCTACGCCGGCCTGCAAGCCTTGCTGACTGCCGAAACCGACGAAACCTGCGTGCTGGTGTGCAACGACCACGAAGAAGTCGGCTCCTGCTCGGCGTGCGGCGCCGATGGCCCGATGCTGGAACAGACCCTGCGCCGTCTGTTGCCAGAAGGTGACGAGTTCGTTCGCACCATTCAGAAATCCCTGCTGGTCTCGGCCGATAATGCCCACGGCGTACACCCCAACTATGCCGACAAGCACGACGCCAACCATGGCCCGAAACTCAACGCCGGCCCGGTGATCAAGGTCAACAGCAACCAGCGCTACGCCACCAACAGCGAAACCGCCGGGTTCTTCCGCCATCTGTGCATGGCCGAAGAAGTGCCGGTGCAAAGCTTCGTGGTGCGCAGTGACATGGGCTGTGGCTCGACTATCGGCCCGATCACCGCCAGCCACTTGGGCGTACGCACGGTCGATATCGGCCTGCCGACCTTCGCCATGCACTCGATCCGCGAACTGTGCGGCAGCCACGACCTGGCGCACCTGGTCAAAGTGCTGAGCGCGTTCTACGCCTGCCGCGAATTGCCATAACAGCGTTAAAAGCTTCGCGAGCAAGCCCGCTCCCACACTGGAATGCATTTCAAATGCGGGAGCGGGCTTGCTCGCGAAAGCGCCAGTTCGGGGAATACCGACTTTTCCTTGCTGCGACTCAATTCTGACTCACATCACCCCGACTCAAACAAAACCGACCTAGACTTGAATCATCCCCTCCGACAAGGCAGTCACCATGATCTCAATGTCCTCCTTCCACGCCATGCTCATTCCCATCCTGTGCGCAATGATTCTGCTGGCCGTCGGCTTCAACTTCCGCGACAAGAACATGGGTGTGTTCGCGATGTGGGTCGGCATGCTGATGATCCTCGCCACCGTGGTTTACAAGATCCTCGCCAAACTCAACGAATAAATCCGCGTCCGGCTCGCATTGAGTAATGCGCCCTCGTACACTCCAGCGAATCCGCCCCTTGCGAGGTTGACCGCCTAGTGTTCGCTCGTCTTTTTGCTTTGCCCAGTCTGTTGTTCATTTGCCTGATGACGCTACTGCCCATGGCACCGGCGCAAGCGGTCGGTCTGCCGGGCCTGCTCAACACCACCAAGGCCCAACCCGAAGCTCAGGAACCGCTCGACCAGTCGCTGGACGAAGTCATCAGGTCGCTGGAAAACGACAAGCAACGTGCGCAGTTGCTGAGCGATTTGAAGAAATTGCGCGATGCCACGAAAAAAGCCCAAGCCTCTCCCGAAGAAGGCGTACTCGGGTTGATCGGCGGCACGCTGGCCAATTTCGAGAAGCAGTTTTCCGGTGCCGACAGCCCGATCAACCGCTGGTCCAACGAGTTCGATCTGGCCAAGGATGAGCTCAAAGCCCTGATGCTGCCGGCCAGTGAATGGCTGCCGATCATCTTCGGCTTCGCCGTGATTCTGATGCTCTGGAGTCTGCTCGCCGCCGCGCTGATCTGGCTCGGTCATCGGGTACGCATGCGTTTCGGTCTCACCGAAGAACTGCCACAGCATCCCAAGGCCCTCGACATGCTGCGCTTCGCACTGCGCAAACTCGGGCCATGGCTGATTGCATTGGTCATTACCGTCTACATGAGCTACGCCCTGCCATCGTCACTGGGCAAAAGTCTGGCGATGGTGTTGGCCTATGCGCTGGTGGTCGGCACCTGTTTCTCGGCGATCTGCGTGATCGCTTTTTCCGTGCTCGACGGTCCGCACCGTCATCGCGCGTTGTACATCCTGCGCCATCAGGCGTTTCGGCCACTGTGGCTGATCGGCAGCTTCGCCGCCTTCGGCGAAGCGCTGAACGATCCGCGCCTGATCGAGAGTCTCGGCGTGCATCTTGCGCATACCGCTGCAACGGTTACCAATGTCCTTGCGGCACTCTCTACCGGGTTATTCATCCTGCGTTTCCGCCGGCCGATCGCGCACCTGATTCGCAACCAACCGCTGTCACGCCGCCTGACCCGCCGTGCCCTGAGCGACACCATCGAAATCCTCGGTACCTTCTGGTACGTGCCAGCACTGGTGCTGGTCGGCATCTCGCTGTTCGCCACTTTCGTCTCCGCCGGTGACACCAGTACCGCGCTGCGCCAGTCGCTGCTCTGCACCGTGCTGTTGGTGTTGTGCATGGTCATCAACGGGCTGGTGCGCCGCCATTCGCTCAAACCCCCACGCGGGCCGAAACGCCATGCGTTGTATTCCGATCGCTTGAAGAGCTTTTTCTACACCCTCGCCCACCTGCTCGTGTGGCTGGTGTTCATTGAGCTGGGGCTGCGCGTCTGGGGCATGTCGCTGATCGGTTTCACCGAGGGCGAAGGTCACGATATCAGCGTCAAACTGTTCAGCCTGATCGGCACGCTGATCTTCGCCTGGCTGATCTGGATACTCAGCGACACCGCCGTGCACCACGCCCTCACGCGCTCGCGCAAAAGTCTGGCCAACGCACGCGCGCAAACCATGATGCCGCTGATCCGCAACGTCCTGTTCATCACGATTTTCATCATTGCGCTGATCGTCGCCCTGGCGAACATGGGCATGAACGTCACGCCACTGCTGGCCGGTGCCGGTGTGATCGGTCTGGCCATCGGTTTCGGTGCACAGTCGCTGGTGGCAGATTTGATCACCGGCCTGTTCATCATCATCGAAGACTCCCTGGCCATCGATGATTACGTGGATGTCGGCGGTCACCTCGGCACCGTCGAAGGCCTGACCATCCGCACCGTGCGCCTGCGTGACATTGACGGCATCGTCCACACCATCCCGTTCAGCGAAATCAAAAGCATCAAGAACTATTCGCGGGAATTCGGCTACGCGATCTTCCGCGTGGCAGTGCCGTACAACATGGAAATCGACGACGCGATCAAGCTGATGCGCGAAGTCGGCCAGAAAATGCGCACCGACCCGCTGCAACGCCGCAACATCTGGTCGCCACTGGAAATTCAAGGTGTGGAAAGTTTCGAATCCGGCAGCGCGATTCTGCGCGCCCGCTTCAAGACCGCGCCGATCAAACAGTGGGAAGTTTCCCGAGCCTTCAACCTGTCGCTCAAGCGACATCTGGATGAGGCAGGACTGGATCTGGCGACGCCGCGGATGAGCGTGCAAGTGATCACTGCCGGCGGTGGTCAGCCGAAGGAATAGCGCTTAAGCAGCGGATATTCACCCCATCAAGAACCTGATCGGCCCAGAGGCCGCCAAGATCAAACCACATCAACACCGACGTGAATCGCATCATGGCGCCAAAACTCCAGATCACAATCAATCAAGCGCTCATGCTGGTCATAATTGACCCGAGCAATCCGCAGCCCCGGGCTCCCCACCGACACCTTCAAAGCCGCCGCCGCATCAACAGACAACGACGTAGGCACAATCTCGAAGCGCACCCGTCCATAGTGCAAATCGTAATGCCGCGCATACAACTCGGTAATCGACTGATTCAAATCGAACTCAAGGATTCCCGGAAAAAACCGCGGGTTCAAATAGTGCTCCACATAAAGCACCAACCGCCCATCAATGCGCCGCGACCGGCAAATCTGAATCACGCTCGACAGCGCCGGTAACTGCAACCACGCACATACCGCCGCCGACGCCGGCTGCAGTCGTGCCGAAATCACCTCGGTCGACGGCACCCGCCCCTGCGCACTGACCATCGCGTGAAAGTGGCTGCGCTGCATCAGGTTGTACGCCAGACGCGGCGGCGAGACGAACCAGCCACGCCGCTCCTCACGATAAATCTGCCCCTGCGCCTCCAATTGCAACAAGGCCTCACGCACCGTAATGCGGGTCGTGCCGAACAACTCACTAAGCTTGCGCTCGGCCGGCAACTTGCTGCCGGGAGCCAACAGCCCGTGGTCGAGCTGCTCCTGCAGGATTTGCCCAATGGCTGTCACCGCTTTTGTTGCCTCATCGCGCATCAACGTTACCTATCTGGACTAGACCAGCACTGTTTCGGGGCAAAACCGAACGGCCAATGAACCGTTTGAGTGTGTAGCAAGCCTAGGCAGTGCAGATGACCGAGAGATGACAAAACTGCCCAGCGGTCGCTCTCACGACTTGCAATACACCGGCCAGTTTCCCTGCCCTGCGGGGCTTTGAGCATGGTCTACGCTTACTTGGCACTCGCCGATCCAGGGCAAATAAAGGGTCTTGCGCAAGGCCATCGACATCAAAGTGTCATCCAGCACCCTTAAATTGGCTCAGGTATTGCTGACCTAGACCAACACAAACCGCAATCGCAGCGTTGAACACGACCAAGGAGCTTCGTAATGAAACAGCTTTTCCTGGCAACACTGTTAGGCTCGACCATCGCAATGTGTACAGCCGCCATGGCGGCCGACACCGACCTGAAAACCCTCGAAGCCGCTGCGAAAGCGGAAGGCGCCGTCAACAGCGTCGGCATGCCCGATGACTGGGCCAACTGGAAAGGCACCTGGGAAGACCTGGCCAAGACCTACGGTCTGAAACACATCGACACCGACATGAGCTCGGCCCAGGAAATCGCCAAATTCGCCGCCGAGAAAGACAACGCCAGCGCTGACATCGGCGACGTCGGTGCTGCCTTCGGCCCGATCGCGGTCAAGCAAGGCGTAGTGCAACCTTACAAGCCAAGCACCTGGGATCAAGTGCCTGCATGGGCCAAGGACAAGGACGGCAACTGGGCACTGGCCTACACCGGCACCATCGCGTTTATCGTCAACAAGAAGTTGCTGCACGGCTCCGAAGTGCCGACCAAATGGGCTGACCTCAAGGGCGGCAAATACAAGGTGTCCATCGGCGACGTGAGCACCGCTGCACAAGCGGCCAACGGTGTACTGGCTGCGGCACTGGCCAACGGCGGCGACGAGAAAAACATCCAGCCTGCCCTGCTGATGTTCGCAGACATCGCCAAGCAAGGTCGTTTGTCGATGGCCAACCCGACCATCGCCACCATGGAAAAAGGCGAAATCGAAGTCGGCGTGGTCTGGGACTTCAACGGCCTGAGCTACAAGGCCAAGATGGCCAACCCGGATGACTACGTGGTGCTGATCCCGTCTGACGGCTCGGTGATTTCCGGCTACACCACGATCATCAACAAGTACGCGAAAAACCCGAACGCCGCCAAGCTGACCCGCGAATACATTTTCAGCGACGCCGGCCAGACCAACCTCGCTCGCGGCAACGCCCGTCCGATCCGCGCCGAACACCTGCAACTGCCCGAAGACGTGAAAGCCAAACTGCTGCCGAACGAGCAGTACAAAAACGTCACCCCGATCAAAGACGCCGATGCGTGGGAAAAAACCTCCAAATCCCTGCCGCAGAAGTGGAACGAAGAAGTCATCGTAGAGATGAAATAACCCTGAAGCTCACCACAGCTGGACCCACCAGGGATCCAGCTGTGGGAGTGGATCGAGTTGATTGAGAGTTTTGGAAAATTTCGCGGAGTTTTTGCCCCTATGAAGCACAACGTCATCCTTGTCGTGCTCGACGGTCTCAACTACGAGGTCGCACGTCACGCCATGGGGCATCTGCAAGCTTACGTTGGCGCAGGACGCGCCGCGCTCTACCAGTTGGAGTGCGAGTTGCCGGCCCTGTCCCGACCGCTTTATGAATGCATCCTCACCGGCGTGCCGCCCATCGACAGCGGCATCGTCCATAACAACGTCTCGCGCCTGTCCAATCAGCGCAGCATCTATCACTATGCTCGCGACGCCGGCCTGAAAACCGCCGCCGCGGCCTATCACTGGGTCAGTGAGCTGTACAACCGCTCGCCGTTCGAGGCCGCCCGTGACCGTCACACAGACGATCCATCGCTGCCGATCCAGCATGGGCATTTCTACTGGAACGATCACTATCCGGATTCGCACCTGTTCGCCGACGCCGAAAACCTGCGCCTGCGCCACGCGCCGAACTTCCTGTTGATCCATCCGATGAACATTGACGACGCCGGCCACAAGCACGGCCTCGACACCCCGCAATACCGCAACAGCGCGCGCTCGGCGGACATCATCCTCGCCGATTATCTGCAGGCTTGGCTCGATGCCGGTTATCAAGTGCTGGTGACCGCCGACCACGGCATGAACAACGATCGCTCGCACAACGGTTTGCTCCCGGAAGAACGCCAAGTGCCGCTGTTCGTCCTCGGCGACGCCTTCAGCCTCAACGCTGCCGCTGCGCCAAAGCAGACCGACATTTGCGGCACCGTCTGCGAACTGCTCGGCGTGCCCCACGACAAACCCGTCTGCCGGGAGTTACTCAAGTGAACGCGATGAATCGTGGTAAATGGCTGGCTGCGCTGTGCCTGGTGCCTTTCGCAGTGTTCTTCATCGTGTTCGAAATCGCCCCGCTGGTCTGGGTGATGATCAACAGTCTGCAATCGGAAGAGTTTGGTTGGGGCCTGGAAAACTTCACCAAAATCTTCAGTTCGAAGTTCTATCGACAGGCGATCCAGTACAGCCTTGAGATCAGTTTCTGGTCGAGCGTATTCGGCATCATCATCGCCGTGCTCGGAGCGTACTCCCTGCGCCAGGTCGACTCGAAACTGCGCAATTTCGTCAATGCCTTTGCCAACATGACCAGCAACTTTGCCGGCGTGCCTCTGGCCTTCGCGTTCATCATCCTGCTCGGTTTCAACGGCAGCATCACACTGATGTTGAAGCAGACCGGAATCATTCAAGACTTCAACCTGTACTCGAAAACCGGGCTGATCATCCTGTACACCTACTTCCAGATTCCTCTCGGTGTACTGCTGCTCTACCCTGCCTTCGACGCCTTGCGTGAAGACTGGCGCGAGTCGGCTTCGCTGCTGGGCGCCAACGGCTGGCAGTTCTGGCGACACATCGGTCTGCCGGTGCTGACCCCGGCGCTGCTTGGCACGTTCGTGATCCTGCTGGCCAATGCCCTTGGCGCCTACGCCACGGTTTACGCCCTGACCACCGGTAACTTCAACGTGCTGCCGATCCGCATCGCGGCGATGGTCTCCGGCGATATTTCGCTCGATCCCAATCTGGCCAGTGCGCTGGCCGTGGTGCTGATAGCGCTGATGACCATCGTCACCGTCGTGCATCAACTGCTGCTGAAGAGGAGCTACCATGTCTCGCGCTGAATCCGGCCCGGCCGGTCTCTACCACCGCGTCGTGGTCTACCTGTTGTTTGCCATTCTGTTGCTGCCGCTCGCCGGAACGCTGGTCTACTCGATCGCCAGCAGTTGGTCGGCGACGATCCTGCCCAGCGGTTTCACCTTCAAGTGGTACATCCAGTTGTGGAGCGATCCGCGTTTCCTGCACGCGTTCGGTCAATCATTGCTGGTGTGTGTCGGCGCGCTGGTGCTGTCGGTGGTGCTGATTCTGCCGCTGCTGTTTGTGGTGCATTACCACTTTCCGAAACTCGATGCCCTGATGAACATCCTGATCCTGCTGCCCTTCGCGGTGCCTCCCGTGGTGTCCTCGGTCGGCTTGTTGCAGTTGTACGGTTCCGGGCCGATGGCGATGGTCGGCACGCCCTGGATTCTGATCGGTTGCTACTTCACCGTGGCACTGCCGTTCATGTACCGGGCGATTACCAACAACCTGCAAGCGATCAACCTGCGCGACCTGATGGACGCCGCACAACTGCTCGGTGCAAGCACCTTTCAGGCGGCGTTTCTGGTGGTGCTGCCCAATCTGCGTAAAGGGCTGATGGTGGCCTTGTTGCTGTCGTTCTCGTTCCTGTTCGGCGAGTTCGTGTTCGCCAACATCCTCGTCGGCACGCGCTACGAAACCCTGCAGGTTTACCTCAACAACATGCGCAACAGCAGCGGCCACTTCACCAGTGCGCTGGTCATCTCGTATTTCTTTTTCGTGCTGGTCCTGACCTGGATCGCCAACATCTTGAACAAGGACAAAAGCCAATGAGCTATGTCAGCGTCCAACATCTGCAGAAAAACTATTCTGGCACCACGGTTTTCAGCGACATCAACTGCGAAATCAACAAGGGCGAATTCGTCACCCTGCTCGGCCCGTCCGGTTGCGGCAAATCCACGCTGCTGCGTTGCATCGCCGGCCTGACGCCGGTCGATGCCGGCAAGATCCTGCTCGATGGCGTCGATATCGTGCCGCTGAGCCCACAGAAACGCGGAATCGGCATGGTGTTTCAAAGCTACGCGCTGTTCCCCAACATGACCGTGGAACAAAACGTCGCTTTTGGTTTGCGCATGCAAAAGGTCAATGCCGACGACAGCCACAAGCGCGTCACCGAAGTGTTGAAACTTGTTGAGTTGAACGACTTTGCCCGCCGCTATCCGCATCAATTGTCCGGAGGCCAATGTCAGCGTGTCGCCCTCGCCCGCTCGCTGGTCACTCGCCCGCGCCTGTTGCTGCTGGATGAACCGCTGTCAGCCCTTGATGCGCGCATTCGCAAACACCTGCGCGAACAGATCCGTCAGATCCAGCGCGAACTCGGCCTGACCACGATCTTCGTCACCCACGATCAGGAAGAAGCCCTGACCATGTCTGACCGGATTTTCCTGATGAACCAGGGGAAAATCGTCCAGAGCGGCGACGCCGAAACCCTGTACACCGCGCCGGTCGATCTGTTCGCCGCCGGCTTCATCGGCAACTACAATCTGCTCGATGCTGACAGCGCCTCGAAACTGCTGCAACGGCCGATCCACCACCGCATCGCGATTCGCCCGGAAGCCATCGAACTGAGCCTCAATGGCGAACTCGACGCACAGATCAGCAGCCACAGCCTGCTCGGCAATGTCATCCGTTATCGGATCGAAGCCCGTGGCGTCGAACTGGTGGTGGATGTACTCAACCGCTCGGCGGCCGATCTGCACCCGGACGGTCAGCGTCTGGCGCTTTCCATCGATCCGGCGGCCCTGTGTGAGGTAGCCTGATGACTTCGCTGAAGTTGAAGAGAGAACTGCACTGATGGCCCTGGCAATTTTTGATCTGGACGAAACCCTGATCCACGGCGACTGCGCCACCCTCTGGAGTGAGCAGATGGGCCGTTTGGGCTGGGTCGATCCCGAGTCGTTCATGCGCAAGAACAACGAACTGATGGACGCCTACAGCCATGGCAAACTGCGCATGGAAGACTACATGGCGTTCAGCCTGGAGCCGTTGATCGGCCGTTCGCCGGAAGAAGTCGAACATCTGGTTGGCCCGTGGGTGGAAGACTTCATCGAGCCGATCATTTTCAGTGACGCCACCAAAACCATCGCCGCCCATCGCAAGGCGGGCGACCGGATTCTGGTGATCTCGGCGTCGGGCACCCATCTGGTCAAACCGATTGCCGATCGACTGGGCATCGACGAGATTCTAGGCATCGAACTGGACCTGGCGCACGGCGTGTACAGCGGCCAGACTGTCGGCACCCTGACCTACCGCGAAGGCAAGATCACCCGCCTGCTGGAATGGCTGGATGCTGAGGAAGAGAACCTGGAAGGTGCGAGTTTTTATTCCGACTCACGCAATGATCTGCCGTTGTTGCTGAAGGTGGATTTCCCGCATGTGGTCAATCCGGATCCGGTGTTGCTTGAACACGCCGAAAAGGCCGGCTGGCCAATTCATCTCTGGAAGTAAACATAGATCCAAATGTGGGAGCGGTCTTGCTCGCCAAGGCGGTGGATCAGTCAATAATCTATCGACCGACACTGCGCTTTCGCGAGCAAGCCCGCTCCCACAATGGTTGTGTGGTGTCAGCTCAGACTGTCATCAATCACCAACACCACCTTCCCCGCCACGGTATTGCTCGCCAGCTCGGCAAACGCCGCCTCGGCATCCTTGATCGGGAAGGCCTTGGCCAACTGCGGGCTCAACCGCCCTTCAGCGAACAATGGCCATACATGCTGGCTCAGGTCACTGAACAGATCGGCCTTGAACTGATCGTCACGACTGCGCAATGTCGAGCCCAGCAGTTGGACACGCTTGGCCAACACCTGCGCCAGGTCCAGTTTCGCCTCACGGCCGCCCATCAAACCGATCAACACCCAACGCCCATCCAATGCCATCAACTTGAGATTCAGCGCAGAGTAATTGCCGCCCACCGGATCGAGGATCACATCGAACGGACCGAAGTCGCGCAGGCTTTCCAGATCATCGGTACGCACCACCCCGCCCTGGGCCCCCAGCGCCTCACAGTAAGCCAAACGCTCGGTCGAGCCGACGCTGACCCAACATGGGTTGCCAAACGCCTTGCACAGCTGAATAGCGGCTGAACCAATTCCACTTGCCCCGGCGTGCAAGAGAACTTTCTCACCCGGTTTGAGCGCCGCAAGTTGAAACACATTCAACCAGACGGTTGCGTAAACCTCGGGCAATGCCGCAGCCTCGACCAGCGAAACACCCTCAGGTACCGGCAATACGTGACGCCCGTCGACCACCACCTCTTCGGCCATCCCGCCCCCAGCCAACAAGGCGCAGACACGATCACCGACCTGCCACGAACTGCCCGCACCGACCTCGCTGATGACCCCGGAGCACTCAAGACCCAGCACTTGGCTGGCCCCTGGCGGCGGCGGATAAAGCCCTGCCTTTTGCAATAAGTCGGCACGATTAAGGCCGGCTGCCGCCACTCGGATGCGAACTTGTCCTACATCGCACGTAGGACTCGCCTCTTCAACCCATACCACTTGACCTTCAACGCCTTGCAATGCCTTCACAGTGCCTCCATAGTGAGTCTGGACTGAGCCCGAAGCTGTAGCGCCGGGCTTTTTGCATTATGCGACCGGCTCTTGTAGATCCGGCGACTTCAAAGACGGCCTAATATGCGTTATCAATTGTCCCCGCGTCGAATCAGCATGAAGCATTTGCTCCCCAGCACCGCCCTCGCTCTTTTTATCGGTATCGGCCTGTTGCCGGTGTCGGGCAATACCTTCGCAGCCAACAGCTGGGACAAGTTGCAGCCTGATCGCGATGAGGTCATCGCCAGCCTGAACGTCGTCGAGTTGCTCAAGCGCCACCACTACAGCAAGCCGCCGCTGGACGACGCGCGCTCGGTGATCATCTACGAGAGCTATCTCAAGCTGCTGGACCCATCGCGCAGCTACTTCATGGCCAGCGACATCGCCGAATTCGACAAGTGGAAGACCCAGTTCGACGACTTCCTCAAAAGCGGCGACCTCAACGCCGGGTTCACCATCTACAAGCGCTATCTGGACCGCGTCAAGGCGCGTCTGGACTTCGCGCTTGCCGAGCTGAACAAAGGCGTCGACAAGATGGACTTCACCACCAAGGAAACCTTGCAGATCGATCGCAAGGACGCCCCTTGGCTCAAATCCACAGCAGAACTCGACGACCTGTGGCGCAAACGCGTCAAGGACGAAGTCCTGCGGATGAAGATCGCCGGCAAAGAGCCGAAGCAGATCCAGGAAACCCTGACCAAGCGCTACAAGAACCAGTTGGCGCGCCTGGACCAGACCCGTCCGGAAGACATCTTCCAGGCGTACATCAACACCTTCGCCATGTCTTACGATCCGCACACCAACTATCTGTCGCCGGATAACGCGGAAAACTTCGACATCAACATGAGCCTGTCCCTCGAGGGCATTGGTGCAGTGTTGCAGAGCGACAACGATCAAGTGAAAGTCGTGCGCCTGGTGCCAGCAGGCCCTGCCGACAAGACCAAGCAAGTCGCACCGGCCGACAAAATCATCGGCGTTGCGCAGGGCAACAAAGAGATGGTCGACGTGGTCGGCTGGCGTCTGGACGAAGTGGTCAAACTGATCCGCGGCCCGAAAGGCACCGTCGTGCGCCTGGAAGTGATTCCGGCGAGCAATGCGCCGAACGACCAGACCACCAAGATCGTCTCGATCACCCGTGAAGCGGTGAAGCTCGAAGATCAGGCCGTGAAGAAGTCCATCCTCCATCTGAAACAGGACGGCAAGGACTACAAGCTTGGGGTCATCGAGATCCCGGCCTTCTACCTCGACTTCAAGGCGTTCCGTGCCGGTGATCCGGACTACAAGAGCACCACCCGCGACGTCAAGAAACTGCTGACCGAGTTGCAGAAAGACAAAGTTGACGGCGTGGTCATCGACCTGCGCAACAACGGCGGCGGCTCTCTGCAGGAAGCCACCGAGCTGACCAGCCTGTTCATCGACAAGGGCCCGACCGTACTCGTGCGTAACGCCGATGGCCGCGTCGACGTGCTTGAGGATGAAAACCCGGGTGCCTTCTACAAAGGCCCGATGGCGCTGCTGGTCAACCGCCTGTCCGCATCGGCTTCGGAGATCTTCGCTGGTGCCATGCAGGACTATCACCGCGCGCTGATCATCGGTGGCCAGACCTTCGGCAAAGGCACCGTGCAGACCATTCAGCCGCTCAACCACGGCGAACTGAAACTGACCCTGGCCAAGTTCTACCGGGTTTCCGGCCAGAGCACCCAGCATCAGGGCGTACTGCCGGACATCGACTACCCGTCGCTGATCGACACCAAGGAAATCGGCGAGAGTGCTCTGCCGGAAGCCATGCCATGGGACACCATCAAGGCAGCAATCAAACCGGCGGCCGATCCGTTCAAGCCCTACCTGGTGCGACTCAAGTCCGAGCATGATACCCGCTCTGCAAAAGACGCCGAGTTCGTGTTCATCCGCGACAAGCTGGCACTGGCACAGAAGCTGATGGAGGAGAAAACCGTCAGCCTCAACGAGACCGAGCGCCGCGCCCAGCATGCCGACATCGATGCCAAGCAACTGGTGATGGAGAACATCCGTCGCAAGGCCAAGGGCGAAGAACCGCTCAAAGAGCTGAAGAAAGAAGACGAAGACGCTCTCGCCGCAGCCGATCCGGACAAAGTCAAACCGGAAGACGACGCCTATCTGGCCGAGACCGGCCGGGTTCTGCTGGATTACCTGAAGCTGAGCAATCAGGTGGCGAAGAAGTAAGGTGATGGCAATTTAATGCTGACGATCCCCGGATCGTCATCAAACAGTCATCATTCTGTCGTGCAATAAAGGACTGGGAGCCACTCTCTTCACCGAGAACGCTCCCAGTCCTTTTTTATCGCCAGAGATCGCCATGACCACGACCGAACAGCTGAGTGCCTTGAGCTCGATCCTGACTCAAAGCGGTTTAAACAGCCTGTTCCAGCCGATCATTTGCCTTTCCGAGCGACGTATCCTTGGCTACGAAGCCCTCACCCGTGGTCCGTCCAACAGCCCTCTTCACTCACCTATCGCGTTGTTCGCAGTGGCGCGTCAGGCCGGTCGTCTAAGCGAACTGGAAATCGCCTGCCGACAAAGCGCTTGCCGTCGCTTCAACGAGCAGCAATTACCGGGCAAGCTGTTTCTCAATGTCTCGCCGGAGTCCTTGCTCGAAGCAGCGCATCAGCCAGGGCGGACACTGCAATTGCTGCAAGACTTCGGCATCCCGCCGAGTCAGGTGGTGATAGAACTCACTGAACAAACCCCGATCGATGACTTCCAGTTGCTGCAAACCGCTTTGCATCACTATCGGGCGATGGGGTTTTCGATTGCACTGGATGACCTCGGTGCCGGGTATTCCAGCCTGCGTCTATGGTCGGAACTGCGTCCGGATTACGTGAAGATCGACCGGCACTTTATCGATGGCATACATCAGGACGCGTTGAAGCGTGAGTTCGTCGGCTCGATCCTGCAAATCGCCAAAGCATCCCGGGCACAAGTCATCGCCGAAGGCATCGAACTGCCGGAAGAGCTGGCAGTGTTGACAGAGATGGGGGTCGATCTGGTGCAGGGTTACTTGCTGGGACGTCCACAGGAGCACCCGCCTCGAGATGCCCGCGCCTTGATGCCCAAGCACGACAGCAGCGCCGTCGCGCTGAACGACGAAGGCAGCGACCTCAGCGCCCTGCTCAACGACCAATCGGCCGTACCGCGCGACACACCCACCGCCACCGTGCTGGAAGCCTTCCGTCGCCAAGCCAACCTCAACTCACTGGCAGTACTCGACGAACAAGGCCAACCGTGCGGCATCGTCCATCGTCATTCCCTCTCGGATGCTCTGCTCAAACCGTTCGCCACCGACCTGTTCGCACGCAAACCCATCAGCCGACTGATGAACGACGACTTCCTGGCCGTGGAGATGAGCCAGTCGCTGCAACAGGTCAGCCGCCTGATCACCAGCCGTGCCCGTCAGCGCATCGAAGAAGACTTCATCATCACGCTCAACGGCAGCTACCTCGGCCTCGGCCGCGTGATCGACGTACTCAAACTGATCACCGAACTGAAAATCCAGCAAGCCCGCTACGCCAACCCGCTGACCCTGCTGCCCGGCAACGTGCCGATCCAGCAATGCCTGACGCGCCTGCTGCAACAGGGCCGCGAGTCGGTCATCTGCTACGTCGACATCGACAGCTTCAAACCCTTCAACGACATTTATGGCTATGGGCGCGGTGACGAAGTCCTGTTGTGTCTGGCGCAATGCCTAAACGAGCGCGTCGACCCGTCGCGCGACTTCGTCGGCCATATTGGCGGCGACGACTTCCTCCTGGTCCTTGGCCCCGAGGATTGGCGCAAACGCCTCAATCAACTGCTCGATGATTTCCAGAGCCAATGCCGGCGCTTCTATCGCCCCGAACACCTCGAAGCTGGCTGTTTCATCGCACCGAATCGCCAAGGGGTGCGGCAGGAGTTTCCGCTGTTGTCGCTGTCCATCGGCGTCGTGCATCTACACCCCGAAGCCTGCGCACAACTCGATGCTAGTCAACTCGCGGAAATGGCATCGCAGGCCAAGCATCATGCGAAGAATGTTCCGGGGTATAGCGTTTATCTTATCGACAGTATGAATGCTCTACCTTTTACCGAAGCACTCGTTTCGGGCCATCGTTGAATTTTCGAATAAATTCGAAACTACCATGCAGAACGATCTTCACTAGCGGCTTTTGCAAGATCCAGTTCCCAAACCTCCATCGCCAACTTATAGATATCCTCGAAAAACCCCCGAGGATTTTCGAGGTAGTCCCACTCTCCACGAGGCCAACTCGCGGCTTCACACGGGTCGATTTCGAACAAAAGTTGAAAGTCGCATGTTGGATCCTCGAGTTTTACTTTCAAGTGCTCAAGTAGAACCAGCTTGTGCCTATAGGAGAGGTACGGCAGATTCAGACAATACTTTCTGATCAGAACCTCCCGATCACCAGAGACATTGGGGTTGTATACTCCTAGTTCTACACCTCGAGTTTCTTCCCGATCATAAACATCGAACACACCAATAAACCACATTAACCCTGGTTCAAAAGGCTCATTCAAAAACGGATCTTTCAACATTACTTGCCCTCAGCAGGAAACCCCGTAAACGGCTTCTGTGTATTTACCTGATCGAACTTTACTTCAAACCAATTCATTTCCTCATTAAGGCTCGGATTTTGTTCATCCATCCTATTTGGCCTATATCCACGACCCGCTCCAGGCAGCTCCAACCTAACTATTGGATTGCGCTTCTGATCTTTCCCTGTGTGCATAATCAAACCATTCTTATCCTTTGTCATCGCTTTATTTAACCCGCCCAGATGCATCCGCCAGTTATGAAACTGCGAGCTAAGATTTCCTCTGGCACGTATTGGGACGATCCCGGTGTGAGGATCAGCTCCATTAATACCACGCTGCTTAAGGGCTTGATCGGAAATTTCGGAACTGTGCTTTTTTACAGTGTGCATATCATAAATTTTTTCATATTCATGTACCCGACGCTTAGCATTTTCCTCAGCAACTTCATCAAGTCTCGCCCGTCGCTCCTGCGCCGTCATTTTCGGCAGCGGGGGCGCTCCCTCTTCGACGACCACACGACCAGCCTCGTACTGCATAGGACGTCGCGGCTTCGACGGCGGACAAAGGCAACTCAACCCCAACGGATCCACCCACCCCGTCGGATTCGGCACATACCGATACTGATTCAACCCACCTGCCAACTTCACCGGGTCCGGCGTCAGATACCTGCCCAGCCGTGGGTCGTAATACCGGTGCCGGTTGTAATGCAGCCCGCTTTCCCCATCGAAATACTGACCCTGAAACCGCAGCGGCTGGTCCAGGTAGTCCTCGCCAGCCAGGGTGA